>JAPSLD010000023.1 GCA_031181105.1 Isoptericola sp. | reverse complement strand
GCTGGTCGCCGACGACCCGCGCGCCGTGCTCGGCGCCGTCGCGGCGTGGGTCTACGGCAACCCGGCCGAGCACCTCATGACGTTCGGCGTCACCGGGACCAACGGCAAGACGACGACCACCTACCAGGTCGACCACCTGCTGCGCGCGCTGGGCTGGAAGGGCGGTCTGATCGGCACGGTCGAGATGCGCTCGGGGGACCGCGTGCTGGCGAGCCGCCTGACCACGCCGGAGGCCGCCGACCTCCAGGCCCTCCTGGCGGCGATGGTCGAGGACGACGTCCGGACGCTGGCCATGGAGGTGTCCTCGCACGCGCTGGCTCTGCACCGCGTCGACGGCGTCGAGTTCGGCGTCGCGGGCTTCACCAACCTGAGCCAGGACCACCTCGACTTCCACGGTGACCTCCAGGCGTACTTCGACACCAAGGCGCGGCTCTTCACGCCCGAGCACGCCCGCCGGGGCGTCGTCGTGGTCGACGACACGTGGGGCGAGCGCATGGTGGCGGCCGCCCGGGTGCCCGTCGCGACGCTGCGCACGCGGCCCGCGCGCGCCGACGAGCCGCCCGCCGACTGGACCGTGTCCGACGTCACGCCGCACGGCACCGGCTCGGCGTTCACCCTGACCCACGCCGACGGTCGCGCCCTGCGGACGTCCACGAGCCTGCCCGGCGGGTTCAACGTCGCCAACGCGGCGCTCGCCGTCGTGATGGTCCTCGAGGGCGGGGCGCACCTCGACGACGTCCGCGAGGCGCTCGACGCGGCCGACGGGCTCTCGGCCACCGTGCCGGGGCGCATGGAGGTCGTGGGACGGGGCGGCGAGGCCGACGGGCCGGGCCTGCCGCGCGTCGTCGTCGACTTCGCGCACAACACCGACGCGCTCGAGCTCGCGCTGGCCGCGCTGCGGCCGACGACGGCGGGCCGGCTCGTCGTGGTGTTCGGCGCCACGGGGGACCGCGACCCCGGCAAGCGCCCCGCGATGGGTGCGGCCGCCGTCGCGGGGGCCGACGTGGTCGTCGTGACGGACGACGACCCCCACGGGGAGGACCCGGCCGCGATCCGCGCCGAGGTGCTCGGCGGCGCCCGCGCGGCGCGCGACGTCGCCGCCGGCGCCGGCCGCACCGTCGAGGTGCTCGAGGTCGCTCCGCGCGCGGCGGCGATCCGGCAGGCCGTGCTCGACGCCGGCCCGGACGACACGGTGCTCGTGGCGGGGCGCGGCCACGAGACGATCCAGGAGGTCGCGGGCGTCGACCTCGAGCTCGACGACCGCGTCGAGGCACGGCACGCCCTGGCCACGAGGCACGAGAGGACCACCACCGCATGATCGAGCTGACCGCCGCCGAGGTCGCCGAGGCGACCTCCGGGAGGCTGGCCGGGGACGCCGGGCCGGGCACCGTCGTGGCCGGGCCCGTCGTCGTCGACTCGCGCCTCGTCGAGGACGGGTCGTTGTTCGTCGCCCTGCCGGGCGAGCACGTCGACGGGCACGACTTCGCCGGCGCCGCGGTCGCCGCGGGCGCGGCGCTCGTGCTCGCCGCGCGCGAGCTCGACGGCGTGCCCGCCGTCGTGGTCGACGACGTCCAGACCGCCCTCGGCGAGCTCGCGCGGCACGTGCTGCAGCGGGCGCGCGCCGCCGGCGACCTCAAGGTCGTCGCGGTCACCGGCTCGGTCGGCAAGACGACCACCAAGGACCTGCTCGGCCAGCTCCTGGGGCCCGAGGCGGGCGAGGACGCCGACCCGTCCGCGGTCGTGGTCCCCACCGGGTCCTTCAACAACGAGGTCGGCCTGCCGCTGACCGTGCTGCGGGCCACGCCCGCGACCCGCTTCCTCGTCCTCGAGATGGGCGCCGACCGGCCGGGCAACATCGCCTACCTCACGCGGATCGCCCCGCCCGACGTCGGCATCGTGCTGGCGGTCGGCAGCGCGCACCTCGGCCTCTTCGGCGACGTCGAGGCGATCGCCCGCACCAAGGGCGAGATGGTCTCGGGCGTGGTGCCCGGCGGGGTCGTCGCCCTCAACGCCGACGACCTGCGCGTCGCCGCCATGGCCGACCGGGCCGCGCCCGGCACGGAGGTGGTGACGTTCGGCACCATCCCGGCCGCCGCCGTGCGGGCGACCGGCGTCGAGGTCGACGGCGGGCGCGCCCGGTTCCGCCTGTCCGCCGACGGCGGTGCGGCGGACGTCGCGCTGCGGCTCGTCGGCGCCCACCACGTCACGAACGCGCTCGCGGCCGCGACCGCGGCGCTGCGCCTCGGCGTCCCTCTCGCGGCCGTCGCCGAGCGGCTCGCCGCGGCGGGCGCGCTGAGCCCCCACCGCATGGCCGTCACCGAGCGCCCGGACGGGGTGACCGTCGTCGACGACGCCTACAACGCCAACCCCGACTCGATGAAGGCCGCCCTGCGCACGCTCGCGGTCATGGCGGGACGCACCCGCCGGTCGGTCGCGGTGCTCGGCGAGATGCGCGAGCTCGGCGACGACGCCCGCGTCGCGCACGACGAGATCGGCCGGCTCGTGGTGCGGCTCAACGTCAAGCAGCTCGTCGTCGTCGGCGACGGGGCGTACCACATCCACGAGGGGGCGCTCCAGGAGGGCTCCTGGGGGGAGGAGTCGGTGTTCGTGCCGGACCTCGACGCCGCGCGCGCCGTCCTGCGCGAGGCGCTCCGCCCGGGCGACGTCGTGCTCGTCAAGGCGTCGAACTCCACCGGGCTGTGGCGGCTCGCCGACGAGCTGGCGGAGGTCGCCCCGTGATCGCGATCCTCGTCGCGGCGAGCGCCTCGCTGCTCGTCGCGCTGTTCGGCACGCCGCTGTTCATCCGGTTCCTCGTGCACCGCAACTACGGGCAGTTCGTGCGCCAGGACGGTCCGACGGCGCACTTCACCAAGCGCGGGACGCCCACGATGGGCGGTGTCGTGATCATCGGCGCGACGCTGGTCGGGGTCGCGGCGTCCATGGTCGTGGCCGGGCGCGCGCCGAGCGTGACGGCGCTGCTGTGCCTCTACCTGATGACCGGGCTGGGGCTGGTCGGCTTCCTCGACGACTTCACGAAGATCCGCAAGCAGCGCTCCCTCGGCCTCACGGCGTGGGCCAAGATCGTCGGCCAGGGCTTCGTCGGGGTCTCGTTCGCGGTGCTCGCGCTGCAGTTCCCCAACGCGAACTCGCGGACGCCCGCCTCGACGCGCATCTCGTTCCTGCGCGACACCAACCTCGACCTCGCGTTCGCGGGCGCCACCGTGGGCCTGATCCTGTTCGTGGTGTGGGCCAACTTCCTCATCACCGCGTGGTCCAACGCGGTGAACCTCACCGACGGCCTCGACGGCCTCGCGACGGGCACGTCGCTCATCGTGTTCGGCGCGTACGTCATCGTGGGGATCTGGCAGCTCAACCAGTCGTGCCAGCGGCTGCTCGCCGCGGGCCCGCGCTGCTACGAGGTGCGCGACCCGCAGGACGTCGCGATCGTG
The DNA here is from genome assembly GCA_031181105.1 of Isoptericola sp. Taxonomy (GTDB): domain Bacteria; phylum Actinomycetota; class Actinomycetes; order Actinomycetales; family Cellulomonadaceae; genus Isoptericola. The sequence continues at coordinate 18,962 of JAPSLD010000023.1, read as the reverse complement.
GCGGCCGCCATCATGGGCGCCTGCTTCGGGTTCCTGTGGTGGAACGCGAGCCCCGCCAAGATCTTCATGGGCGACACCGGCTCGCTCGCGCTCGGCGGCGCGCTCGCGGGCCTGTCGATCCTCTCGCGGACCGAAATCCTCGCGGCGATCATCGGCGGCCTGTTCGTCATCATCGTGCTGTCCGACGTCATCCAGATCGGCTTCTTCAAGATGACGCGACGGCGGGTGTTCAAGATGGCGCCGCTGCACCACCACTTCGAGCTCTCCGGGTGGGGAGAGGTCACGATCGTGATCAGGTTCTGGCTCATCGCCGGCCTGTTCGCCGCCCTCGGCATGGGCGTGTTCTACGCCGAGTGGGTGGTCGGCTGATGGTCGCGCCGCCGGCCCGGGGACCGGTCGAGCCGTCGGTCCCGCTCGACGCCGCGCGCGTCGTCGTCGCGGGGCTCGGGGTGAGCGGGCGCGCCGTGGTCGCGGCGCTCTCGGGCCGCGTGCGCGAGCTCGTCACGGTCGACGCGCGGGCCGAGGACGCCGACGTGCGGGGACCCGAGGCCGACGACCGGGCCGTCGCCGAGCGCCTCGCGGCCGGCGCGGACCTGGTCGTCGCCTCGCCCGGGTGGGCACCCGGCACGCCGCTGCTCGCGGCCGCCGCGCAGGGCGGCGTGCCCGTCTGGAGCGAGGTCGAGCTCGCGTGGCGCCTTCGCGTCGGGCGGCGCGGGCCCGGCGGCGAGGAGCGAGGTCCGGCGCCGTGGCTCGCGGTCACGGGCACCAACGGCAAGACCACCACGGTCGAGATGCTCGCGTCGATCCTCGCCGCCGCCGGCCTGCGGACCGCGGCGGTGGGCAACGTCGGCACGCCGCTGCTCACCGCGGCGCTCGACCCGGACCTGGACGTCCTGGCGGTCGAGCTGTCCAGCTTCCAGCTGCACTTCACGCACACGATGTCGGCCGAGGCCGGGGCGGTGCTCAACGTCGCGCCCGACCACCTCGACTGGCACGGGTCGCTCGAGGCGTACGCGGCCGACAAGGGACGGGTCTACGCCCGGGCGCAGGTCGCCTGCGTGTACAACGCGGCCGACCCGGTCACCGAGGACCTCGTGCGGGCCGCGGACGTCGTCGAGGGCGCCCGCGCGGTGGGCGTGACGCTCGGCTCGCCCGGGCCCGGCCAGCTGGGCCTTGTCGAGGACGTGCTGGTCGACCGCGCGTTCCACGCGCCGGCCGACGCGCCCGACCGCCGCACGTACGCGGCCGAGCTGGGCACGCTCGCCGACCTGGCGCACCTGGCGGCGGCGGCGGACGGCGAGGCTCCCGTGCCGCCGCCCCACGTCGTGGCCGACGCGCTCGCGGCGGCCGCGCTCGCCCGCGCGCACGGCGTCCCGGCGGCCGCCGTCCGCGACGGTCTGCGCGCCTTCCGGCCGGGCGCGCACCGCATCGAGCGGGTGCGGCTGCTCGACGACGTCGCGTACGTGGACGACTCCAAGGCGACCAACCCGCACGCCGCCGCGGCGTCGCTCGCGACGTACGCGCCGGGCACCGTCGTGTGGGTCGCGGGCGGCCTCGCCAAGGGCGCCCCGCTCGACGACCTCGTCGCCCGCCGAGGGGACCGGCTGCGCGCCGCGGTGGTGATCGGCGTCGACGCCGAACCGTGGACGGGTGCGCTGGCCCGACACGCGCCCGAGATCCCCGTCGTGCGGGTCGATCCCGGCGACACTGGGTCGGTGATGCGCCGGGCCGTGGCGGCCGCGCGGGACCTCGCCCAGCCGGGCGACACCGTGCTCCTCGCCCCGGCCGGCGCCTCGATGGACCAGTTCGGCTCCTACGCGGAACGCGGCGCCGCGTTCGCGGCCGCCGTGCAGGAGCTCGCGGAGTAGAGGGGGAGGGGCATGGCGGTCACCACGAGCGCCCGCAGGTCCGCCCCCGAGCGTCCCTGGCTGGGCCAGTGGAACTCCGCGGTCACGAGCTACTACCTGCTCGTCGGTGCCACGGGCCTTCTGCTCGTCATCGGGCTCGTCATGGTGCTCTCGAGCTCGACCGTCACCTCGATCGCCGAGGGCGAGTCGCCCTACGCGGCGTTCCTGGCGCAGGCGCAGTGGGCGCTGCTCGGTCTGCCGTTCATGCTCGTCGCCACGCGCGTGCCCGCCCGCTGGTACCGACGGCTCGCGTGGCCCGCGCTGTTCCTCGCGCTCGGCCTGCAGGCCCTCACGCTCGTGCCCGCGTTCGCGCTCAGCGCGGGCGGGAACACGGGATGGGTCCACCTCGGCGGCGGGGTCGTCGTCCAGCCCGCCGAGCTCGGCAAGCTCGCGCTCGCGGTCTGGCTCGGCACGGTGCTCGGGCGCAAGCAGCACCTGCTCGGCAGCTGGGGGCACGCGTTCGTGCCCGCGATCCCCGGCGCCCTCGCCCTCGTCGGCCTGATCATGGCCGGCCACGACCTGGGCACCGCGATCGTCGTCGTCGCGCTCGTGGCCGGGGCGCTGTGGGTCTCCGGGGCGCCCGCGAAGATGCTGGTGCTCGGCGGTGCCGCGGCAGCGGCCGCCGTGGGCGTCTTCTTCGTCAGCGGCAACGAGAACCGCATGGGCCGCATCCTCGCGACGTACGGCACGTGCACCGACCCGCTGGGCGAGTGCTACCAGTCGATCCACGGGCTGTACGGGCTGGGCACGGGCGGGCTGTTCGGCGTGGGGCTCGGGGCGAGCCGCGAGAAGTGGCGCTACCTGCCCGAGGCCCACAACGACTTCATCTACGCGATCATCGGCGAGGAGCTCGGGCTCCTGGGGACGCTGCTCGTCCTGGCCCTGTTCGCGGTGCTGGGCGTCGCGATGGCGCGCGTCGTGCGCCGCCACCCCGACCCGTTCGTCAAGATCACGACGGCGGCGGTCGCCTGCTGGGTCGTGGGCCAGGCGTTCGTCAACATCGGCGTGGTCATCGGCGTGCTCCCCGTCATCGGGATCCCGCTCCCGCTGGTCTCCGCGGGCGGCTCCGCGCTCGTGACGACGATGGCCGCGCTCGGCATGGTCATCGGGTTCGCGCGCACCGAGCCGGGCGCCGCCGAGGCGCTCGCGGCGCGGGGGAGCGCGGTGCGCCGCTCCCTGTCCGTCATCGGCCGGGGCGGGCGCGCACGCGGCCGGTAGGGTCCACGTGTGAACATCTCTCCCGTCCGCTCCGTCGTGCTCGCCGGGGGTGGCACCGCGGGTCACGTCAACCCGCTGCTCGCCGTCGCCGACGAGCTGCGCGCCCGCGAGCCGGGCGCGAAGGTCCTGGTGCTCGGCACGACCACCGGCCTCGAGGTCGACCTCGTCCCGGCGCGCGGCTACGAGCTGCGTCCCGTGCCGCGCGCGCCGCTGCCGCGCCGCCCCAGCCCCGACCTCCTGCGGCTCCCCGGCAGGCTGGTGTCCGCCGTGCGCGCCGCCGAGGCCGCGATCGACGAGATCGGGGCGGAGGCGGTCGTCGGCTTCGGGGGGTACGTGTCGACGCCCGCGTACCTCGCGGCCCGCCGCCGCGGGGTGCCCGTGGTCGTCCACGAGCAGAACGCCCGTCCCGGCCTGGCGAACCGGCTCGGTGCCCGCTGGGCCTCGCGGGTCGGGGCGACGTTCCCCGGCACGCCGCTGGCCGGCGCCGTCACGGTCGGCCTGCCGCTGCGGCGCGAGATCGCCCGGCTCGTGTCCGCCCGGGAGACGGACGCCGCCACCGCGCGCGTGGCCGCCGCCGACGAGCTCGGCCTCGACCCCTCGCTGCCCACGCTCGTCGTGACGGGCGGGTCGTCGGGCGCGGCGTCGGTCAACGCGGCCGTCGCGGGCGGCGCCGCCGCGCTCCTCGACGCCGGCGCCCAGGTGCTGCACCTCACCGGGCGCGGCAAGGACGCGGGGGTGCGCACCGCCGTCCGCGCGCTGTCCGGCACGCACGAGACGGTCCGCTACCAGGTGCGCGAGTACCTGGCGGACATGCACCTGGCGCTCGCCGTCGCGGACCTCGTGGTGTGCCGCGCGGGGGCGGGGACGGTGTGCGAGCTGGCCGCGCTCGGCATCCCCGCCGTCTACGTGCCGCTGCCGATCGGCAACGGCGAGCAGCGGCTCAACGCCGCCCCGCTCGTCGAGGCGGGCGGCGGCGTCCTGGTCGACGACGCCGACCTCACGCCCGAGTGGGTCGCCCGCACCGTGCCGGGCCTGCTCGCCGACCGTGCCCGGCTCGACGCGATGGGCGCCGCCGCGGCCGCGGCGGGCGTGCGCGACGCCGCGGCGCGCGTGGCCGACCTCGTGGGCGAGGCCGTCGCCGAGGGCCGGCGCGCATGACGGCGCCGCAGGGCACGGACCTCGCCGCGCTCGGGCGGGTCCACCTCGTCGGCGTCGGGGGAGCGGGCATGTCGGTGGTGGCGCGGCTGCTGGCCGCCCGGGGCGTGCCCGTGCAGGGCTCCGACGCCGCCGCGGGGCAGGCGCTCGAGGCGCTGCGCGCCGACGGCGTGCAGGTCTGGGTGGGGCACGACGCCGCGCACGTCGTCGACCCGTCCGGTGCGCCGCTCGTGGACACCGTCGTGGTGTCGTCGGCCGTGCGCGAGTCCAACCCCGAGCTGGCCGCCGCGCGGGCGGCCGGGCTGCGCGTGCTGCACCGCTCCGAGGCGCTCGCGGCGCTCATGGCCGGCCGGCGCGCCGTCGCCGTCGCGGGCGCGCACGGCAAGACCACGACGTCCGCCATGGTCGCCACCGTGCTGCGCGCCTGCGGCACGGACGCGTCGTTCGCGATCGGGGGCACCGTGCGGGTGCGCGACGACGCCGGCGAGGTCCGGCACGTGCCCGGCGGCCATCTCGGCAGCTCGGACGTCCTGGTCGCGGAGGCGGACGAGTCCGACGGCTCGTTCCTCAACTACGCCCCGAGCGTGGCCGTCGTGACCAACGTCGAGGCGGACCACCTCGACCACTACGGCTCGCACGAGGCCTTCCGGCAGGCGTTCGCCGACTTCGCGGCCCGCGTGCGGCCCGGTGGGTGGCTGGTCGCGTGCGCCGACGACGCCGGGTCGGCGGCGCTCGCGCGGACGCACCGGGACGCCGGAGGGCGGGTCGTGACGTACGGGACCGCCCCGGAGGCCGACGTCCGCGTGCGCGACGTCGTCGTGGGCGCCGGCACCGTGAGCGCCGTGGTCGCGGGCGGACCGCTCGGACCCGACCCGCTGGACCTCCGGCTCGACCTCCCGGGCGCGCACAACGCGCTCAACGCGACGGCGGCCGTCGTGACGGCCGTGCTGCTCGGCGCGGCGCCCGCCGCGGCCGTGGCCGGCGCGGCGACCTTCGTCGGCACGGGCCGCCGGTTCGAGCCCAAGGGCGAGGCCGGTGGCGTCCGCGTCTTCGACAGCTACGACCACCACCCGACCGAGGTCGAGGCGCTCCTGCGCGCCGCGCGGCCCGTCGCGGGCACGGGTCGTCTCGTCGTGCTCTTCCAGCCGCACCTGTACTCGCGCACGCGGACGTTCGCCGACCGGTTCGCCGCGGCGCTCGCACTCGCGGACGAGGTCGTCGTCACGGGCGTCTACCGGGCGCGCGAGGACGTGGACCCCGACGTCACGGCCCGGACGATCACCGACCTGCTGCCCGCGACCGCGTCGGGCGGGAGCGTGCGGGCGGTGGAGGACCGGGTGACGGCGGCGCACGTCACCGCCGCGCTGGCGCGGCCCGGCGACGTCGTGCTCACCGTCGGCGCGGGCGACGTCACCGAGCTCGGCCCCGTGATCCTCGACGACCTGCGCTCCGGCGCCCGTTCCGGCGTGGCGGACGGCGCCGGACCGGGCGCCGAGGACACCATGGACTGATGCGTCAGCCACCCCGACCCCGCGCGCAGCCGAGGCCTGCGCCCGCGGCGCCGAAGCCGGCGCCGCGGGCGCCGCGCACCGCCGCGACCCCGGCAGCGCCACGCCCGGCCGGGAGCCCGGCCCCGAAGCAGGCCCCCAGGCAAGGCCAGAAGCCGGCTGCCGGGCGCGCGCCGGCGCGGACGGCCCCGACGGCGGCCGTCGCCGTCGCCGACCGGACGACGGCCGCCGGGCCGCCGGGCCGTGCTCCGGGACGTGTCTCGACGGCGATGGCGGACCGTCTCGCGGAGCGCACGGCCATGCGCCGGCACCGGTGGTGGCGGCGGGTGCTGGCCGGGACGGCGTGCGGCGTGGCGGCCGCCGTGCTCGCGTGGGCGGTGTTCTGGTCGCCCGCGCTGGCGCTCGACCCCTCCGAGGTGACGATCGACGGCGAGGGTACGACCGTCGACGTCGGGCAGGTCCGCGAGGTGGTCGTGGCCCAGGCGGGTGTCCCGCTGCCCCGGATCGACACGGTCGCGCTCCGCGGCGAGATCCTCGAGCTCGACGGTGTCAAGGACGTGCGGATCTCGCGCGCGTGGCCGACGGGGCTCGACTTCGTCCTGACGTCGCGCGAGCCGGTCGCGGCGGTGCCGCACGACGGCGGGTACGTCCTGCTCGACCCGGAGGGCGTCGAGGTGGGCACCGCCGAGGAGCCGCCCGAGGGCCTGGCCGTCGTCGAGGCCCCGCTGGACGAGGCCGGGGCGCGCGCGCTGCAGGCGGCGATGCACGTGCTCGCGGCGCTGCCCGCGGAGCTGTCCGCGCAGGTCGCGCGCGTCACCGCGGAGACCCAGGACGACGTCGAGACGGTCCTGGCCGACGGTCGGACGGTACGGTGGGGTGGTGCCGCGCGCATCGCGCTCAAGGTCGAGGTCGCGCGCACGCTGCTCGAGGTCGAGCCCGGCGCCCGTGTCGTCGACGTCTCGTCGCCCGACCTGCCGGTGACGCAATGAGGACCTCGTGAGCCAGGACGTGAGCCAGGACGTGAGCCGGACGTGAGCCAGGACGTGAGCGGGGGCGCCGGTGCGACACGCCGGGGAACGTCCCTCGCCGGGTCGACGTCGGCACCTACCGTCGAAGACAGCAGCAACCTGACATAACTCTAACCCTCAACTACAACCTTAAGGTTCGAGGGCGTCGGGACAGGAACGACCCGAGAGGCAACGACGTGGCAACTCCGCAGAACTACCTGGCAGTGATCAAGGTGGTCGGCATCGGCGGTGGCGGCGTGAACGCCGTGAACCGCATGATCGAGGTCGGGCTCAAGGGTGTCGAGTTCATCGCCATCAACACCGACGCCCAGGCGCTGCTGATGTCGGACGCCGACGTCAAGCTCGACGTCGGGCGAGAGCTCACCCGCGGCCTCGGCGCGGGCGCCGACCCCGAGGTGGGCAAGAAGGCGGCCGAGGACCACGCCGAGGAGATCGAGGACGTCCTGCGCGGCGCCGACATGGTCTTCGTCACGGCGGGCGAGGGCGGCGGCACCGGGACCGGCGGCGCACCGGTCGTCGCACGGATCGCGCGCTCGCTCGGTGCGCTGACCGTCGGGGTCGTGACGCGCCCGTTCACGTTCGAGGGCCGGCGCCGCTCGGTGCAGGCCGAGCAGGGGATCGACAACCTCCGCGAGGAGGTCGACACGCTCATCGTCATCCCGAACGACCGCCTGCTGTCGATGTCGGACCGCAACGTGTCGGCGATCGCCGCGTTCCACTCGGCGGACCAGGTGCTGCACTCCGGCGTGCAGGGCATCACCGACCTCATCACCACCCCCGGCCTCATCAACCTCGACTTCGCGGACGTCAAGTCCGTCATGCAGGGGGCGGGCTCCGCCCTCATGGGCATCGGGTCGGCGCGCGGGGAGGACCGCGCGGTCCAGGCGGCCGAGCTCGCGATCTCGTCCCCGCTGCTCGAGGCCTCGATCGACGGCGCGCACGGCGTGCTGCTGTCGATCCAGGGCGGCAGCGACCTCGGCCTGTTCGAGGTCCACGAGGCCGCGCGCCTCGTGCAGGAGGCCGCGCACCCCGAGGCCAACATCATCTTCGGCACGGTCATCGACGACGCGCTCGGCGACGAGGTGCGCGTCACCGTGATCGCCGCCGGGTTCGACGGCGGTGTGCCGCAGACGCGCAAGGACGCCCGGGCGCTCGGCCAGGTCGCGGGCTCGACGCCGCGGCCGGCGGTCGCGACCGACGCGACCGGTCAGGTCTCCGTCGTCGACGGCGAGCGTCCGTCGACGGGGTCCGCGCCGCGGCCCGCCGCCGCCCCCGCGGCGGCGGGCGGCGCGCACGCGCAGCCGCGCCCCATCCCCGCCGAGCCCGACGACGTCCCGGCGTCGCTCGACGCGCCGGCCGCCCACGCCGAGGGCCGGCCCGCGTTCGCGGTCGTGGAGGAGGGCGACGGGGTGACGGTCGAGCGGCCCGTCGAGGTCCCGCGCATCTTCGAGGACACCCGCCGGCCCGCCGAGGAGCTCGACGTGCCCGACTTCCTCAAGTGAGTGCCCCGGTCGCCTGGGCGCAGGAGGCCCTGCTGCCCGAGGAGTTCGGGGCGGGGCTGCTCCGCGTCGACCTCGGCCCCGGCGTCGTCGCCGGCTTCACGACGCGCCACGGCGGGGTGTCGCCCGCGCCGTGGTCCTCGCTCGACCTCGGCACCTCGACCGGCGACGAGCCGGCCCGCGTCCAGGAGAACCGGGCGCGGCTGGGGGGCTGGGTGGGCGCACCCGTCGCGTTCGCGACGCAGGTGCACGGTGACGGCGTGCTCGTGCTCGGGCCGGGGGAGCGCGACGCCTGGTCGGCCGAGCACCCCCCGCTCAGCGCGGGGGAGGCGGACGCGCTCGTGACCGACGAGGAGCTGCTCGGCGTCGGGGTGCTCGCCGCGGACTGCGTGCCCGTGCTGCTGGCCGACCCCGTCGCGCGCGTCGTCGGCGCGGCGCACGCGGGCCGGGCCGGGCTCGCGGCCGGCGTGGTGCACCGCGCGCTGGACGCCCTGCTCGAGCGCGGCGCCCGGGCGGAGGACGTGCGCGCCGCGGTCGGTCCGTCGGTGTGCGGCCGGTGCTACGAGGTGCCCGGAGACCTCCGCGACGCCGTGGTGGCCGCGGTGCCGCAGGCGTGGGCGACGACCGATGCCGGCACGCCCGCGCTCGACCTGGCGCGCGGCGTGCTCGCGCAGCTCGAGTCCCGCGGGGTGGTCGCCGAGCACGTCGACCGGTGCACGCGCACCGACGCCGACCTGTTCTCGCACCGCCGCGCCACCGCCGAGGGCACCACGACGGGGCGCCAGGCCGGCGTCGTCGTGCTGGCCTGACCTGCGCACCGACGCCGCCACACACCGGCGTGTCGCGCGTCCTCGGGCGCCCCGACGTGATTAACGTCAAGGGACCGTCCGGGATGGCAGGGCGGACGTGCCGACGAACGGAGCAAGGGCGATGGGCGGAGCGCTTCGCAAGACCATGCTGTACCTGGGTCTCGCCGACGACCAGAACGAGCGAGACGAGTACCTCGACGAGTTCGACGAGGAGCTGGAGGCACCGGTGAGCAGCGACGACTATCAGGCGCAGGTGACCCCGCTGCACCGGTCCGGTCCGCGGGAGGCCGCGCCGGTCGCGCCGAGCGACCTGCGCCGCATCACCACGATCCACCCCCGCTCCTACAACGACGCGCGCCTCATCGGCGAGGCGTTCCGCGGCGGCACGCCGGTCATCATGAACCTCTCCGACATGGACGACGCCGACGCCAAGCGGCTGGTCGACTTCTCGGCCGGTCTCATCTTCGGCCTGCACGGCTCGATCGAGCGCGTCACCAACAAGGTCTTCCTGCTCTCGCCCGAGCACGTCGAGATCACCGGCGAGGAGAAGCTCGCCGAGAAGCCCACCGCCCGCACCGGCGCGTTCTACAACCAGAGCTGACCCGGCGTGCCGGCCCGACCGGCCGGCACGACCAGCTGACACGCACCGACGACGCGCGGACCGGCACGCCCTCCGGTCCGCGCGTCGTCGTCCGCGTCCCCGGGCCCGGCGCGGCACGGTAGGTTCGTCCCGTGAGCGTCATCTTCGACCTGATCGCCTTCCTGCTGTCCCTCTTCCTCTTCTGCCTCGTCGTGAGGCTGGTGCTGGACTGGGTGCAGTTCTTCGCGCGCGACTGGCGCCCGCGCGGCGTCGTCCTCGTCGTCGCCGAGGGCGTCTACACCATCACCGACCCGCCGCTTCGCGCCCTGCGGAAGGTGATCCCGCCGCTGACGCTCGGGCAGGTCCGGCTCGATCTCGCCTTCCTCGTCCTGTTCATCCTGGTCTCGTTCCTGTCCTCGCTCTTCCGCAGCCTGTAGGGCGAGGTGTGAAGACGGTGTGTGCGGCGGCGCGGCACGGCATGTCCTGGGGCGAGGCGTCCGCTACCGTGGGCACTCAACGGCGACGGACGCTCCCGGTCCGTGCGACGGGGCCAAGACCTGCAACGGCAACGAGGTGACACGATGGCACTCCTGACTGCAGAGGACATCCTCAACAAGAAGTTCTCGGCGACGAAGTTCCGCGAGGGCTACGACGTCGAGGAGGTCGACGACTTCCTCGACGAGGTCGTCCGCACCCTCTCGGCGGTCCAGGAGGAGAACGACGACCTGCGGTCCAAGCTCGCCGCGGCCGAGCGCCGCGTCGCGGAGCTGAGCCGCTCCGACGCCGCGCAGCAGTCGCAGCCGGCCCCGGCCCCGGTCCCGGCGCCCGCCGCGCCGGTGGCCTCCGCGCCGAAGACCCACGCCGAGCCGGAGTCCGCCACGGGGATGCTCCAGCTGGCCCAGAAGCTGCACGACGACTACGTGCGCTCCGGCCAGGAGGAGGGCGACCGGCTCATCTCCGAGGCGAAGGCCGAGGGTGCCCGCATCGTCCGCGAGGCCGAGGAGACGAGCCACCGCACGCTGTCGCAGCTCGAGCAGGAGCGTTCGCTGCTCGAGCGCAAGATCGACGAGCTGCGCCTGTTCGAGCGGGACTACCGCACGCGTCTCAAGAGCTTCCTGCAGAACCTGCTCGGGGACCTCGACGCCCGCGGGTCGGCCCTCCCGCCGCGCCAGAACGCCTCCGCGGGACGCTCCGCAGAGCTCTGACGCCCCGCCCCGTGCCCGCGGGTCCGCCCGACGCGCACGAGGCCGCGCGCGAGACCGCGCACCAGGACCGGCCCCACGACGGCGCACGCCATACGGCGCGTGCTGTTGTGCGGGCCGGTTCCTGCCTCTACGCTTCGGTGACCCACCACAGGGACCCGAACGGAAGGGCACCGATGGCCAAGCTCTCCACCACCACGCGGGCGGCGCTGCGCGAGAACTTCCCCAACCTCGCGCGCGACGTCAAGACGTTCCCCGTCCGCGACGGCGAGGACCCGTGGACCGTCGAGGAGGTCGAGGAGCTGGCCGCCTTCCTGCTGGAGGACCGTGCCCGCCTCAAGGCGGAGCTCGCCCAGGCCGACCAGGACCTCTCCGACCTGCTGCGCAACTCGGGCGACGGGGCCGGCGACGACCAGGCCGACTACGGCTCGAGCGCGCTCGAGCGGGAGCAGGAGCTCACGCTCGTGAACAACATGCGCGACCTCCTGGCCCAGACGACGCACGCGATCGAGCGCATCCGCACCGGCACGTACGCGACGTGCGAGATGACGGGCCTGCCCATCGGCAAGGCCCGGCTGCAGGCGTTCCCGCGGGCGACCCTCTCGGTCGAGGCCAAGGCGCGCGAGGAGCGGCGCTGAGGTCGCTGCCCGCCGCATAGACTGCGGGCGATGTCTACCCCCGATCACGGCGCCGCCTCGTCCGAGCGCCCGACGACGCCCGCGCCCGACGTCGAGACCGCCGACGCACCGGCACCCGCCCGACGACGCCTGCCGGCGTGGGTGTTCCTGCTCGCGGCGGTCGTGCTGCTCACCGACCAGCTCACCAAGTGGTGGGCGCTGTCGACCCTGGAGACCGGCGAGCGCGTCGCGCTCGTGGGCGACCTGCTCGGCCTGCGGCTGGTGTTCAACCCCGGGGCGGCGTTCTCCATCGCCACGGGGATGACCTGGGCCCTGACGATCGTCGTCGTCGTCGTGGTCGTGGTGATCCTGCGCGCGGTGCGCCGCATCGGCTCGCGCGGGTGGGCGGTGGCGCTCGGGCTGCTCCTCGGCGGGGCGCTCGGCAACCTCGGCGACCGGCTGTTCCGCGACCCCGGGTTCGGGCGCGGCGAGGTCGTCGACATGATCGACTACGGCGTCTTCGTCGGGAACGTCGCGGACATCGCCATCGTGACCGCCGCCGCGCTCGTCGCCCTGCTGGGCGTGCGCGGCATCGGGCTCGACGGGCGCCGCGACGGCGAGGAGCCCGGCGACCACGACCGCGCCGACCGGACGCCCGAGGGGGCCTGAGCCGTGCCGGTGCGGACCCTGCCCGTGCCGGACGGGCTCGCGGGGGAGCGCGTCGACGCCGCGCTCGCCCGCATGCTCGGCTTCTCGCGGACCCAGGCCGCCGACCTCGCCGCGTCGGGCGCCGTGCGGCTCGACGGGCGCGAGCTGGGCAAGTCGGACCGCCTGCCCGCGGGCGGCTGGCTCGAGGTCGACGTGCCCGAGGCGCGTCCCGAGGCCGCCGTGGCGGCCGAGCCCGTCCCCGGCATGCGCATCGCGTACGAGGACGACGACGTCGTCGTCGTCGACAAGCCGGTCGGCGTCGCGGCGCACCCGTCGCCGGGCTGGACGGGGCCGACCGTCGTCGGCGCGCTCGCGGCGGCCGGCTACCGGGTCTCGACGTCGGGGGCCGCCGAGCGCCAGGGCATCGTGCACCGGCTCGACGTCGGCACGTCGGGTCTCATGGTCGTGGCCAAGAGCGAGGCGGCGTACTCGGGGCTCAAGCGCGCGTTCAAGGAGCGCACCCCCGAGAAGGTCTACCACGCGCTCGCGCAGGGCCACCCGGAACCCACGACCGGGACCATCGACGCGCCGATCGGCCGCCATCCCACGGCCGACTACAAGTTCGCGGTCGTCGCGGACGGCAAGCCGTCCGTGACGCACTACGAGGTGCTGGAGATGCTGTCGGCGGCCTCGCTCGTCGAGGTGCACCTCGAGACCGGCCGCACGCACCAGATCCGCGTTCACATGGCCGCGCTGCGCCACCCGCTCGTCGGCGACCTCACCTACGGTGCGGACCCGGTGCTCGCGTCGCGGGTCGGGCTCGCGCGCCAGTGGCTGCACGCGGTGCGTCTCGGCTTCGAGCACCCGCTCGCGGGCCGGTGGGTCGAGGTCACGAGCGAGTACCCGGACGACCTGGCGCACGCGCTCGAGGTCGTCCGCGGCGCGTACCGGTGACGGTGTGACGAGTCCCTCGGCGGGGTGCTCCGGGCCTGTCGGGGGTGCCTCCTAGACTCGGGCCATGCCCGACGCCAGCGCACCCGAGACCTCGCGGCAGAGCGACGACTTCGTCCATCTGCACGTCCACACCGAGTACTCGATGCTCGACGGCGCGGCGCGGCTGCCGGAGCTGTTCGCCGAGGTGCAGCGGCTCGGCCAGAAGGCCGTCGCGATCACCGACCACGGCTACCTGTTCGGCGCGTTCGACTTCTGGAGCACCGCCCAGAAGTTCGACGTGAAGCCGATCATCGGCGTCGAGGCGTACGTCACGCCGGGCACGAGCAGGCACGACCGGACGAAGGTCCTGTGGGGCGACAAGTCGCAGCGCCGCGACGACGTCTCGGCGGGCGGCGCGTACACCCACATGACGCTGTGGGCGCGGGACAACACGGGCATGCACAACCTGTTCCGGGCCTCGTCGCTGGCGTCGCTCGACGGGCAGATGGGCAAGTGGCCGCGCATGGACCGCGAGCTGCTCGAGACGTACGGCGAGGGCCTCATGGCCACGACGGGCTGCCCGTCGGGCGAGGTGCAGACCCGGATCCGGCTCGGCCAGTGGGACGAGGCGGTGCGCGCCGCCGGCGAGCTGCAGGACGTCTTCGGCAAGGAGAACTACTTCGTCGAGCTCATGGACCACGGGATCGAGATCGAGACCCGGGTCACGAAGGACCTGCTCCGCCTCGCCGAGGCGATCGGCGCGCCGCTCGTCGCCACGAACGACCTGCACTACACCAAGCAGGAGGACGCGCACTCGCACGAGGTGCTGCTCGCGGTGAACTCGGGCTCGTCGCTCGACGAGCCCACCTACGACCAGGGCGGCAACCGCTTCGCGTTCAGCGGCGACACGTACTACGTGCGCTCCGGCGCCGAGATGCGCCGGCTCTTCGCCGAGCTCCCCGAGGCGTGCGACAACACGCTGGCCATCGCCGAGCGGTGCGAGGTCTCGTTCGACACCGGGGCGAACTACATGCCGCGCTTCCCGGTGCCCGACGGCGAGGACGAGATCAGCTGGTTCGTCAAGGAGGTCGAGCGCGGCCTGCACCGGCGCTACCCGGCCGGGGTCCCGGACGCCGTGCGCAAGCAGGCCACGTACGAGACCGAGGTCATCATCCAGATGGGCTTCCCGGGGTACTTCCTCGTGGTGGCCGACTTCATCAACTGGGCCAAGGAGCAGGGCATCCGCGTCGGCCCGGGCCGTGGCTCCGCCGCCGGGTCGATGGTCGCCTACGTCATGGGCATCACCGAGCTCGACCCGCTCGAGCACGGCCTGATCTTCGAGCGCTTCCTCAACCCGGAGCGCGTCTCGATGCCCGACGTCGACGTCGACTTCGACGAGCGCCGGCGCTCCGAGGTCATCCGGTACGTCACCGAGAAGTACGGCGACGACCGCGTGGCGATGATCGTCACCTACGGCTCGATCAAGGCAAAGCAGGCTCTCAAGGACGCCTCGCGCGTCCTGGGCTTCCCCTTCGCGATGGGGGAGAAGCTCACCAAGGCGATGCCGCCGGCCGTCATGGGCAAGGACATCCCGCTGTCCGGGATCTTCGACCCGCAGCACCCGCGGTACCCGGAGGCCGCCGAGTTCCGTCAGGTGCACGACGCCGACCCCGAGGCGCAGCGGGTGGTCGAGACGGCGCGCGGCATCGAGGGCCTCAAGCGCCAGTGGGGCGTCCACGCGGCCGGCGTCATCATGTCGAGCGAGCCGCTCATCGACATCATCCCGATCATGCGCCGGCCCCAGGACGGCGCGGTCATCACCCAGTTCGACTACCCGACGTCCGAGGGCCTCGGCCTGATCAAGATGGACTTCCTCGGGCTGCGCAACCTCACGATCCTCGACGACGCGCTCGAGAACATCACGATGAACGGCAAGGCGCCGGTCGAGATCGAGCAGGTGCCGCTCGACGACACGGCGACGTACGAGCTCCTCGCGCGCGGCGACACGCTGGGAGTGTTCCAGCTCGACGGCGGGCCCATGCGCGCCCTGCTGCGCCAGATGCGCCCCGACAAGTTCGACGACCTCTCCGCCGTCATCGCCCTGTACCGGCCGGGCCCCATGGGCATGAACTCGCACGTGAACTACGCGCTGCGCAAGAACGGCCTGCAGAAGATCGAGCCGATCCACCCCGAGCTCGCCGAGCCGCTCGCCGAGGTCCTCGACGAGACGTACGGCCTCATCGTCTACCAGGAGCAGGTCCAGCGCGCCGCGCAGGTCCTCGCCGGGTACACCCTGGGCCAGGCCGACCTGCTGCGCCGCGCCATGGGCAAGAAGAAGCCCGAGGTGCTCGCCAAGGAGTTCGTGAACTTCGAGGCCGGCTGCAAGGAGCGCGGCTACTCCGACGCGGCGATCAAGGCGGTGTGGGACACGCTCGTCCCGTTCGCCGGGTACGCGTTCAACAAGGCCCACTCCGCGGGCTACGGCCTGGTGGCCTACTGGACGGCCTACCTCAAGGCGAACTACCCGACGGAGTACATGGCCGCGCTGCTGCAGAGCGTGCGCGACGACAAGGACAAGATGGCGCTCTACCTCAACGAGTGCCGCCGCATGCACATCACGGTCCTGCCGCCGGACGTCAACGACTCCGCGGCGAAGTTCACCGCCGTCGGCTCGGACATCCGGTTCGGTCTCACGGCGATCCGCAACGTCGGCGCCAACGTGGTCGACGCGATCATCGCCGCCCGCGAGTCCGGCGGCGCCTTCACGTCGTTCCAGGACTTCCTCGACAAGGTGCCGGCCGTGGTGTGCAACAAGCGCACCATCGAGTCGCTCATCAAGGCGGGTGCCTTCGACTCGCTCGGCCACCCGCGCCGCGCGCTGCTGGTCATCCACGAGCAGGCGGTCGACTCGGTCATCAGCGTCAAGCGCAAGGAGGCCGAGGGCCAGTTCGACCTGTTCGCCGACTTCGGCGGGGGCGACGACGACGGCCTCAGCTTCTCGGTCGACGTGCCCGAGCTGCCCGACTGGGACAAGAAGCAGCGGCTCGCGTTCGAGCGCGAGATGCTCGGGCTGTACGTCTCCGACCACCCGCTGTCCGGGCTCGAGCACGTGCTCGCGCGCGCGGCCGACACCTCGATCGCGGCCCTCGTGGCGGACGAGGGCCGGCCCGACGGCTCGACGGTCACGGTGGCGGGTCTCATCACGTCGCTCCAGCGCAAGATGAGCAAGAACGGGAACCCCTGGGCGGCCGTGACGATCGAGGACCTCGAGGGCGGCGTCGAGGTGATGTTCTTCGGCGAGACGTACCTGGCCTACTCGACGGTGCTGGCCGAGGACCAGGTCATCACGCTCAAGGGGCGCGTGCGCCGCCGCGACGACCAGATGCAGCTCCAGGCGATGGAGGTGTCCCTGCCCGACACCTCGGCGGTCGCGGACACGCCGGTGCTCGTCACGGTGCCGCACACACGCTGCGTGGAACCGGTCATGGTCCGCCTGCGCGAGGTCCTCGCGACCCACCCCGGCCCGGCCGAGGTGCACGTGAGCGTCGCGGAGCCCGGCAAGCGGACCGTGGTGCGCGCGGGCGACGCGTTGCGCGTCGAGAAGTCCCCCGCCCTCTTCGGGGACCTCAAGGCCCTGCTCGGACCGGCCTGCCTCTCGTGAGCGGCGACGACGGGTCGGCCGACCACCGGTTCCGCGTGGTGCCGGCCGTCTACGTCTACCTGCGCCGCGACGACCGCGTCCTGCTGCAGCGACGGGCGGGGACGGGCTTCATGGACGGCCGCTGGGCGGCCGCCGCCGGGCACGTCGAGGCGGGGGAGTCGGTGGTCCGGGCCGCGGTGCGCGAGGTCCGCGAGGAGCTCGGCGTCCACGTGAGCCCCGGGGACCTGCGGCCCGTCACGACGATGCACCGTGGCCAACCGGGGGGTCCGGCGCTCGAGCAGCGCGTGGACTTCTTCTACGAGGCGGTCCGCTGGGCCGGCGAGCCGGCGATCCGCGAGGCCGGCAAGGCCGACGGCCTCGGCTGGTTCGCGCTCGGGACGCTGCCCGAGCCCGTCGTCCCGCACGAGCTCGTCGTGCTGCGCGCGCTGCGCGCCGGCGCCGTCCCGGCGATCGTCTCGTACGGGTTCGACGACGACATAGGGTCTCACCCGTGATCCGCCTCAACCCCGAGCAGCTCGTCTTCGTCACGGAGCGCCACCTGGCCACCCTCACCACGCTCCGCGCGGACGGCACGCCCCACGTGGTCCCGGTCGCGTTCACCTGGGACGCCGACGCGGGGCTGCTGCGCATCACGACCAAGCGCAGCTCGGTCAAGGCGGCGAACGCCCGGCGTCGCGGGCCCGACGGCTCGGCGCCGCGCGCGGCCGTGTGCCAGGTCGAGGGCGGCCGCTGGATCACGCTCGAGGGGACGATCGAGGTCAGCGAGGACCCCGACGAGGTGGCCGACGCCGTGGCGCGATACGCGCGGCGGTACCGCACCCTGCAGCACGACCCGGAGCGCGTCGTCCTGCGCCTGACGCCCGACCGGGTCATGGCCTCGACCTACATGGCCTGAGCGCCCTCAGGCGACGACGGCGGTCTCGTCGCCCTGCGGCGTGGCGAGCGTCACGCGGTCGCCCCGCACGAGCTGGCGTCCCCGACGCGTCTCGACCTCGCCGTTGACCCGCACCTCCCCGTCGGCCACGAGGTCGCGGGCCCGCGTCCCGGACTCGGCGAGCCCCGCGAGCTTGAGGAACTGGCCGAGCCGGATGGCGTCGTCGCGGATCGGGACGTCGATCGGGGGGTTCGTCATGGGCCCATTGTCCGGGACGGCCCGCGCCGCCGCCCCACCCGCCCACCTAGACTGGGCCGCGTGATCCAGCGCATCGATCTTCGCGGCCGCCGGCTCTCCCGCAAGGAGCTGCTCGGCGTGCTCCCGCGCCCCGAGGTGGGCGTCGACCAGGCGGTCGGTGCCGTCGCCCCGATCCTCGAAGACGTCCGGCGCCGCGGCGCGGCCGCGCTGCGCGACGTCGCCGAGCGGTTCGACGGCGTGCGACCCGCCGACCTGCGGGTCCCGGCCACCGCGCTCGCCGACGCGCTCGACGGTCTCGACGCCGACGTGCGCGCCGGGCTCGAGGAGGCGATCCGCCGCGTGCGGCAGGTGCACGCCGAACAGCGGCCCACCGAGCACACCACCCGGCTCGCCGACGGGGCAGAGGTCCGCCAGCGCTGGATCCCCGTGCAGCGCGTGGGTCTCTACGCGCCGGGCGGGCTCGCGGTGTACCCGTCGTCGGTCATCATGAACGTCGTGGCCGCGCAGGAGGCCGGGGTCCCCGGTCTCGCCGTGGCGTCGCCGCCGCAGAAGGACAACGGCGGTCTGCCGCACCCGACGATCATGGCGGCGTGCGCGCTGCTCGGCGTCGACGAGGTCTACGCCGTGGGCGGTGCGCAGGCGGTGGCGATGTTCGCCTACGGCGCCGAGGGCAGCGAGCCGCAGGACGGCGAGGTCCTGTGCGAGCCGGTGGACGTCGTCACCGGTCCCGGCAACGTCTACGTCGCGGCGGCCAAGCGCCTCGTGCGCGGCGTCGTCGGCATCGACGCCGAGGCGGGACCCACGGAGATCGCCGTGCTCGCGGACGACACGGCGGACGCGGGGCACGTCGCGCTCGACCTCATCAGCCAGGCCGAGCACGACCCGATGGCCGCGTCGGTGCTCGTGACGCCGTCGATCGAGCTCGCGGCGGCGGTCGAGGCGCGCGTCGTCGACCTCGCCGACGCGACGAAGCACGCCGTCCGGGTCACCCAGGCGCTCGCCGGGCCCCAGTCGGCGGTCGTGCTGGTCGACGACCGCGAGCAGGGGCTCGAGGGGGTGGGCGCC
>JAPSLD010000223.1 GCA_031181105.1 Isoptericola sp. | reverse complement strand
AGGGCCAGGTCGTGCTCGACGCCGGCCAGGGCGACGACGCGCAGGCCTCCGAGGCGCTCGAGGCGGTGCTCGTGGGCGAGGACATCCAGGTCGCGTTCAACCCGCAGTTCCTGCTCGACGGTCTCGGTGCCCTCGGGACGGACTTCGTGCGCCTGTCGTTCACCCACCCCAACAAGCCGGTGGAGTTCACCGGCCAGGAGTCGCTCGACGGCGACGACTCGTCGGACTACCGCTACCTGCTGGTGCCGATCCGCTTCGCCGGCTGACGCCGGCCGTCCGGCGCGCCCCGCGGCGCGGCCGTACGCTCGCCTCGACCCACCAGCGCCTTACGGGAGGAACTCCATGGTCAGCCACATCGGACTCGTCGGACTGGGGAAGATGGGCAACAACATGCGCGAGCGGCTGCGCAAGGGCGGGATCGAGGTCACGGGCTACGACCCGCGGCCCGAGGTGTCCGACGTCCCGGACCTCGCGGGGCTCGTCGCGGCGCTGCCCGAGGGCCGGCGTGTCGTGTGGGTCATGGTGCCCGCGGGCGAGCCGACGCGCGGCGTCGTCGCCGAGCTGGGCGACCTCCTCGGCGAGGGCGACGTCATCGTCGAGGGCGGCAACTCGCACTACCCCGAGGACCAGGAGCGCGCGGCCGCGCTGCAGCCCAAGGGCATCGGCTACGTCGACGTCGGCGTGTCCGGCGGCGTGTGGGGTCTGCAGAACGGGTACGGCCTCATGGTCGGCGGCGAGCGCGAGCTCGTCGAGCACCTGATGCCCGTCTTCGACGCCCTGCGTCCCGAGGGTCCGCGCGAGGAGGGCTTCGTGCACGCCGGCTCGGTCGGCGCCGGTCACTTCGCCAAGATGGTCCACAACGGCATCGAGTACGGCCTCATGCAGGCCTACGCGGAGGGGTACGAGCTCCTCGCCGCCAAGGACATCGTGACGGACGTCCACGGCACCATGAAGGCCTGGACCCGCGGCACCGTCGTGCGCTCGTGGCTCCTCGACCTCATGGTCAAGGCCCTCGAGGAGGACCCTTCTCTCACGGCCATCGACGACTGGGTCGACGACTCGGGGGAAGGCCGCTGGACCGTCGACGAGGCCATCGACAACGCCGTGCCGCTGCCGGTCATCTCCGCCGCGCTGTTCGCCCGCTTCGCCTCGCGCCAGGACGAGTCGCCAGCGATGAAGGCCGTCGCCGCCCTGCGCCAGCAGTTCGGCGGGCACGCCGTGAAGCCGGCCGGCCCCGCCTCGCCCGGAGCGGGACCGCTCGAGCCCCCCGCCTGACGGCGTCGCAGGAGACCATGTACGTCTCGCACCTGTCGCTCCTCGACTTCCGCTCGTACGAGTCGGTCGACGTGGAGCTCGAGCCCGGGCCGAACGCCTTCGTCGGCCGCAACGGGCAGGGGAAGACCAACCTCGTCGAGGCGATCGCCTACGTCGCGACCCTCGGCAGCCACCGGGTCGCGAACGACACGCCGCTCATCCGCGCGGGCGCGCAGCGGGCGGTCGTGCGCACGCGCGTGGTCCGCGGGGACCGCGCGTCGACGATCGAGCTGGAGATCACGGCCGGCAAGGCGAACCGGGCGCGCGTCAACCGCGGGCAGGCCGGCCGTGCCCGCGACGTCCTGGGCATCCTGCGCACCGTCCTGTTCGCGCCCGAGGACCTGGCTCTCGTCAAGGGTGACCCCGAGGGCCGGCGTCGCTTCCTCGACCAGCTCGTGGTCCAGCTGCTGCCCCGCGCGGCCGGGCTGCTCCAGGACTACGAGCGCGTCGTCCGGCAGCGCTCGGCCCTGCTGAAGTCGCTGCGCCAGGTGCGGGGCGCGGACCGTGCGGCCGACCTGTCGACGCTCGAGGTCTGGGACGCCCGGGCGGCACAGCTCGGAGGGCAGATCCTCGCGATGCGCCACGCCCTGGTGGCGGCGCTGCGCCCACGGGTGGCCGCCGCGTACGAGCAGGTCAGCGACGCGGACGGCGACGCTGAGATCGAGTACCGCTCGACCGTGCCGGCCACGGGCGGCGACGTGCCGCCGTCGGCCCCGGACCTGGAGAAGGCCATGCTGGCGGCGCTGGCCGAGGCGCACCCCCAGGAGGTCGAGCGCGGCGTCAGCCTCGTG
Source organism: Isoptericola sp. (assembly GCA_031181105.1). Lineage (GTDB taxonomy): Bacteria > Actinomycetota > Actinomycetes > Actinomycetales > Cellulomonadaceae > Isoptericola. Next base: position 1,179 of record JAPSLD010000223.1, on the reverse strand, counting down.
GGCCCGCACCGCGACGACCTCGTGCTCACGCTCGGCGGCCTGCCGGCCAAGGGGTACGCGAGCCACGGCGAGTCGTGGTCGTTCGCGCTCGCGCTGCGGCTCGCCTCGTACCGGCTGCTCGGTGGCGGCGCGGTCGGCCTGCCCGACGACGACGCCCCGGTCCCGCTCGGGGCGCCGGCGCCCGAGCAGGTGTTCTGGGACCCGGACCACGGCACGGACGCGGACCCGGTGCTCATCCTCGACGACGTGTTCGCGGAGCTCGACGTCCGCCGCCGGGAGCGCCTCGCCGAGCTCGTCGCGCCGGCGCGGCAGGTGCTCGTCACCGCCGCGGTCCCCGCGGACGTGCCACCCGGCCTGGTCGGCGCCCGCTTCGAGGTCACGCCGGGACAGGTGCGCCGTGCCGGCTGAGCCGCCCGGGGAGCCGGGTCCCGACGCCCTCGGTGAGGCGGGGGGCGCCGACGAGCGGGGGCGGCGCCCCGTCGGCGACCGCGTGGAGCTCACCCCGCCCTCGGAGGTGGCCCGCGAGGCGCTGAACCGGGCCAAGGCGGCGGCGCGCGCGAGGGGCCTGCGCCCGGGGGCGCCGTCGCGCCGCTCGCCCCTGGCCGAGCCGCGCACCGAGGGCAAGGGGCCGAGCGCGCGCGACCCCCGCCTCCTCTCCGACGTGCTGTCGTCCCTGCTGCGGCAGAAGGGCTGGGTCGCCGAGGTGTCGGTCGGCGGGGTGATCGGCCGCTGGCGCGAGGTCGTCGGCGACCAGGTCGCGGACCACTGCGTGCCCGAGACGTTCGAGGACAAGGTGCTCGTGGTCCGGGCCGACTCGACCGCGTGGGCGACGCAGGTCCGCCTGCTGGTCCCCACGCTGCTGCGCCGGCTCGCCGAGGAGGTCGGCGAGGGCGTCGTCGAGCAGGTGACCGTGCTGGGGCCGGCCGGCCCGGGTTTCCGGCGCGGCCGCCGGTCCGTGCGCGGTCCCGGGCCACGGGACACCTGGGGCTGACCGAGGCGGTCGAGGCGCCGGTGTGGCGTCCGTCACGGGCGATTTCGGACGCCTCCGGACGGGGCGGCCGCGATGTGGGCCGCGGTGTGGAGAAACCTGTGGAAAAACGGCGCGGCTTCACATTCCCCGTGCCGCGGAATCCCCGGATTCCGGCGCGCAGACGGTAGACTGGAGCACGTCCTCGGGCG
>JAPSLD010000222.1 GCA_031181105.1 Isoptericola sp. | reverse complement strand
CGCCCGAGGTGCGCCGTGGTGTCGGCGCCCGCCTGGTGCGGCGGCAGAGCACGGGGGTCCGTCATCAGTCCTCCTGTGAGGTCGGGCCGGGCCGCCGGACGACCGCCGGACCGGGGTGACGCGCTCACCGTGCCCCCAGGTGCCGTCGTGCGTCCGACGTGCGCCTTCGTCCGCTCAACCTACCTCGTCACGGGCGCGTGCGGGAAGCCGGGCCGGGGCGCGCGGTCATTCGCGCGGCTCCTGCGGCCGGGCGAACTCCGGCTCCTCGGGAGCGCGGACCGCGGTCACCTGGACCAGGTCCTGGGACAGCAGCGTCACGCGGGCGCCCTTGTTGCGCACGGTGGCGAACGCACCCCCGGGGATCTCGAGCGCGGGGCTGATCGTCGCGGGGTCCCCGATGGCGGTCCACCGGTACGGCGACGAGAGCTCCTGGTCGTCCACGACGATGACGCCGTCGCGGTCGACGAACCACGACGACGTCACCAGCCGCACGCCGTTGAGCTCGATCGCCTCGGCACCGGCGTTGCGCAGCTCCTCCAGGACGTTGAACAGCTGCGCGGCCGCCAGCCTGCCGTCCGGGTCGAGGATCGAGATCTCGACGCCCGGGCCCTCGGCCGGCAGGCGGCCGGACAGGATGCCCTCGGACTGCGCGCGCTCCCGGGCCAGCTCGAGCGCGGCCTGCGCCTGGCCGGTGCCCGACGCGAGCTCGTCCCGGGTGGCCTCCAGCCGCGCGACCTCGTCGTCGAGGCGGTCCGCCCGTTGCGTGACCTCGTCGAGCAGGCGCACCAGGTCCTCCTGGCGCGCCGAGGAGAGCTGGTCGGACGCGGACTGCTGCACCTGTACCACCAGCGCGAAGCCGACCGCCGCGCACAGGACGCCCGCCAGGAGCTGGGAGCGCGACAGCCGCGGGCGCAGCGCCTCGGCGAGGCGACGCCAGCCACCGGGGGCGCTCCGGTCCTGGCCGGTCGCGTCCGGCTGCGGGTCGTCCTGCGGTGCGTCGCGCGGGTCGTCGGAGGGGGCCATGCTCACGCCTTGAACAGGTGCCGGCGGATCGCCGCCGCGTTCGAGAAGATGCGGATCCCGAGGACGACGACGACCGCCGTCGACAGCTGGGAGCCGACGCCGAGCTGGTCGCCGAGGAACACGATGAACGCGGCGACGACGACGTTGGACAGGAACGACACGAGGAAGACCTTGTCGTCGAACAGGCCGTCCAGCAGCGCACGCAGGCCGCCGAACAGCGCGTCGAGCGCCGCCACGACGGCGATGGGCAGGTAGGGCTGCAGGCCGACCGGCACGGTCGGCTGCAGCACGAGGCCGGCGACGACGCCGATCACGAGGCCGACGACGGCGATCATGGGCTTTCCTCCTCGGTTCCTGTGGCCTCCGGGGCGGGAGCGCCGGCGGCGAGCGGCTCGGCGTTGCGCAGCTGCTGGGTCCCGACCCCGGGCAGCTCGAGGTCCTCCTCCGCCGACACGCTGGAGTCGATGCCGTAGCCGGACGCCAGGAGCTGCAGGTAGGCGGGCGCGTCGGAGCGAGCGTACGCGGCCTGCATGCGCTGCGGGTCGCCGACGGCGCGGATCGTGTACGTCGGCCCGGGCAGCGGGACGAGGTCGACGAGGATCGCGTCGCCCGCGTTCCGGATCGCCGACAGGGACGTCAGCCGCTGGTCGTCGACCGAGACCGCCTCCGCCCCCGCCGCCCACAGGGCGTTCACCACCGTGCGGATGTCCGTGTACTGCACGCGCGCGCCGGGCTCGGCCGCGTCGTCGGTCGGGCCGCCCCCGCCGTCGGTCAGCGTCACCAGGAGCCCCGGGCCGGTGACCGCCGTGGAGCCGTTGACCAGCCCGTCGAGACGCAGCTGCTCCGCGAGGACCGGGTCCCGGGCCAGCGTCGCCCGCTGCAGCGTCTCGATCTCCGCGCTCAGCGCGGCCGAGCGGGCCCGCAGGCGCTCCGCCTGCGCCGACCGGGCGGAGATCTCCTCCTCGAGCAGCTCGCGCGCGGCCGCGACGCCGTCCTGCGGCACACGCAGCTGGCGGGCGGCGCTCGCGGTCATGAGACCGAGCAGGAGAGCCACGAGCACCATGAGCACCACCCCGGCCGGGCTGCGCCGGTCCGGCAGGCGGCCCTCGCGCACGGCCCGCCGCCGCGCGGCCGCCTCCGCGTACCCCGGGTCGAGGGGGCGCTCCATCACCTCGACGAGCAGCGTCATGGAGGCGTCGGGACGTCGCGCGGCGCCCGCCCCGCGGTCCTGCGACGGCGCGCTCACGTCGCCCGTCCGGCGGCCACGAGCCGGCGCGTCTGCACGACGTACTGCAGGCCGGCGAGCCAGTACAGGCCGATGCCCCACCAGGTGAACGCCCACGCGACCACGTGGGCCACCGCACCGACGACGCCGGTCGCCTCGGCCAGCAGCAGCAGCGGGAACGCGTAGAGCAGCGCGAACGTCCCCGCCTTGCCGACGAAGCTGACCTCGAGCGGCCCGTACCCGTGCCGGGCGAGCACGGGCAGGAGGAACGCCAGCATCACGTCGCGCGCGGCGATGACGACGACGAGCCACAGCGGCACGATCTCGCGCCAGGCGAGGCCCACGAGGGTGACGAGGATGAAGAGGCGGTCGGCGGCGGGGTCGAGCATCTGGCCGAGCTTGCTGACCTGGTCCAGGCGACGGGCCAGGACGCCGTCGAGCCAGTCGGTGAAGCCCGAGAACGCGAGCACGGCCAGCGCCCAGACGTCGTGGCCCGACACGATCAGGACGGCGAAGACGGGGACGAGCGCGAGGCGCACGAGGCTGATGACGTTCGGGATCGTGAAGACCGTGGAGCGAACCTCCTGACCTGCCTGCACGCTCACCTTCCTCGTGGTCCACCGGCCCAGTGCCGTGCACGTCATCCTACGCAGTGGGCAACCTCACCGACGCCGAGGTCCCGTGGCGGCGCCCGACCCCGTAGGATGGAGCGACTTCGGAGTTCGTCGTCCCTCCCGTGTGTTCGTGCGAACCCGGCAAAGAGCCGGGTCAGGTGTGTGTGTCCGGGACGAGCGACCGCCTCGCCCCCGTGGCGACGCAGGACTCCTCCCGCCACGACGAAACGGTCATCCTCCCGTATGAGCACCCTTGACTCGACCCTGCCCACCGAGCCCACGTTCGCCGACCTCGCGCTGCCCGCGGCGCTGCAGGCCGCCGTCGACGACCTCGGTTTCACCACCCCCTCGCCCATCCAGGCGCGAGCCATCCCCGCGCTGCTGTCCGGCCGCGACATCACCGGCGTCGCCCAGACGGGCAC
>JAPSLD010000022.1 GCA_031181105.1 Isoptericola sp. | reverse complement strand
CCGGCGACGCGCTCGGCGACCACCGGCTGCGCCGCGTAGCCGGCGCCGTCGCCCGCGGAGTTCGCGTACAGGGTGAAGAAGTAGTACGTGCTCCACAGGGGCAGCAGCACCTGGCGCACGGCGTCGCGGATGCCCTCCTCGGTGACCACGAGGTTCCCGCCGCGCAGGATCGGCGACGCCATGAGGAACCACCGCATCGCGTCGGAGCCGTCGCGGTCGAACACCTCGTTGACGTCCGGGTAGTTGCGCAGCGACTTGCTCATCTTGCGCCCGTCGGACCCGAGCACGATGCCGTGCGAGACCGACGTGCGGAACGCCGGCCGGTCGAACAGCGCCGTGGCGAGCACGTGCAGCGTGTAGAACCAGCCGCGCGTCTGGCCGATGTACTCGACGATGAAGTCGCCCGGGTAGTGGTTCTCGAACCACTCGGCGTTCTCGAACGGGTGGTGCACCTGGGCGTACGGCATCGAGCCGGAGTCGAACCAGACGTCGAGCACGTCCTCGACGCGCCGCATGGTCGACCGGCCCGTCGGGTCGTCCGGGTTGGGCCGCGTCAGCTCGTCGACGAAGGGCCGGTGCAGGTCCGGCTCGCCCGCGGCGTTGCGCGGCAGGCGCCCGAAGTCGCGCTCGATCTCCTCGAACGACCCGTACACGTCCACGCGCGGGTGGGCCGGGTCGTCCGACTTCCACACCGGCACGGGCGAGCCCCAGAACCGGTTGCGCGTGATCGACCAGTCGCGGGCGTTCTCGAGCCACTTGCCGAACTGGCCGTGCTTGATGTGCTCGGGGGTCCAGGTGATCTGCTCGTTGAGCTCGAGCATCCGCTCCTTGATCTTGGTGACCTCGACGAACCAGGACGACACGCCCATGTACATGAGCGGCCTCCGGCAGCGCCAGCAGTGCGGGTAGGAGTGCGCGTACGACTCGCGGCGCAGCAGCACGGTGCCCGGCGTCGTGGACCCGGCGAGGTCCTCGCCGCGGGTCCGGGCCTTGAGGTGGTCGATGATCGGCAGGTTCGCGTCGAAGACCTGCAGGCCGGCGTACTCGTCGACGGGGTGGGTGAACGTGCCGTCCGCGCGCACCGGCATGACCGACGCGACGCCCTCCCGGTCGCAGACGATCTTGTCGTCCTCGCCGAACGCGCCGGCGCTGTGGACCAGGCCGGTGCCGTCCGTCGTCGTGACGAAGTCGGCCTCGACCACGCGGTGCGCCCGCTCCCGGCCCAGGTAGTAGCCGAACGGCGGCGTGTACGCCGCGCCGAGCATGTCCCGGCCCGACAGGCGGGCGACGACGCGCGGGGCGTCCGCGCCGTCGTCGGTGAGCTCGCGCGCGTACGCGTCGACGCGCGCCTCGGCGATCACGTACCGCACCGGCGTGCCCGTGTACGACGACTCGACCACCACGTAGTCGATGTCCGGCCCGACCATGACGAGCAGGTTGGACGGCAGCGTCCACGGCGTCGTCGTCCACACGAGCAGGCGGTCCCCGGCCCGCAGCCCAGCCGCGGCCGCGGCGTCGGGCACGGACGTGATCTCGAGCCCGACCGTGACGGCGGGGTCCTGCCGCGTCTGGTAGACGTCGTCGTCCATGCGCAGCTCGTGGTTGCTCAGCGGCGTCTGGTCGTTCCAGCAGTACGGCAGCACGCGGAAGTCCTCGTACACGAGGCCGGAGTCGTGGAGGCGCTTGAACGCCCACATGACCGACTCCATGTACGTCGGGTTGAGCGTCTTGTAGTCGTCGTCGAAGTCGACCCACCGCGCCTGGCGCGTGACGTACTCGCGCCAGTCCGACGTGTACTTAAGCACCGAGCGGCGGCAGGCGTCGTTGAACGCCTCGATGCCGAGCTCGAGGATCTCGTCCTTGGTCTTGATGCCGAGCTGGCTCATGGCCTCGAGCTCGGCGGGCAGCCCGTGCGTGTCCCAGCCGAACCGCCGCTCGACGCGGCGCCCGCGCATCGTCTGGTAGCGCGGCACCACGTCCTTGACGTAGCCGGTGAGCAGGTGGCCGTAGTGCGGCAGGCCGTTGGCGAACGGCGGGCCGTCGTAGAAGACGAACTCGTTGCTGCCGTTCTCGCCGGCCGGGTTCTTGGCGACCGACGCGCGGAACGTGTCGTCCGCGTCCCAGTACGCCAGCACGTCGCGCTCGATCTGAGGAAGCTGCGGGGACGCCGGGACGCCGGCGATGCCGAAGGCCGCACCGGGGGCGTTCACCGGGACGTTCGCCGGGGCGGACGGGGACGAGCGGTGCAGCGGGTAGGCCATGGGTGGGCTCTCCTTGCTCAACGAGCGGGGACGCGGTGGTACGACGACGGCACGACGGTGCGAGGACGACGCCGACGCTCGCGTGCGAGCTCCGGGCCGCGGTACCACCCCGCTTGCGGGTGCGCGCACCCGCCACTCGTTGACGGCTGTGACGGGCCTGCCCGTCCGGTTCTACTGAGCCCGCGAGCGGGCCGTTCTTCCGGAGGCTCGCCGGTGATGGCCGGGTCGACGCCTGTGCGTCCATGGTAGCCAGGCGCGCAAGTTCACCCGCGGCCCCTGGTGCCCCTCGCCGGCCAGGGTCTACGGTCGTGGTCGACCCCTGACCCAGGAGCGGGCAATGCCTCACGTGGTCTCCTCCGACGCGGCGGACCGGGCGCGCACCGACCTCGCACCCGAGGTCCAGCAGCGCACGCTGCGCGTCCTCGTCCTGGCGCAGGTGCTCTCGGGCGCGGGCCTCGCCGCGGGAGTCACGGTCGGCGCGCTGCTCGCCCAGGACATGCTCGGCTCGACGAGCCTCGCCGGTCTGCCTGCGGCGCTGTTCACGGTGGGCTCTGCGGGCGCCGCGCTGCTCGTGGGCCGGCTCTCGCAGCGTGCGGGGCGCCGCGCCGGCCTCGCCGCCGGCTACCTCGCCGGTGCGCTCGGCGCGCTCGGGGTCGTGCTCGCCGCGGTGCGCGACGACGTCGCCCTGCTGTTCGTCTCGCTCGTCGTCTACGGCGCGGGGACGGCGACCAACCTGCAGGCCCGGTACGCCGGCGCGGACCTCGCCGCACCCGAGCGCCGCGGCCGCGCGGTGAGCACCGTGCTGGTCGCCACGACGCTCGGCGCGGTCGCGGGCCCGAACCTCGTGGGCGTGACGGGCGACCTCGCGTCCGGGTGGGGCGTCCCGCCGCTCGCCGGACCGTTCCTGCTCGCCGCGGTCGCCTACGGCGCCGCCGGCCTCGTGCTCGGCGTGCTCCTGCGCCCCGACCCGCTGCTGCTCGCACAGCGGCTCGACGCCGACGCCGCGCGGCACGCGGCGGACGAGGCCGCCGACCGCGCGGCCCGCGGCGAGGAACCGGCCGCCGAGGAGCCCGCTCCGGCGGCGCGGACCGTGCGGCGCACCGTCCTGGTCGCCGGGACGGTGATGGTCATGACGCAGGCCGTCATGGTCGCCGTCATGACGATGACGCCGATCCACATGCAGGCGCACCACCACGCCGTGACCGCGGCGGGCCTGGTCATCGCCGTGCACGTCGGGATGATGTACCTGCCGGCACCGGTGTCCGGCTGGCTGGTCGACCGTGCGGGGCCCGCCGTCGTCGCGAGCGCCGCGGCCGTGACGCTGCTGCTGACCGGAGTGGTCGCGGCCCTCGCCCCGCCCAGCTCGGTCGCCTGGCTCGCCGTCGCGCTCGGGCTGCTGGGGCTCGGCTGGAGCCTCGGGCTCGTCTCGGGCACCGCGATGCTCACCTCGACGCTGCCGGTCGCGACCCGCGCGAGGACCCAGGGGTCGGTCGACCTCGCCGTCGCGCTCGCCGGAGCGGCGGGCGGCATGGGGTCGGGCTTCGTCGTCGCGTCCACGAGCTACGCGATGCTCGCCCTGGGCGGCGGGCTGCTCGCGCTCGCGGTGCTGCCCGTCGTCGCGCTCGGAGCCCGTGCACCCCGGACCCCCTGACGGGTCACACGCCCGTGCGGGCGATCTTCTCGTTGTGCGCCTGCGCGCGCGGGCGCACGACGACGAGGTCGACGTTGACGTGCGCGGGCCGCGTCAGCGTCCACGCGATCGTGTCGGCGACGTCGTCGGCCAGGAGCGGCTGGTAGCCCTCGTACACCTTGGCGGCGCGCTCGGCGTCGCCGTCGAACCGCACGAGCGAGAACTCCTCGGTCGCCACCGCCCCGGGGGCGACCTCGATGACCCGGACCGGCTCGCCCGCGATCTCCCAGCGCAGCGTCGTGGACAGCATGCGCTCGCCGTGCTTGGCCGCGGTGTACCCGGCGCCGCCCTCGTACGCGCCGTGCGCGGCGGTCGAGGTCACGACGACGACGTCGGACCCGCCCGTGCGCTGCGCCGACGCGCGCAGCAGCGGCAGCACGGCCTGGGTGACGCGCAGCGTGCCGAGCACGTTGAGCTCGTACATGCGGCGCCACTCGTCGACGTCGGCGTCCTCGACCCGGTCGAGGCCGAACGCTCCCCCGGCGTTGTTGACGACGGCGTCGAGCCCGCCGGTCGCCGCCAGGTGCGCGGCGAGCCCGTCCACGGCGCCGTCGTCGGTGACGTCCAGGGGGTACGCCTGGGCGCCGGTCTCGGCCGCGAGCGCCTCGAGCCGCTCGGCCCGGCGGGCCGCGGCGACCACGTCCCAGCCCTCGGCGCGCAGGCGGCGCACGGTCGCGGCGCCGATGCCGGAGGACGCGCCCGTGACGAGCGCGCGACGGGGCCGCGGTGCGGTGCCGGCGGGTGTGGTGCTGGTCATGCCCGCACCCTAACCAGTCGCCCCCTGACCCGTCGCCGGCAGGTCACACGATCGTCAGCGAGATGGTGTGCCACCCGGTCGCGCCGTCGGGGGCGACGGGTGCCTGCTCGCCGGTCTGCACGACGCCGTCCGCGTCCGTCGCGCGCACCCCGACGAGGTGGTCGCCGGGCGCGGCGTCCCAGGAGAACCGCCACTGCCGCCACGTGTCGGGGCCCACGGTGTCGGCGAGCTCCGCGGCGACCCACGGGCCGTCGTCGACCCGCACCTCGACGCCCGCGACCCCGGTGTGCTGCGCCCACGCGACCCCCGCGACGACGACCTCGCCGACGGGCAGGTCGTCGCCGGGCCGGGGGACGTCGATGCGCGAGGAGAGCTTGACGGGCCCGCGCTCGGACCACCCGCGCGGCGTCCAGTACGCCTCGTCGTCGGCGAACCGCGTGACCTTGAGCTCGGTGACCCACTTCGTCGCGGACACGTACCCGTACAGGCCCGGCACGACGAGCCGGGCCGGGAAGCCGTGCTCGGGCGGCAGCGGCTCGCCGTTCATGCCGATCGCCAGCAGCGAGGTGCGGTCCTGCTCGAGCAGCACCTCGAGGGGCGTGCCCGCGGTGAACCCGTCGACGCTGCGCGACAGGACCATGTCGGCGCCGGGCCGGGGGCGCGCGCGGGCGAGCAGCTCGCGGACCGGGTGACCGAGCCACAGCGCGTTGCCGACGAGCGGACCGCCCACGGGGTTCGACACGCACGCGAGCGTCACGTGGTGCTCGACCATCGGCAGCGCCAGCAGCTCCTCCCACGTGAGCGTGTACGGCTCCTCGACGAGGCCGGTCACGGTGAGCGTCCACCCGGCCGGGTCGGGGGTCGGCACGCGCAGCGCGGTGTCGATGCGGTAGAAGGTCTCGTTGGGCGTGATGTAGGGCTCCGCGCGCTCGACGCCGAGGTCGGCGCCCGCCGGCACGGGCGGTGCGGGCGTCGCCGGGGTCGGCAGGCGCAGCCGCTCGCGCGCCGCCTGCACCGCCCGGCTGCCCGCGCTCACGGTGCGCGAGGCCGCGACCGCCACGAGCGCCGCGGCGGCGCTCAGCCCGCTCCAGACGAGGAAGCGGCGGCGGCCGACCGCGCCGGTCGCGGCGCCGGTCGCGGCGCCGGTCGCGGCGCCGGGCTCGCGGGGCACGGGCCGCCGTGCGGTCAGCGCGCGCAGGAGCACGACGCCGGCCCCCACCCCGACGAGGCTCGGCACCGCCCAGACGGCGTTCGCCCCGGGGCGCGCGGCGGCGACGAGCGCCCCCACCACGCCGACCGCGGCCAGCAGCACCGCTCCCGCGGGCGGGCGGCGGGCCTCGAGCCACCCGGCGAGGGCGGCGCCCGCGGCGAGGACCACGCCCATCGTGGCGAGCAGCACCGCCTTGTCCGCGGTGCCGAACCACGCGACCGCGAGGTCCTTGAGCCACCCGGGGACCGCGTCGACGACGGCGGCGCCCGCCGCGAGGACCGGTCCGGCGGCCGGGTCCACGAACGCTGCGACGAGCTCGGCCGCGGCGAGCCCGGCGCCCGCGGCGACGACGCCCGCGAGCGCCGCCCAGCCGGCCGGCCTCGTGCCCATCTGCTCAGCGTCCCACCTCACACGCCGGTGAGCACCGCCTCGGGCCGCGGCACCTCGGCGAACGTCGACTGCCCGAGCCACAGCGGCACCTGCCGCCGGACGAGCGCCGACCCCTCGATCACGACCTCGCCCGTGCGCAGGGCGCGCGGCCACGACACGTCGCCGCGCCACAGCCGCGTCAGGGTGCGCAGCGCGGTGCGGACCGTCGCGGCGGTGTCGAAGCCCGGGTCGTCGTCGCAGACGTCGACCTGGCCCGCGTGCACGACGATCCACCAGCGCGCCACGCGCGGCACGACGTCGGACAGGCGCACCGCGACGACGGTGCGTTCCCGCGGCCACGCCTCCGCGCGGATGGTGCGCCGCATGTCCCACAGCAGCAGGTGCGGGTCGAGGTCAGCCTCGCCGAGGCCACCGACCCACCGCGTCCCCCACGCGCCGAGCGCCTCGACGATCGGTCGCAGCTCCTCACCGGCGGGCGTGAGGTGGTAGCGGGCACGGCCCTCGGTGCCGGTGCGGCGCACGATCCCGGCCCGTTCCAGCGTCCGCAGCCGCCGGGACAGCAGCGTCGGGGACATCTTGGGGTTGCCGCGCCGCAGCTCGTTGAACCGGGTGCTGCCCGCGAGCAGCTCGCGCACGACGAGCAGCGTCCACCGCTCGTCGAGGACCTCCATCGCCTTGGCGACCGGGCAGAACTGGCCGTACCCCGTCATGGCTCCTCCTCACGACGACCACACCAGTGAACTCCCGTGCGGCCGACCGCGAGAAGACCGCGACCGGTACAGATCCTGAACTTCATCCGGTCCAGATCTTGCACTGGAGGCCCCCGTCGCGCGGGCGGACGCTGGTGCCCACCGGCCGTCCCACGCACCCGTCTAGCCACCCGTCTACCCACCCGTCTACCCACCCGAGGAGCCCAGCATGGACACCACCCGGACCGAGCCCGTGCCGGCCGACGTCCTGGACACCGTTCGCACCAAGCACCGCGCGCTGTGGGCGTCCGGCGACTACCCGGCGGTCGCCGCCGAGGTCATCCCGGCGCTCGGCCCGGCGCTCGTCGAGGCGCTCGGCGTCGGCTCCGGCGACCGCGTGCTCGACGTCGGCGCCGGGTCGGGCAACGCCGCGATCCCTGCCGCGCTCGCCGGAGCCGACGTCGTCGCCTCGGACCTCGCGCCCGAGCTGCTCGACGTCGGGCGCCGGCTCGCGCAGGAGCACGGCGCCACCCTGCGCTGGGAGACGGCGGACGCGCACGCCCTGCCGTACGACGACGGGGCCTTCGACGTGACGATGTCGTGCGTCGGCGTGATGTTCGCGCCGTTCCACCGCCTCGCCGCCGACGAGCTCGTGCGGGTGACCCGCCCCGGCGGGCGCATCGGCAACGTCGCGTGGACGCCGGCGGGCTTCATCGGCGAGATGTTCGCGACGATGAAGCCGTACGCTCCCCCGCCGCCTCCGGGCGCCCAGCCGCCGCCCCTGTGGGGCGTCGCCGACCACGTGCGCGAGCTGCTCGGCGACCGCGTGAGCGACCTGCGGGCCGAGACCCGGATGCTGACCGTCGACCGGTTCGCCACGGGGGCGGAGTTCCGCGACTTCTTCAAGGCCGTCTACGGGCCGACGATCGCGACGTACCGCTTCCTCGCCGACGACGCCGCACGCGTGGCCGAGCTCGACGAGGCGCTGGCCGCCCTGGGTGACCGGCACCTGCGCGACGACGGCACGATGGAGTGGGAGTACCTCCTGGTCGTCGCGACGCGGGCCTAGCCGTACTACGCTGCGGGACGGATCACGGGCCGCGAGCTGGCCCGTCGGCGCGGTCCCGCTCTGGGCCGCGGTTCCGCGTGACGCGAGATGGCGCGTCGTCTCTCGACCGTCCTCACCCACCGGAGTCCTGCGCGTGCCCCGACGCTCCCCTTCGTCGTCCCTGCTCCCCCTCGTCCTGGTGCTCGGCGTCCTTGCCGGCTGCTCCCCCGCGGACGCCGACGGGGCCGGCGCCGGGCCCGGGGCCGACGCCGGTGCCGACGCCGGTGCTGGTTCAGGTGGCACGGCACCGGCCGGCGCCGCGACGTCGTACCCGCTCGAGCTCGACAACTGCGGCTCCGTCGTCACGTTCGAGGCGCCGCCCGAGCGCGTCGTGACGATCAAGTCCTCGACCGCGGAGATGCTGCTCGCGCTCGGCCTCGGCGACCGCGTCGTCGGCTCGGCGTTCCTCGACGGGCCCGTCCCGAACGCGCTCGCCGACGCCGCGGCCGGCACGCCCGTCGCGGAGCCGTTCAGCGACGAGGTGCCCGGCACCGAGGCCGTGCTCGCCCTCGAGCCGGACCTCGTCTACGCCGGCTGGGAGTCGAACGTCACCGCGGACGGCGCCGGCGACCGCGAGACCCTCGCCCGGCTCGGCGTGGACACCTACGTCTCGCCGGCCGCGTGCAAGGGCGAGGGCTACATGCCCGACCCGCTGACGTTCGACACGGTGTTCGCCGAGATCGCCGAGGTCGGCGCCGTCTTCGACGCGCAGGACGCCGCGGCGGAGCTGGTCGCCGAGCAGCGGGCCACGCTCGCCTCGGTGACGCCCGACGACCGCGGCCTGACGGCGCTCTGGTACTCGTCGGGCAGCGACATCCCCTACGTCGGCGCGGGCATCGGCGCGCCGCAGATGATCATGGAGGCCGTCGGGCTGACGAACGTCGCCGCGGACGTCCGCGACACGTGGACCTCCTACTCGTGGGAGCAGATCATCGCGGCCGACCCCGACGTCGTCGTGCTCGTCGACGCGCTGTGGAACTCCGCGGACGACAAGATCGCCCGTCTCGAGTCCAACCCCGCGACGGCGGGGCTGACCGCCGTGCGCGAGCGGCGCTACCTGGTGGTGCCGTTCCCGGCGACCGAGGCGGGCGTGCGCAACGTCGACGCCGTCGTCGACCTCGCCGGCCAGCTGGCGGACCTCGACGTCGATGGCTGACGTGCGCGTCCCCGCCCGCCCCGGCCGCGCCGCCGTCCCCGCGGGGACGGTCGCAGGAGCCGTGGCCGCGTCGGCCCTGGTGCTCTCGGTCGTCGTGGCCGTGACGATCGGTCCCGCCGCGCTCACGCCGGGCGACGTGTGGCACGTGGTGGCGACGCGCCTCGGCGCGGGCGGCGCGCTGGGGATCGCCACGCCGGACCGCCTCGTCGACGGCATGGTGTGGCAGCTGCGCCTGCCGCGCGTGCTGACGGCGGCCGCCGTCGGCGCAGGGCTGGCCGTGTGCGGCGTGGTGATGCAGGCGCTGACGCGCAACGCGCTCGCCGACCCCTACCTGCTGGGGCTCTCGTCCGGCGCGAGCCTGGGCGCGGCCTGCGTGCTCGTGCTCGGCGCGACGGTGCTCCTGCCGGTCGCGGCGTTCGTCGGCGCGACGGCGGCCCTCGCCGCGACGCTCGGCCTGGCGGCCGCGGCCGGGCGCGGCGGGATCGGCGGCGCCGGCGGCCTGACCCCGACGCGCACGGTGCTCGCCGGGCTGGCCGTGTCGCAGCTCGGCGCGGCGGCGACGTCGTTCGTCATCTTCTGGTCGGCCACGGGCGACCAGTACCGCGAGATCCTGTCGTGGCTCATGGGCTCCGTGGCGGGTGCGACGTGGACGTCAGTCGCGATCGCGGGCGGCGCCGTGCTGGTGCTCGGGACGCTGCTCGCGTCCACGGGCTCGGTGCTCGACGCGTTCACGTTCGGCGACACGGCCGCAGCGGCCCTCGGCGTCCCGGTCGCGCGCGTGCGGTGGCTGCTCCTGGTGGGCGTCGCGCTGCTCACGGGCGCGCTCGTGTCGCAGTCCGGCTCGATCGGGTTCGTGGGGCTGATCCTGCCCCACGCCGTGCGCCTCGTCGTCGGCGCACGGCACCGCGCGCTGCTGCCGCTGTCCGCGCTGTGCGGCGCGACGTTCCTCGTCTGGGCCGACACGCTCGCGCGCACCGTGTTCGAGCCGCGCGAGCTGCCCGTCGGCATCGTGACCGCCGCCATCGGCGCGCCGGTCTTCGCGCTGCTGCTGTGGACCGGACGGAGCCGCGCATGAGCGCCCCGGGCGCCCTCGTCGCGGAGCGCGTCCGCTGGGCCGCAGGCCCACGGCTCGTCCTGGACGACGTCGACGTGACCGCACCGGCCGGGGCGGTGACGGGACTGCTCGGCCCGAACGGGTCCGGGAAGTCGACGCTGCTGCGGATCGTCGCGGGCGTCCAGCCGCCCGGCGGCGGGCGGGTCGCCCTCGCCGCCGGTGGCGCGGCGGACGAGGACCTGCTGGCCATGCCGCGCCGTCGCCGCGCGCGCACGCTCGCGCTCGTCGAGCAGGACGCGAGCACCGACCTGCCCGTCACCGTGCTGGACGCCGTGCTCCTCGGCCGCACGCCGCACCGCGGCGTGCTCGCCGGGGCCTCGGACCACGACCGCCGCGTCGCGCTCGCCGCCCTCGACCGCGCCGGTGCCGTCGGTCTGGCCGACCGCGAGGTGAGCACGCTCTCGGGCGGCGAGCGCCAGCGGGTCCACATGGCGCGGGCGCTCGCGCAGGAGCCGCGCGTGCTGCTGCTCGACGAGCCCACCAACCACCTCGACGTCGCGGCCCAGCTCGCCACGATGCGGCTCGTCCGCTCGCTCGCGACGGACGGCGTCACCGTGCTCGCCGCGCTGCACGACCTCTCGCTCGCCGCCGCGACGTGCGACCACGTCGTGCTGCTCGCCCCCGGCCCCGGCGGCGGACGCGTGGCCGCGGCGGGCCCGGTCGACGAGGTGCTGGTGCCGCACGTGGTCGACCCCGTCTACGGCGTCCGCACCACGGTGCTGCGCCACCCCCGCACCGGCCGCCCGGTGCTCACCTTCGACACCTGAGCAGGCCTGAGCGAGCCTGCTCAGGCCTGCTCAGGCCCTGGGCGACCGTTCCAGGTCACGCTCAGCAGTCGACGTGGCCGACGGCGCACCACCGGTGCCCGACGTCGACCACGAGGCGGGAGCCGTCGCCCGGCCCCGCGAGGACGAACGCCCGGAACGGGAGCCGTGCCCGCACACCTAGGCCGACGGTCGTCACGCCCTCGTAGCTGCCGGCCCACGCGACGTCGCGGAACGTGCGGTAGCCCGTGGTGTCGACGAGGTCTCTGCCCGAGCCGACGAAGAACGCGTCGGTCGGGATGACGCCGACGCGCGCGACGACCTCCAGGCGCGCCCCGCCGTCGACCGGCACGACGTTCCCCGAGCCGTCCATGGTGACCTGCTTCACGTAGCGCACCGACCAGCCGGTGAGCGGCTCGTCGACGTCGAGCACGAGCCGGTCGAAGCAGGCATGACGACCGGCGCGGACGTCCGTGAGCTGTCCCGCCGACATTCCCGGGTCACCCTTGGCCAGGGAGCCCCACACCTGCCCGCAGTAGGGATGGGCCGATGCCGACGGAGCCGTGAGCACGGACCCCGTGACGAGCAGCGACAGGATGGCCAGCCAGCTGAGCAGTCGACGACGCATGGTGCACTTCCCTCTGAGGCAATCCACGGTCCTCCCGTGCGGGGGCACCGTCAATCCTCTCGGGCGCCGCCACCGGGTGAAAGATGTCCCGCTTTGCGAGGTGGCGTGAGCCGCCGGGCCGAGAACCTCGAAGGAGGCGGTCCGGACGGGCCGGTGTGAGCGAGAATGGCCGCATGGCGACCGACCTGTGGATCACCGGCGACGCGGACACCGACACGCTCCTGGCCGAGGACCCGGTCGCGCTCCTCGTCGGCATGCTGCTCGACCAGCAGTACCCGATGGAGCACGCGTTCGCGGGGCCGCGCAAGATCAGGGACCGGCTCGGCACCCTCGACCCGCACGCGATCGCGGACGCCGACCCCGACGAGTTCGTCGCGCTCGCCACGACACCCCCGGCGATCCACCGGTACGGCCGGTCGATGGCCGGGCGCGTCCAGGCCGTGGCCCGCGCGGTCGTCGACGACTACGACGGCGACGTCACGCGGATCTGGACGGCACCCGGCGCCGAGGGGCCGCCGACGGGCGCCGAGGTGCTCGCGCGCCTCCGGGCCCTGCCGGGGTTCGGCACGCAGAAGGCGCAGATCTTCCTCGCGCTCCTCGGCAAGCAGCGCGGGGTGCGGCCGCGGGGCTGGCAGGAGGCGGCCGGCCACTACGCCGACGAGGGTTCGCGCCGGTCGATCGCCGACGTCACGAGCGCCGACTCGCTCGCCGAGGTACGGGCGTTCAAGAAGGCGGCCAAGGCCGCCGCGAAGTCGGGCGCCTGACCTCTCCGCTTGCGTCGCCCCAGGTGGGGCGCACGATATGCGCATGTCTTCGAGCATGCGACGAGCGCGGGCGGGGCTCCTGGCGGCGGCGTGCGCCGCGCTGGCCGCCGGGTGCGCGGGGCCCGGCGTCATGGAGTCGGACGCCGAGGCCGCCGTCACGGAGTTCTACGCCGCCGTGGCCGCCCGCGACGGGCGGGCGGTCTGCGACCTGCTCCTGCCCGACGCCGCGGGCTCGCTCGAGCAGGACGCCGAGCAGCCGTGCGCGACCGCCGTCGTGGAGGACCCCGACGTCGGGCCCGCGCTCGCGCACCGGGCGGCCGACGCCACGGTGAGCGAGGTGCACGTCGCGGGCACCCAGGCACAGGTCGTGACGGCGTCCGACACGGTGTTCCTCGCCCGCTCCGGCCACCGCTGGATCGTCACCGCCGCGGCGTGCACCGAGCGCCCGGAGCGCCCCTACGACTGCGAGGTGGCGGCATGACGTCGCAACGCGTGATCTTCGCCGCGACCCTGGCCGTGATCGCCGTGGGGCTGGTCGTCGCGATCGTCCTGCCGGCGGTGCACCGGTGACGCGCGGGGTGCCGGCGACCGGCCTGCCGACCGTGGTCACGACCAACTCCCTGAGCCTGTTCTTCGGCCTGATCTTCCTGCTGTCGCTGGTCGCCCAGGCGTTCGTCGGCACGGCGTTCTTCAACCGGGAGCAGCTGTCGGGCGGCCTGGAACCCGTGGGCGTGGGGGACTACGTCCTGTCCTCGTCGTACTGGGTCGACATCACCGAGAACTGGCAGTCCGAGTTCCTCCAGTTCCTGCTGTTCATCACGGCCACGGTCTGGTTCGTGCAGAAGGGCTCGCCGGAGTCGAAGGCGGTCGAGAAGGCCGGGCGCGAGTCCGACGAGGACCAGAAGGTGGGCCGCCACGCCGAGGAGGACTCGCCCGCGTGGGCCCGCGCGCGCGGGTGGCGCCTCGCGGTCTACTCCCACTCGCTCGCCCTGGTGATGGGCGCGGTCTTCGTCGGCTCGTGGCTCGCGCAGTCGGTCACCGGCGCCGTCGCGTACAGCGAGGAGCAGATGCGCAACCTCCAGGACCCGGTGACGTGGACCGAGTACCTCGCGCTGCCGGACTTCTGGTCCCGCACGGTCCAGAACTGGCAGTCCGAGTTCCTGGCCGTCCTGGCCATGGTCGTCTTCTCGATCTACCTGCGCGAACGCGGGTCGCCCGAGTCCAAGCCGGTGGGCACGGCGCACGAGGCGACCGGCGTCCAGGGGTGAGCCTGCGCCGTCGCGCCTACGATTGAACGATGAACGGCCAGGAGCGACCGGAGCACAGCCAGGGCGGCACGTACACCGTCGAGGGTCGGGACTACGTCCGCGACTCGAGATACATCACCACGCGCATCACGCGCGACGGTGCCGACGGCTACCCCGTCGAGCCCGGGCGCTACCGCCTCGTCGCCGCGCGGGCCTGCCCGTGGGCCAACCGCTCGATCATCGTGCGGCGGCTGCTCGGCCTCGAGGACGCGATCGGCCTCGGCCTGCCCGGACCCACCCACGACGAGCGCAGCTGGACCTTCGACCTCGACCCCGGCGGCAAGGACCCCGTGCTGGGGATCGAGCGCCTCCAGGAGGCCTACTTCCGGCGCGAGCCCGGCTACCCGCGCGGCATCACCGTCCCGGCGGTCGTCGACACGCGCGACGGCGCCGTGGTGACCAACGACTTCGCCCAGATCACGCTCGACCTGTCGACCGAGTGGACCGAGCACCACCGCGAGGGCGCCCCGAGCCTCGTGCCCGACGACCCGGAGGAGCGCGCCGAGATGGACGCGGTCATGCGCCGGGTCTACACCGACGTCAACAACGGGGTCTACCGGTGCGGCTTCGCCGGGTCGCAGGAGGCGTACGACGCCGCGTACGCGCGGCTGTGGGACGCGCTCGACTGGCTCGAGGAACGCCTCACCACGCGCCGCTACCTCATGGGTGACCGCATCACCGAGGCCGACGTGCGCCTCTTCACGACGCTCGTGCGGTTCGACGCCGTCTACCACGGCCACTTCAAGTGCAACCGGTCCAGGCTCACCGAGATGCCGGCGCTGTGGGCGTACGCGCGCGACCTGTTCCAGACGCCCGGCTTCGGCGACACCGTCGACTTCGTGCAGATCAAGCAGCACTACTACGTCGTGCACACCGACATCAACCCGACGCGGATCGTCCCGCAGGGCCCGGACCCGTCGGGCTGGGTCACCGCGCACGGGCGCGAGGAGCTCGGCGGCAAGCCGTGGGGCGACGGCGGCACTCCCCCGCCGCCGCCGCGCGACGACGAGCGCGTCGCGCCGGGGCACAATCCGCTCTACGCGTGAGCGTGCGCCCAGCGCCCGGTGCCGTCGACGACGTCCTGCAGGTGCGCCCGGAACCGCGGGCACGTGGCGATGTCGTGGGCCGTGCAGGCGAGCGCGTGCTCGGTCATGTGCCGTGAGCGCTCCATCTCGGCCTGACGACGGTCGAGCTCGGCCAGGTGCGCGGTGAGCACCTCGCGCCGCCCCTCGGCCTCGGCGTCGAGCAGCGCCTGGACCTGATCGAGGCTCATGCCGGCCCGCTTCGAGCTGAGGATGACCCCCACGCGCACGACGTCGTCGGGCCCGTACCGCCGGCGCCCGGCGGGGTCGCGGGCGGGCGCCAGCAGCCCGACCTCCTCCCAGTAGCGCAGCACGTGCGTCTCGAGCCCGAACCTCTCCGCCACCTCGCCGACGCTCCACGGCGGCCCGCTTGACTTCATGTCAACATGAAGTCACACGCTGGGTCCACCACGCAACCCACGAGGAGGAACCCATGCACGACGCGATCGTCATCGGCGGCGGCCCCGCCGGCCTGCAGGCCGCGCTCACGCTCGGACGCACCCACCGCGACGTCCTGCTGCTCGACGCCGGGCGCTACCGCAACGACCCCGCCGACGCCATGCACAACGTCATCGGGCACGACGGCGACACCCCCGCGGCGTTCCGCGCCGCCGCCCGGCGCGACGTCGCCCGGTACGCGACCGTCACCGTGCGAGACGTCGAGGTCCAGAAGGTCCGCGTGGTCGACGCCGACGCGCGCGACCACCAGGGCTTCGAGGTGAGCACGGCCGACGGCACCGAGTCGGCGCGCCGCCTGCTGCTCGCCACCGGCGTGGTCGACGAGCTGCCGCCGACGCCGGGGGTCGCGGAGCTCTTCGGCACGGTCGCCGCGCACTGCCCGTACTGCCACGGCCACGAGTACGCGGGCACGCGCGTGGGCATCCTGGGTGCCGGGCCGCACGTCGGCCACACCTCCGGCCTCATGGCACGGGTCGCGAGCTCCCTCACGGTCTTTACCGACGGCGCGGAGCTGACCGAGGAGCTGCGCGCCACGCTCGACGTCCGGCGTGCGGACGTCGTGACCGAGCCCGTGGCGCGCGTCGAGCCGCGCACGCTGGACGGCGGGCACCCCGGCGCGCGCGTCGTGCTCGACGACGGCAGCGCGGTCGAGGTGGGCGGGCTCATGGTCGCGCCGAAGCAGCGCCAGGCGGCGCCGTTCGCCGAGCAGCTCGGCCTCGACCTGCGCGACTCGGGCGCCGTGGCGATCGACGCGTTCGGGCGCACGAGCCTCCCCGGGGTGTTCGCCGCGGGCGACCTCGCCCACTCGGCCGACTTCCCGATGGCGGTCTCGTCGGTGCTCGCCGCCGCCGCGGCCGGGCAGATCGCGGCGGCCTCACTCGGCGCGGACCTGCTGGCGGCCGGCCTGTAGGCGGCGCTGCGACGCTCTACAGTCGAGCCATGACGTCCCAGCGCCTCGACTTGCTCCCGCTCGGCACCGCCCCCCGCCCCACCACGGGCGACGACCTCGCGACGCGCGTCCGCCGGCTGCTCGCCGACGTCGCCGGGCCCGCCGTCAGCGGCCTCGACCGGGCGCGGGTCGCCGCCGAGCTCGACGGCGCCGACGTCGCGTCCTTCGACCTCGACCTGACCGGCGTCGCCTTCGGCGCCACGAAGTCGCGGCCCGACGCCGGCTGGACCGCGCCGCCGGCCGCCGGCCGCGAGGAGGCGACCGTGCGGCGGCTGCGCCTGGACGCGCACCCGCTCACGGCGATCGACCTCCCCGTCGACGTCACGGCCGAGGCCGAGGGCCTGCGGTTCACCTGGCTCGAGGGCACCGACGGCACCGTCGGCGCGCAGCCGGTCGAGCCCGACGACGCGCACCCGGTCGCGGGGCACGCTCGCGTCGCGGTCGACCGGCGCGGCCTCGTCGGCACGCTGCACGGCGTCCTGGCGGTCGCGCTGTCCTCGCAGGGCGTGACCCTGACGAGCCTCGACGTCCACGTCGACTCGCAGGGTCCGCGCGCCGCGAGCGTGCGGGTCGACGCCAAGGTCCGCAAGGGCTTCCTCTCCGCGGGCGTCGAGGCCGTCGCCTCGGCCGCCGTCGGCGACGACATGGTGCTCACGGTCGGGGACGTCCGGATCTCGAGCGGCAACCCGCTCGTGGCCGCGATGCTCGGCATGGTCCGCGCACGCGTCGAGGCGATGGCCAACCGGCGCGTCGACCTCCAGGCGGCGCTGCCGCCCGGCGTGCGCCTGCTCGACGTGCGGCTCGACGCCGGCGAGGAGCTGGTGCTCAGCGCGCGGCTGGGCTGAGCCGCCGTCCCGCGGCGCTCACCGCACTCCCCGGGCGACCCACTCGAGATAGGCGGCGTTCCCCCCGGCCACCGGCGTCGTCAGCACCTCGGGCACGTCGTACGGGTGCCGCCCGGCCAGGAACGCCTCGAGGTCGGTGGCCCGCGAGGCGGTGGTCTTGAGCGTCGCCCGCCACTCGGTGGCGGTCTCGACGGAGCCCTCCCACCGGTAGGTGCTCGTCAGGGGCCCGTCGACCTGACCGCACGCGGCCAGCCGCGCCGCGACGGCGTCGCGCACGAGCGCGTGCGCGACGTCGGCGGAGTCCACCACCGTCACCACCTGCACGACGTCGGTCATGGCGTCGGTCATGGCGTCGACCGTAGCGCGCCGTCTCGCTCGGCACCTCGGTACTCACTCGGCACCTCGTCGTACCGAACGAGTACCGATCTACCGAGCGAGATGGCGGGCTGTGGACGAGGCGCCCGGCGGAGACGCGCTCTGCGGAACCCTGGCGCCATGGCCGAGATCCTCATCGCCAGGGAGCACCCGCCGCACGAGCTGCGCGCCGCCGCCCGCAAGGGTGAGCTCGAGCGGCTCCGCCGGGGCGCCTACCGGACCGTGCCCGACGGCGAGACCCCGGCAGGCTCGCCCCGAGCGTCCGCGGCCCGGCACCGGGCGCTCGACACCGTGCGTGCCGTCCACGCACAGCTGCGTGCACGCCACTGGTTCAGCCATGACACCGCGGTGCTGCTGCACGGCCTGCCCGTGTGGCGGCTGCCGACGGTCGTGCACGTCACCCAGGACTACCGCGCGTCCTCCCGGGCCGCGGCGGACCTGCGACGGCACGTCCTCCCGGTGCCGCCCGAGCACAGGCGGCTGGTCCGCTCGCTGCCCACGACGTCGCTCGAACGGACCGTCGCCGACTGCGTCACCACGATGCCGGCGCTCGACGGGCTGGTCGTCGCCGACGCGGCGCTGCGCCGCGGCCTCGACCTCGCCGAGACGCGGCGACTGGTCGCGACCCGGTACCGCGGGCGGGCACGGGGCCTGCTCGTCCTTGATCTCGCGG
This sequence comes from Isoptericola sp., assembly GCA_031181105.1. GTDB lineage: Bacteria > Actinomycetota > Actinomycetes > Actinomycetales > Cellulomonadaceae > Isoptericola. The sequence goes on along the minus strand of JAPSLD010000022.1, from coordinate 4,851 downwards.
ACCCCGGTGCCGAGACGGCGTGGGAGTCGTGGCTGCGGTACGTCGCACTGTGGCGTGGTCTGCCGCGGCCCACCACGCAGGTGCCGGTGACGACCCGGCTGGGCGCGTTCCGCGTCGACCTGGGCTGGCCTGAGCACCACGTCCTCGCCGAGTACGACGGCCTCGTCAAGTACCGGACCGGCGGGCTCGGCGGCGATCACGATCCCGACGCGCTGCGGATCGACGAGAAGCGGCGCGGCGACGCGATCGCCGAGGCGACCGGCGTCATACCGGTGCGCGTCACCTCGAAGGACGCCTCGCGGCCCGAGGCGGTGGCGGCTCGGCTGCTCGCGCGGTTCCCCGCTCAGGTCCAGCGCGCGGCGCGCACCCATCCGCTGCTCGCCCGGCCGCGATGACGCTCCGTTCGGCTGCTTCGATCGGCAGCTCGACACTCAGTCGGTCCGTCGAGGGGCCGACCGAGTTCCGAGCTGCCGATCGAGTTGACGCAGTCGAGATCGATCTTCAGCGCACGGCGCGGCTCGTCGCTCGCACGACGAGGTGGGGTTCGACGAGGACCTGCCGGTCCGGGGCGATCTCGGGGCGCCCCTCGATCTGGGCGCGCAGCAGCCCGACGGCGCGCGCGGCGACGTCGCCGACGGGCTGGGCGACGCTCGTGAGGTCGACGGCACGCGCCACGGGCGTGTCGTCGAAGCCGGTCACCGCGACGGACGGGCGGCCGGACCGCGACGCCGCGTGCTCGCGCATGGCGGCGAGCGCGCCGAGGGCGATCGAGTCGCTGACGCACACCAGCGCGGTGGCGTCGTCGCGGGCGAGCACGCGCGTCGCCGCGGCCACGCCCTGGGCGACACCGTCCGGAGTCCGCTGCACGACGGCGTCGCCCGCCAGGCCGGCGTCGGCGAGCGTCGCGTGCCACCCGGCGAAGCGGTCGTCGCCGACGCCCGAGCCCTCGGGCCAGCCGAGGAACGCGATGCGGCGGTGGCCGGCGTCGAGCAGGTGCTGCGTGGCGGCGCGCGTGCCGGCGCGGCCGTCGATGTCGACCCACGGGTGACCGTCCACCTCGCCGCGCTTCCCGTCGTCGGTGCCGGCCAGGTCGTCGGTGCCGGCCCGGTCGTCGTCCCAGGGCCGCCCGAACGTCACGAACGGCACGTCGTGCTCCGCGAGCCAGCGCGTGCGCGGGTCGCCCGCGTGGGTGTCGGCGAGCACGAACCCGTCGATGCCGGTGGTGGCGCGCAGGTTCTGGTACTCGCGGATCTCGGCGTCGTCGTCCTCGGCGGTGAAGAGCATGACGCGCAGCCCGGCGCGCTGCGCCTCGCCGGTGAGCGCGTGCAGGAACCGGTCGAGCACCTGGCCGCTGATGCCGTCCGACGCCGGGGGCATGCGCAGCCCGAGCACGGACGAGCGGCGGGTGCGCAGCTGGCGCGCGACGACGTTGGGCCGGTAGTCGAGGTCGGCGATCGCGCGCAGGACGCGCTCGCGCGTGGCGGGCCGCACGATCTCGGGCGAGTTGAGCACGTTGGAGACCGTCTGCCGCGACACCCTGGCGTGCTGCGCCACGGTGCTCAGCGTCGGTCGCGACCCGTCCACCATGCGCGCTCCCTCGCGGTCACCGGGGCCGCCGTCGGCTCCGTTTGAGCGATCCAAGTCAGGACGCTAGCGTCGGTTTTTGGATCGTTCAAGTCGAATGCGGACCACCGCTCCGCGCCGAAGGAGTCGCCACCATGGCCGGAGTTCAGCCCTTCCTGCACGACCTGCTCGTCACGCTGCAGGCGCCCAGCCAGGTCTGGTGCGCCCGCGACGGGCAGGTCCACCCCCACGGTGCGCAGGGCGTCTACCACGCGGACGTGCGCGTGCTGAGCACCGCCGTCGTGCGCGTGAACGACCTGCTGCCGGAGCCGATCTCCGCCGGCCGGTCGGGCCCCGGCGAGCTCGAGGCCGTCGGCGTGCTGCGCATGATCGACGGCCCGGGCGCCGACCCGACCGCGATGCTGCGCCGGCGCCGCGCCGTGCGCCCCGGCGAGGTCACCGAGGAGCTCGAGCTGTCGTGCGGCACCGACGACCCGGTCTCCGGCCGGGTGACGCTGCGCCTCGCGAGCGACCTCGCCCGGATGGAGGCCGTCAAGCAGGGGGCCGAGACCGCTCCCCTGCCGCCGGCGGCCACGCCCGGCGGCGTGCGCTGGAGCGACGGGTCCGCCGTCGTGGAGGTCGCCGCGCCCGGCGCGTCCCTGGAGGTGGACGACGACGGCGCGACGTTCGCGTGGGAGGTGACGGTCGCGCCGGGCGAGCTCGTGACCCTGGGCTGGTCGGTGCGCACCGAGGTGCCCGCCGTGGTGTCCGTGCCCGCGAGCGCCGAGCCCGAGTGGTCGGTCCCGGCGGTCGAGGCGGACGACAAGCGCCTCGCCCCCCTGGTGCGCCGCTCCCTGGAGGACCTGGCCGGGCTGCGCATGAGCGCGGAGTTCACGCCGGGCGAGACGTTCCTCGCCGCGGGCGCGCCGTGGTTCTTCACGCTGTTCGGGCGCGACTCGCTGTGGGCCGCGCGCATGCTGCTGCCGCTCGGGACGGACCTCGCGCGCGGCACGCTGCGCACGCTCGCGGCGCGCCAGGGCACGGTGACCGACGCCGAGACCGCCGAGCAGCCGGGCAAGATGCTGCACGAGGTGCGCAGCGGGGAGCTGCAGGTCGACGACGGCACCGTGCTGCCGCCGCTGTACTACGGCACGGTCGACGCCACGAGCCTGTGGGTGTGCCTGCTGCACGACGCGTGGCGGTGGGGCATGGCGTCGTCCGACGTCGAGGCGCTGCTGCCGACGCTCGAGCGGGCGCTGGCCTGGATGCGCGACCACGGCGACGCCGACGGCGACGGGTTCCTCGACTACGCCGACGCGAGCGGGCACGGCCTGAGCAACCAGGGCTGGAAGGACTCCGGCGACTCGATCCAGTGGCACGACGGCAGCCTCGCCGAGGGCCCGATCGCGCTCAGCGAGGTGCAGGCGTACGCGTACGAGGCCGCGACGGGCGGCGCCGAGCTGCTCGAGGCGTTCGGGCGCCCGGGCGGTGACGAGTGGCGGGCGTGGGCCGAGGCCTTGAAGCAGCGGTTCCGCACGAGGTTCTGGCTGTCCGACGACGCCGGCCCGTACGTCGCGATCGCGCTCGACCGGCACGGCGACCCCGTGGACTCCGTGGCGTCCAACATGGGGCACCTGCTCGGGACCGGGCTGCTGGACCCGGACGAGGAGCGGACCGTGGCCCGGCGGCTCGTCGCACCCGACATGAACTCCGGCTACGGGCTGCGGACGCTGTCCGCCGGCTCGAAGGGCTACTGGCCGCTGCGCTACCACGGCGGGACGGTGTGGACGCACGACACCGCCATCGCCATGCTCGGCATGGCCCGGGCCGGGCTCGGCGAGGAGGCCGGTGCGCTGGTGCGGGCGCTGCTCGAGGCCGCCCCGTACATGGACTACCAGCTGCCCGAGCTGTTCGGCGGGAACGCCGTCGGCGACGGGTCCGGCCCGCTGCCCTACCCCGCCGCGTGCCACCCGCAGGCGTGGTCCGCCGCGTCGGCCGTCGCGGTGCTCACCGCGGTGCTCGGGCTGTCGCCGTCGTCCGACGGCGGGCTCGACGTGCGGCCAGTGACGCCGTCGCCGGTGGGTGCCGTGCGGGTCGAGGGGATCCGCGTCGGGGGCACCGAGGTGACCGTCGCCGTGGACGCCGACGGGAACGTCGCCTAGCCGCACCGCGACGGCCACCAGCAGGCCACCTAACGGCCACCCGGCGCACGTAGCGTCGAGCCGACGGACTCGACGAAAGGGCACAGCGACGATGACCCTCACCCTGACCCTCGTGCGGCACGGGCAGACCATGCTCAATGCGCGCCGGCACCTGCAGGGCGCCTGCGACTCTCCCCTGACCCGCACCGGCCGCGCCGGCGTGCGCGTCACCGCGCAGCACCTTGCCGGCCACCGGTTCGACGCCGTCTACTCCTCGCCGCAGGGCCGAGCGGTCCAGACGGCGGTCGAGATCCTCAAGCACCACCCCGACCTCCGGCTGACCGTGGACCCGGGCCTGCGCGAGCTGTCGTTCGGCAACTACGAGCGCCGGCACGAGCACGTGCTCGACGCGCTCGAGCCGTGGGCCGACATCGTGGCGGGGATGGTCGCCGGCACCCACCCCGGCGTCGGTGGCGGGGAGTCCGGCGCGGAGCTCATGGGTCGCGTCCGGGACGTGTTCTCCCGCATCATCGCGACGCACGGCGGGACGTCCGACGACGCGCAAGTGCTTGTCGTCGGGCACGGGCTCACGCTCGGCGCCTACCTGGCGACCGTGGACCCGACCCGGTGGTTCCCGCTGCCCAACGCGTCGGTGTCGACGGTCGAGGTCTCCGACGGCGTCGCGCGCCTCGTGGCCGCGGGCGTGGACGTCGCGGGCCACGGGTCGCTCGCGGCCCGCCCGGTGCCGGCGCTGGCCGGTGCCTCCGCTCTCTGAGGGGCGGTGTCGGTGGGTCGTGGCAGGTTCGGTCCGTGCCCGATCGACCTGACGTCCCGCTCGACCTCGCCGAGCGGTTGCGCTCCCTGCTGGACTTCCCCGAGTGCGTCGAGGAGGACGCCTGGACCGGCGTCCGCTGGCGGGTGGCCGGCAACACCGTGGCCCACGTGTTCGGCGGCGAGGACCAGCGCTTCCGGATCGTCTTCCGCGCGGAGCCGGAGGAGGTGGCGGCGTTCGAGCACCTCGGCGAGCCGTACTTCAAGACCGACTGGGGCAGCAACGTGGTCGGCATGCTGCTCGACGACCGCACCGACTGGTCCGAGCTCGCCGAGCTGCTGACCGACTCCTACTGCATCCAGGCGCCCGAGCGGC
>JAPSLD010000021.1 GCA_031181105.1 Isoptericola sp. | reverse complement strand
GGTGACGCGCACACGGGAAGAGACAGAAGTTGGCCAACTCAAGCACGCAGCGGTCGCGTCCGGTACGCACGCTCGTGGTCTTCACGATCCTCTCGATCGTCCTGCCGTTCCTCGCGCTCGCCGCGGGGGTGTTCTGGGACGGGAAGTCTGAGGACAACCCGGACGGCGCGAGCTTCGCCCCCGGCCTCGCGCTGGACCTCCAGGGCGGGACGCAGATCATCCTGACCCCGACGTCGACGGACGGGTCGGAGATCACGCCCGAGGCGGTCGAGGAGTCGATCAACGTCATCCGCCAGCGCATCGACTCCTCGGGCGTCACCGAGGCGGAGATCGCCGCGCAGGGCAGCAATGTCGTCGTGGGGATCCCGGGCGAGGCGAGCCAGGAGACGATCGACCTCGTCTCCCAGCCGGCGCAGATGCGCTTCCGGCCGGTGCTCACCTACGACCTCGGCGTGCCCGCGCAGCAGCCCGCGCCGGAGGGGAGCGAGGCGCCCGCCGAGGGCGAGGAGGGCGCGGCGGACGAGCCGTCGGCCGAACCGTCCGCCGAGGCGTCCCCGGACACCAGCCCCAACGGCAGCTCCCGTGGCGACGCCGTCACGGCCCCCCGGACGGCCGCGGCCGACGTCGCCCCGAGCGGCGAGGCGTCGCCCGAGCCCACCGAGGAGGCGACCCCGGCACCGTCCGAGGAGCCGGCGACGCCCGCACCCACCGAGGCGGCCAACCCCAGCGACCTGGCCCAGATCACCCCCGAGCTCCAGGAGCAGTTCGCCGCACTCGACTGCTCGCAGCCCGAGAACCGCGTCGGCGGCGGCGGCGACGACCCGGACGCCCCGCTCGTCACCTGCTCGCAGGACGGCTCGCTCAAGTGGATCCTCGGGCCGGTGGAGATCGGCGGCACCGACCTCGACACCGCCAGCTCGGGCCTCGGCACGGCGGGCAACGGCGTCGTGACGAACGAGTGGGTCGTCAACCTGGACTTCAACTCCGGCGGTGCCGCCGCCTTCCGCGACACCACGACGCGGCTCTCGACGCTCGAGTCGCCGCGCAACCAGTTCGCGATCGTCCTCGACGGTCTCGTCGTCTCGGCGCCGTCGGTGGACACCCCGATCCCGAACGGTCAGGCGCAGATCTCCGGGACCTTCACGCGGGACAGCGCCGCCGTGCTGGCCAACCAGCTCAGCTTCGGCGCGCTGCCCATCGCGTTCGAGGTGCAGAGCCAGGAGCAGATCTCCGCGACGCTCGGTTCCGAGCAGCTGCGCAACGGTCTGGTGGCGGGCCTCATCGGCCTGGCGCTCGTCGTCGTGTACTCGCTCTTCCAGTACCGGACGCTCGGCCTGCTCACGGTCGCCTCGCTCGTGTGGGCCGGCCTCATCACGTACGTCTCGATCGCGCTGCTGTCGTGGCTGATGGGCTACCGCCTCTCGCTCGCCGGCGTCGCGGGCCTCATCGTGGCGATCGGATTCACGGCCGACTCCTTCATCGTCTACTTCGAGCGCATCCGCGACGAGATGCGTGACGGCCGCTCGCTCGCGGCCGCGGTCGAGCGCGGCTGGCGGCGCGCCCGCCGCACCGTCCTCGCCGCGAAGTCGGTGACCCTCATCTCGGCCGTCATCCTGTACTTCCTCGCGGTCGGCGGGGTCCAGGGCTTCGCCTTCACGCTCGGCCTGACGACGATCATCGACGTCGCGGTCGTGTTCTGGTTCACCCACCCGGTGATGCAGCTCGTGGCGAAGATCCGGTTCTTCCGCGACGGGCACTCGTGGTCCGGTCTCTCGCCCGAGCGGCTGCGGGCCACCGGTCCGCGCTACGTCGGCGCCGGCCGCGTGGCGACTCGGCCGGACGCCACGGCCGAGCCCGAGGCGCCCGAGCCCGCCATGGCGTTCGCCGCCGCGACGCGTCCGTCCTCGCCGGCCCCCGCGACGTCCGAGGCGCCCGCGGCGCCCGGGACCTCCGGCCGACGCATGACGATCGCCGAGCGGCGTGCCGCCGAGCGCAAGGCCGCCGCGGCGGCCGCCGAGGCGCCGCCGACCGACGCGGCGGCCGCCGACGAGACCCAGCACGCCGACCGTGGCGAGAACGAGGAGAGCCGCTGATGGCCGGCATGACCTTCGCCCAGTGGGGCAACGACCTGTACACCGGTCGCCGCTCGTACCCGATCGTCGAGAAGCGGCGCGTCTGGTTCACGGTCGTCGCGATCTTCGCGCTCGCGTCGATCGGGGTGCTCGGCCTCAAGGGCCTCACGCTCGGGATCGACTTCCGCGGCGGGTCCGAGTTCACCGTCGAGGCGGTCAGCACCACCGACCAGGACGCGGCCGTGGAGGCAGTCCAGTCCGTCGTTCCGGGCGAGGAGCCGCGCGTCGCGGTGGTCGGCGGCTCCGCGGTGCGGGTCCAGACCGCGCAGCTGGAGCCGGAGCAGGTCGAGGACGTGAGCCTCGCGCTGGCCGAGGCGTACGACGTCGAGCGCGCGGACGTGGCCAACTCGTTCGTCGGGCCCACGTGGGGCTCCGGCGTGTCGCTGCGAGCCCTGTGGGGCGTCGTCGTGTTCGTCCTCGCCGCGGCCGCCTTCATGGCGATCTACTTCCGCGCGTGGCGGATGTCCGTCGCCGCGATCGTCGCGATGCTCTCCGACCTGCTGATCTCCGCCGGCGCGTACGCCGCCGTCGGCTGGGAGGTCACGCCGTCGACCGTCATCGGCTTCCTGACGATCCTCGGCTTCTCGCTGTACGACAAGATGGTCGTCTTCGACAAGGTCCGCGAGAACACCCAGGACCTGCTGACGCAGACGCGGTCCACCTACGGCGAGCGGGCCAACCTGGCCGTCAACCAGACGCTCGTGCGGTCGATCAACACCTCGGTCGTCGCGCTGCTCCCGGTGGCCGGAATCTTGTTCGTCGGCGCCCTGTGGCTCGGGGCCGGCACGCTGCGAGACCTGTCGCTGTCGCTGTTCGTCGGCATCGCCGTCGGTGCCGCGTCGTCGATCTTCCTCGCGACCCCGCTCGACGTGGTCCTGCGCGAGAAGGAGCCCAGGCTCGCCGAGCACACCGCCACGGTGCACGCCGAGCGCGAGCGCATCGCCGCCGAGGGCGGTCACGACGCCGAGCTCGCGGCCGCGGCGGCCGGGTCGGCCCAGCTCATCCCGGGCCAGCACCTGGGCACCGCGGCGCAGCCGCGCCGCCGGCGCACGCGCTGAGGCAGCCGTGACCGACGACATCTCGGTGGTCGCCCTCTCCGGCCTCGGGCCGGGGAGGGCGGCCGAGGTGCGCGCGCTCGTGCGCGACGTGCCCGACTACCCGCACCCGCCGGTCGTCTTCCGCGACATCACCCCGCTGCTGGCCGACGGGGCCGCTCTCGGCGACGTGATCGAGGCGTTCGCCCGGCTCGCGGCCGCCGACGGCGGCGTCGACGTCGTGGCGGGCATGGAGGCGCGCGGGTTCCTCCTCGGCGCGCCGCTCGCCCTCCGGCTCGGCGTCGGGTTCCTCCCGCTGCGCAAGGCCGGCAAGCTGCCGCCGCCCGTCGAGCGGGTCGACTACGACCTGGAGTACGGCACCGCGGCCATCGAGCTGCGCACCGGGACCCTGCGTCCCGGCGCACGGGTGCTCGTGGTGGACGACGTGCTGGCGACGGGTGGCACGGCCGCGGCCGCGGCCGAGCTCGTCGAGCGGTGCGGCGGGCAGGTCGTGGCCCTGGCGTTCCTGCTCGAGCTGGCCGCCCTGGGCGGCCGGGCCCGGCTCGCGGGCCGTACGGTGGAAACGCTGCTGCGCGCAGAGTCGTAGACTTGCCCTCCCGGACGTCCAGCGGACCCGGCGGCGGAAGGAGGCGCACGTGAGCGACGAGACCAGGACGGTGCGCGCCACGACGCCGCCCTCGCCGGGAGCGCCGGGGACGGGCGTGCGCGTGCGCAACCGGCTCGTGCGCCTCGGCGTCCGCGGCGGCGGCCAGACGACGGCCCCGACGCTCGAGCCCCTCCTGCAGGCCGTGCGGACCAACCACCCCAAGTCGGACCTGTCCGTGCTGTCGCGCGCGTACGCGACCGCCGAGCGGGCGCACCGCGGTCAGCAGCGCAAGTCCGGCGACCCGTACATCACGCACCCCGTCGCGGTCGCCACGATCCTCGCCGAGCTGGGCTTCGACGGCGCCACGCTGGCTGCGGCGCTCCTGCACGACACCGTCGAGGACACCGAGTACTCGCTCGAGCAGCTGCGCGGCGAGTACGGCGACGAGATCGCGATGCTCGTCGACGGGGTCACCAAGCTCGACAAGGTCACGTACGGCGACGCCGCCCAGGCGGAGACGGTGCGCAAGATGGTCGTGGCGATGGCCAAGGACATCCGCGTGCTGGTCATCAAGCTGGCCGACCGGCTCCACAACGCCCGGACCTGGAAGTACGTCACGAGCTCGTCGGCCGAGCGCAAGGCCCGCGAGACGCTCGAGATCTACGCCCCGCTCGCGCACCGCCTCGGCATGAACACGATCAAGTGGGAGCTCGAGGACCTGTCGTTCCAGACGCTCTACCCGAAGGTGTACGACGAGATCGTGCACCTCGTGGCCGAGCGCGCACCGGCGCGCGAGGAGTACCTGGGCGTCGTGCGCGAGCAGATCACCGCCGACCTGCGCAGCGCCAAGATCAGGGCGACGGTCACCGGCCGGCCCAAGCACTACTACTCGATCTACCAGAAGATGATCGTGCGCGGGCACGACTTCGCGGAGATCTACGACCTCGTCGGCACGCGCGTCCTCGTGGACACGGTGCGGGACTGCTACGCGGCGCTCGGAGCGCTGCACGCGCGGTGGAACCCGGTCCCGGGCCGGTTCAAGGACTACATCGCGATGCCGAAGTTCAACATGTACCAGTCGTTGCACACGACGGTCGTGGGTCCGGGCGGCAAGCCCGTCGAGATCCAGATCCGCACGCACGACATGCACCGGCGCGCCGAGTACGGCGTCGCGGCGCACTGGAAGTACAAGGAGTCGTCGCGCGGCTCGAAGCCGGGCAGGTCCGACGACCCCCGCACCAACGACATGGCGTGGCTGCGCCAGCTCGTCGACTGGCAGCGCGAGACGGCCGACCCGAGCGAGTTCCTGGACTCCCTGCGCTACGAGATCGGCGGCGCCGAGGTCTACGTGTTCACGCCCAAGGGCGAGGTCATGGCGCTGCCCGCCGGCTCGACGCCGGTCGACTTCGCCTACTCGGTGCACACCGAGGTGGGCCACCGGACCATGGGGGCACGCGTCAACGGACGCCTGGTGCCGCTCGACTCGCCGCTGCAGAACGGCGACGTCGTCGACATCCTCACCTCCAAGGCCGAGTCCGCGGGCCCGTCGCGCGACTGGCTCGCGTTCGTCAAGTCCGGCCGCGCGCGCAACAAGATCCGCCAGTGGTTCACCAAGGAGCGGCGCGAGGAGGCGATCGAGCACGGCAAGGACGCCATCACGAAGGCGATGCGCAAGCAGAACCTGCCGATCCAGCGCCTGCTGAGCCACGAGGCGCTCGTCGGGCTCGCGAGCGACATGCGCTACGCCGACGTCTCCGCCCTGTACGCGGCGGTCGGCGAGGGCCACGTCTCGGCGCAGCACGTCGTCGAGATGCTGGTGAAGTCCCTCGGGGGCGAGGAGGGGACGCAGGAGGACACGGCCGAGGTCGCGCGCCCCGGCCAGCCCAGCCGGCGCACGCGCACGGGCGATCCCGGCATCGTGGTCAAGGGCGTCGACGACATCTGGGTCAAGCTCGCCAAGTGCTGCACCCCGGTGCCGGGCGACCAGATCGTCGGCTTCGTGACGCGCGGCGCGGGCGTCAGCGTGCACCGCGCGGACTGCGCCAACGTCGAGCAGCTGCGCGCCCAGCCGGAGCGCATCGTCGACGTCGCCTGGACGGCGGGCGCGAACACGATGTTCCTCGTGCAGATCCAGGTCGAGGCGCTCGACCGCTCCCGCCTGCTGTCCGACGTCACGCGCGTGCTGTCCGACCACCACGTCAACATCCTGTCGGCGACCGTCTCCACCAGCAGCGACCGCATCGCGATCTCGCGGTTCGTGTTCGAGATGGCCGAGCCGGCGCACCTGCAGCAGGTGCTGGCCGCGGTGCGCAAGATCGACGGCGTCTTCGACGTGTACCGCACCACGGGGAGCAAGACGCCCGAGATGCCCCCGGCCGCGTACAGGTAGCGGCGCTGCGCCGCGCGCGACGGGTCGACGCCCGCTAGTTTCGCTCGCATGACGCTGCCGCTGACGCCGCCGGTCCTGCCGATGCTCGCCAAGTCGGTCCCGGCCGTCCCCGACCAGCCCGCGGGCGCCGACCCGGAGTGGGTCTACGAGCCCAAGTGGGACGGATTCCGCGCGATCGTCTACCGGGACGGGGACGACGTGCGGATCGACTCGCGCAACGCGCGGCCCATGCAGCGCTACTTCCCGGAGGTCGTGGCGGCGGTCACGCAGGCCCTGCCGCCCCGGTGCGTCGTCGACGGCGAGATCGTCGTGGCGCGGCCCGACACCACCGGGGCGGGACCCGCCCGGCTCGACTTCGACGCCCTGTCGCAGCGCATCCACCCCGCCGACTCGCGCGTGCGGATGCTCGCCGATCAGACGCCGGCCAGCCTGGTGGTCTTCGACGTGCTGGCCCTGGGTGACGAGGACCTGTCGCGGCGTCCGCTGGCGGAGCGGCTGGCGGCGCTCGACGACCTGGGGCTCTCGGGCCCGCACGTCTTCGCCACGCCCCGCACCACGGACGCGGGCGTCGCCCGCGAGTGGTTCGAGGCGTTCGAGGGGGCGGGGCTCGACGGCGTGGTGGCCAAGGGTCTCGACGGCCGGTACGAGCCGAACAAGCGCACCCTGCTCAAGGTGAAGCACGCCCGCACCGCCGACGTCGTCCTCGCGGGGTTCCGCCTGCACAAGACGTCGACCGCGGACCGCCCCCTCATCGGCTCGCTCCTGCTGGGCCTGTACGACGGCGACGAGGACGGCGACCCCGGCCGCCTGCAGTTCGTCGGGGTCGCCGCGTCGTTCCCCGCCGCGCGCCGTGCCGCCCTGCACGCGGAGCTCGCACCGCTCGTCGTCGAGCCGGGGACGCCGCAGGCCGACGAGCACCCGTGGGCCGACTGGCAGGACCCCGCGGTGGCCGACGGCTCGGCGGGGGAGCGCCGGCCGGGGGCGCAGTCGCGGTGGAGCGCCGGCAAGGACCTGTCCTTCACGCCGCTGCGCGTCGAGCGCGTGCTCGAGGTCGGGTACGACCACATGGAGGGCACCCGGTTCCGGCACACCGCCCAGCTCAAGCGCTGGCGCCCCGACCGCGACCCGACGTCGTGCACCTACGCCCAGCTCGAGGAACCGGTGCGCTACGACCTCGCCTCCCTGCTCCCGGGCGCTCCGGGGACCGCCGGAGGTCGATGAGTTCCGGCGCGTCCGGCGGTCGCACAGGCATGGGAACGCTCCGGTACGGGATGAACTGCTCGCTGGACGGCTACGTCGCCACCGCTGACGGCGACATCGGCTGGACAGCGCCGGCCGACGACGCGCACGCGTTCGTCAACGCGCTGACTCGTGACGTGCGCACGTTCGTCATGGGGCGGCACATGTTCGACACGATGCGCGTGTCGGACACCTGGCCGCGGGGCGAGAGCGCGGTCGAGGACGAGTTCGCGGACATCTGGCGCGACGCCGACAAGATCGTCTGCTCCGACACGCTGACCGCGCTGGACGCGCCGCGGACCACCCTCGAGCCGCGCCTGACGACCGCCCGGCTGGCCGAGATCGTGGCCGCCACCGACGGCGTCGTCGACGTCTCCGGCCCGACGACCGCGGCTGGCTCCCTGCGCGCCGGGATGGTCGACGAGCTGCACCTGTTCGTGGTGCCGCGGGTCGTCGGCGGCGGCCTGCGGGCGCTGCCCGACGGGGCCCGGGTCGACCTGACGCTCGTCGACGAGCGGCGCTTCGAGGGCGGCACGGTCTTCCTGCGCTACGCGCGCCGCTGAGAGCTCCGGCGGTCACGTCTTCGCGCGGTCGCGGTCGCGGCTCGGCTGGACCCGCTTCGGCTCGCCCGGCATCTTCGGGTACTCGGGCGGGTACGGCAGGTCTCCCAGCCCGTGCTCCTCCTCGTCGCGGCGCGCGAGCTCGAGCGCCGGCTCGAGCGAGCAGTCGAGCGCGGGGTCCCGGTCGGCGCGCAGCGCGGCGAACAGGTCGCCGCGCTCGGCGAACCGGGCGGGCACGGTCGTGACGTCGAAGTCGTCGGGGTGCACGTCGCCCACCTCGTCCCAGGTGATCGGCGTGGAGACGGTGGCACGCTGGTTGGGGCGGACCGAGTACGCCGACGCGATGGTGCGGTCGCGCGCCATCTGGTTGTAGTCCACGAAGATCTTCTGGCCGCGCTCCTCCTTCCACCACCGCGTCGTGACCTGCTCGGGCAGCCGGCGCTCCAGCTCGCGCCCGATCGCGATCGTCGCCCGGCGCGCCTGGGTGAACGACCAGCGGGGCGCGAGCGGGACGAACACGTGGATGCCGCGGCCCCCGGACGTCTTCGGGTACCCCGTGAGCCCCAGCTCGGTGAGCAGCTCGCGCAGGTGCGGCGCGACCGCGGCGGCGTCGTCGAAGTCGGTCCCGGGCTGCGGGTCCAGGTCGATGCGCAGCTGGTCGACCGCCTCGACGTCGTCGCGCCGCACGGGCCACGGGTGGAACGTGATCGTCCCGAGGTTCGCCGCCCACGCGACGACCGCGAGCTCGGTGGGCGCCACCTCGTCGGCCGTGCGGCCCGACGGGAACGCGATCGTCGCGGTCTCGACGAAGTCGGGGGCACCCTTGGGGACCCGCTTCTGGTAGAACGCGTCGCCGCGGCTGTCGGCTCGGGTCGCCATGACGGCACCCTCGAACACGCCCTTGGGCCAGCGCTCGAGCGTGGTGGGACGGTGCAGGAGGGCGCCGAGGATCCCGTCGCCCACCGCCAGGAAGTACTCGACCACCTGGAGCTTGGTGATGCCGCGCGCCGGGAAGACGACCCGGTCGGGGCTCGAGACGCGCACGGGGCGGCCGTCGGCCTCGAGCTCGACGGCGTTCGCGGAGGCCATGGGCCCAAACTAGGGCACGCAGGCGCCCGCCGCAGCGGCCAGCACCCGGCGCGCCCGGGGTCTGCCCACGACGCGCGCCCGCAGCTCGAGAGCGCGACCGGCCGCGTGCAGGTCGACGCCGCACACGTCGACGAGGGTCCGGACCGCCTGGACGGCGCGGTCGTGCTCCTCGCGCAGCGCCAGGTCCACCGCGGTGCGCAGCGGCGTCGTCACGCGCACGCCCGCGAGCTCGACGACGTCCGACGTCAGGAGCGGCTCCTGCCAGACCCGGGCGCCGCCCCAGACCTCGGGCCGGTGCCGGCCGGTGGCGTAGGCCAGGTCCAGCGTCCCGCCGGCGGGTTCGCCCGCGTGGACCCACGCGGCCGTGCGCCCGGCGACGACGGCGCCGCGGGGGACGGGTGCCAGGACGCTCGCCCGCAGCACCGCGTCCACGGCGACGCCCGGCCGGACGGCCGCGTGCCCGCGCACGACGCGCAGCGCGCCGTCGCGCACGAGGGTGTCCCAGGCGGCCCTGCCGCCGACGTGCTCGGGCAGCACCACGGCCGGGCGCGTCGCCGGACCGGGATCGAGGAGCGCGGTGAGCCGTACCACGCCAGGGACGGTACGCGGCGCGGGCGCCGACGGAACGAGCGACGGCCCGGGCTGTGGACCGTCAGGCGGTCCACAGCCCGGGCCGTCGGGCACGGGGCGTCTCGGGCTCAGCCGCGCGACTCCTCGGCGGCCTTCACGACCTGCTCGAGCCAGGCGCGCCGGGCCGCGATCGCGCCCTCGAGCTCCTCGACCCTGCGGCGGTCGCCGGCGGACCGGGCCTGCGCGAGATCGGCCTCGAGGCCCTCGATGGCGGCCTCGAGCTGCGCGGCCGCACCCTCGGCCCGGGCGCGCGTCTCGGGGTTCGAGCGGGTCCACTGCGCCTGCTCGGCGTCGCGCACCGCGTTCTCCACGGCGCGCAGCCGCCCCTCGACGCGCTGGACGTCCCCGCGCGGGACCTTGCCCGCCGCCTCCCAGCGCTCCTGGATCCCGCGCAGCGCCGCCTTGGCGGCGTTCAGGTCGGTGATCGGCAGCAGCGCCTCGGCCTCGTCGAGCAGCGCCTCCTTGACCTTGAGGTTCTCGGAGTACTCGGCGTCGACGGCGGCGTTCGCGGCGTCGCGGGCGGCGAAGAAGTGGTCCTGCGCCGCCCGGAACCGCGCCCACAGGGCGTCGTCGTCCTTGCGGCTCGCCCGGCCCGCCGCCTTCCAGCTCGCCATGAGGTCGCGGTACGACGCCGCGGTGGCGCCCCAGTCGGTGCTGTCCTGCAGCGCCTCGGCCTCCGCGACGAGCTTCTCCTTGGCGGCCTTCGCGGCGGCGTTGCGCTGCTCGAGGTCCGCGAAGAAGTGGCGCCGTTCGCGGTCGAACGCGGTCCGCGCGTGGCTGAACCGCTTCCAGAGCGACTCCTCCGTGGACCGGTCGATGCGCGGCCCGGAGCGCTGCGCCTCCTTCCACCGGTCGAGCAGGCTGCGCAGCTCCTCGCCCGCGGGCCGCCACTGCATCTTGGCCGGGTCCGTGGCGGCGATCCGCTCGGCGGCCTCGACGATCTCGGTGCGGGCCTCGATCGCACGGGCCTTGGCCGCCGCGCGCTCCTGCTCGAGCGCGGCGCGCCGCTCGCCCGCGCGGGCGCGCAGCGCGTCGACCCGGCCGCGCAGCGCGTCCAGGTCGCCGACCGCTGCCGGCTCGGCCGTCTCCTCCCCGAGCTTCGTCAGGGTCTGGTCGATCTCGCGGACCGACAGGTCGGCGCTCTCGAGGCGTGCCTCGAACAGCGCGACCTTGGCGACGAGGTCCAGGTACCGGCGCACGTAGAGGCTCAGCGCCTCCGACTCCGGCACGCCGGGGAACTGGCCGACCGCGCGCTCGCCCGCCGCCTCGCGGACGTAGACGTTGCCCTCGTCGTCGACGCGGCCGAACTTCTCCGCGGCTGCCGTGTCCGCGGCGTCGTGCACCGGCGGGACGACGGGCGTGGGAGCCGTCTCCGGCGCCTTCGACGCCGGCTTGACCGCTGCGGGCGTCGGGCGGCGCAAGGCCGACGGCTTCGGGGTCGAGGCGAGCACGGACGGCTTCGGCGCGCCGGGAGCCGGTGCGTCCGCCTGCGGCTCGGCGTCCGCCGGGGGCTCGGTGTCCGCGGGGCGCTCGGCGCTGGTCGTCGCGGGCTCCTCGGCCTCCGGGGCCTCGTCCGCCGTCTCGGCGGCGGGCGCCTCGGCAGTCGCGTCCTCGGCAGTCGCGTCCTCGGCAGTCGCGTCCTCGGCGGGGGCGTCCTCGGCGGGGGCGTCCTCGGCCGTCGCGTCGTCGGCGGGGGCGTCCTCGGCGGGCGCAGCGTCCTCGGCCGTCGCGTCCTCGGCCGTCGCGTCGTCGGCGGGGGCGTCCTCGGCGGGCGCAGCGTCCTCGGCAGTCGCGTCGTCGGCGGGTGCTTCGTCCTCGGTGGGCTGGGCCGCCGTGCCGGGTTCGGTAGGAGTCTCGGCCTGCTCCTGGTCGACGTCGGCCTCGGTGTGCTCCGGGCCGGTCGAACCGGGGGTGCTCTCGCTCACTGGGTCTCAACTCCTTCGATGATGACGGGGCTCGCGGGGGAGCCGTCGCCGGCTCCGTCCGCGGTGCCCGCGTCAGCGACTGCCTGGACGACGTCCAGGCCGGACGTGACGGTGCCGAACACCGTGTACCCGCCCGCGGTGTCGGACGGGATGGTGGAATCCTGGTACACCAGGAAGAACTGCGAACCCATGGACGCGCCGTCGTTGCCGCGCCGGGCCATGGCCAGCGTGCCGGCCGGGTAGACGTCGTCCTCGGGGGCGTTCTCGACGGGGCCGAACTGGTAGCCGGGGCCGCCGGTGCCGGTCGCCGTCGGGTCGCCGCACTGCAGGACGTAGATGCCCGACGTCGTGAGGCGGTGGCACCGCGTGCCGTCGAAGTACCCCTGCGCGGCGAGAGAGACGAAGCTTGCCACGGCCTGCGGGGCGTCCGCGCCGTCGAGCTCGACCTGCACCGTGGACCGCACGCCGTCGACGCAGAGCTCGATCGACGCCGTCCAGGTCCGGCCCTCGGCAGCCGACGGGTCCGGCAGCGAGCCGCCCGAGCGCGCGGACGTCGAGCCCGCGGGGCACGCGCCGGCCGACGGCGACGCGGACGGCTCGACCGTCGCGTCCGTGCCGTCCCCGGCGAAGCCGGCGACGAGCGCGCCGCCGCCCACCAGGGCGAGCGCGGCGACGAGCGCCACGATCATCGAGACGCGACGACGACGCTCGCGCGCCTTGGCCTGCCGCTCCTGCCACTTCGCCTGCCGCTTGCGCGCGTTGTCGCGCTCGCGCTTGCTGGCCGCCACCGCCGAGGTACCTCCCTGGTCGTCCGGTCACCGGTCCGACCGGTGACACGTGTGCGGGGGACAGTCTATGGGCCGCGACGCAGGTCACACCGCGCCGTCCGGACGGGCCCGCGGGTGCCGGTGCGGGCGGCGCGGCCCGCCCCGGGCGATAGCGTGACCGGCATGGAGGTCCACCTGGTCGTCGCGCCCGTGTTCGGCACGAACTGCTGCGTCGTCGTCGCCGCGTCCCAGCACGACGACGGCACGCGCGACTGCGTCGTCGTCGACGCGGGCGCCGGCGTGGCCGACGGCGTGGCTCGCGTCGTCGACGACCGGCGGCTGCGGGTGCGTGCCGTGCTCGCGACGCACGGGCACGTCGACCACACGTGGGACGCCGCGACCCTGTGCGAGCGCTACGGCGTGCCCCTGCGCCTGCACCGCGACGACGCCTACCGGCTCGCCGACCCGTTCGGCACCCTCGGCCTCGCGCCGGGCGGCCCGGGCGTCAGCGGGGCGCTGCGCCAGGCGCTCGCCTCGCTCGGCCTGCGCGCCGAGGACTACCGTGCGCCCGCCGTCGTGGAGCCGTTCGGCGCGGCCACCGACGACGACGGTGCCGCCGGGGGGACGACCCTGACCGCCGGGGACGTCGTCGTGCGTGCCGTGCACGCGCCCGGGCACACCGAGGGCTCGACGCTCTACGTGCTCGACGGAGCGGGACACGACTCCCCGCGCGACGGCGCACGGCCCGACGACGCGCAGCCCGACGACGCACAGCCCGGCGTCGTCCTGTCCGGCGACGTGCTGTTCGCCGGGTCCGTCGGCCGCACCGACCTGCCCGGCGGGGACGCGGCCACCATGCGGGCCACGCTGCGCGACGTCGTGGCGCGCCTCGACCCGGCGCTCGCGGTCGTGCCCGGGCACGGTCCGGCGACCACGGTCGGCCAGGAGCTCGCGTCCAACCCGTTCCTGGCCTGACGCCGACGCCCTGACGCCGACGCCCCGGCCGCGGGCGCCCGGCTGCTCACGTCGTCGTGGGACGCCCGCCGCATCTGGGAAGATCGTGCCCATGGCCCGTCCCACCCCGCTCTCCGGTTTCCCCGAATGGCTCCCCGACGGTCGCGTCGTCGAGCAGCACGTCCTCGAGGCGCTGCGGCGCACGTTCGAGCTGCACGGGTTCGCGGGGATAGAGACCCGGGCCGTCGAGCCGCTCGACCAGCTGCTGCGCAAGGGCGAGACCTCCAAGGAGGTCTACGTGCTGCGCCGCCTCCAGGCCGACGAGGGTGACGCGACCCCCGACGACAGGGGCGAGAAGCAGCTCGGCCTGCACTTCGACCTCACGGTGCCGTTCGCCCGCTACGTGCTCGAGAACGCGGGCCGGCTCGCGTTCCCGTTCAAGCGCTACCAGATCCAGAAGGTCTGGCGCGGCGAGCGCCCGCAGGAGGGCCGGTTCCGCGAGTTCGTCCAGGCCGACATCGACGTCGTCGGTGCCGGCGAGCTGCCGTACCACTACGAGGTCGAGCTGCCGCTCGTCATGGCCGAGGCGCTGGGCTCCCTGCGCGCGATCGGCGTGCCCGAGGTGCGGATCCTCGTGAACAACCGCAAGGTCGCCGAGGGGTTCTACCGGGGACTGGGCCTGGGCGACGTCGAGGGTGTGCTGCGCCAGGTCGACAAGCTGGACAAGATCGGCCCCGAGGCCGTCGCCGAGCTCCTCGTCGCCGAGCAGGGCGCGACGCCCGAGCAGGCCAAGGCGTGCCTCGAGCTGGCCGCGATCTCCGGGTCGGACGCGTCCGTCGTCGAGCAGGTCAGGGCGCTCGCGGCGTCCTACGACGCCGTCACCGACCTGCTCGAGACCGGCCTGGCCGAGCTGCGCGCGCTGGTCGAGGCCGCCGCGCGCCGGGCGCCCGGCGTGGTGGTCGCGGACCTCAAGATCGCCCGCGGTCTCGACTACTACACGGGCTCGGTGTACGAGACGGTGCTCGTGGGGCACGAGCAGCTCGGCTCGATCTGCTCGGGCGGCCGCTACGACACGCTCGCCTCGGACGGCAAGAACACCTATCCGGGCGTCGGGCTGTCGATCGGCGTGTCCCGGCTCGTGTCCCGCCTGCTGTCGGCGGGGCTCGTGACCGCGACGCGCGGCGTCCCGACGGCGGTGCTGGTCGCCGTGACCGACGAGGAGACGCGGGAGGCCTCGGACGCGGTCGCCGCCGCGCTGCGGGCGCGCGGCGTCCCGGCCGACGTCGCGCCGACCGCCGCCAAGTTCGGCAAGCAGATCAAGTACGCCGACCGCCGCGGCATCCCGTTCGTCTGGTTCCCCGGCGAGCCGGACCAGGTCAAGGACATCCGCTCCGGCGACCAGGTCGACGCCGACGCGGCGACGTGGGCCCCGCCGGCGGACGACCTGTGGCCGCGCGTGGTGCCGGCGGGGGAGTGACCCGGGGATCAACCCGGGGAGCGACGCGGGGAGCGACGGTCAGCCCTCGATGAGCCCGAGCACGTTGCGCGCCGGGTCGCGGAACCAGGCGATCGTCGGGCCGCGCGACGGGTCCGTGCTGCGCACGACGCCGTCCTCGTCGTGGCCGAAGCCCTCGTAGCGCTCGAGCGCCACCCCGCGGTCCGCCAGCTCGGCGGCCGCGGCGCCGACGTCGGGCACCACGAGGTTGAGGACCGTGAACGACGCGGGCGCGTGCGCCTCGCTCTTGGGGTAGACGAAGACCGGGGCGCCGCCCGTGACGTCCAGCTCGAGCCCCATGGGCGAACGCCGCACCGCGAGCCCGAGCACGTCGCGGTAGAAGGTCTCGGCGACGTCCAGGTCGTCGACGGAGAAGGCGCTGAACGCGCGGTGCACGGTGACCATGGTGTTCCTCCCGGGTAGCGGCCGACGGCGGTCCACCGGCCCGTGAGGGTGGACTCGCGCGGCGTGCCGGACTCACCGGTGCGCCGCTTGACCACGTGTCGAACGCATGTTCGAATGGCTGCATGAGGTGGGACGGTCAGTCGATCGCGGCCGACGACGGCGCGCTGCCGGGGCTCGAGCTGGCGGGCCTCGCGCGGGCGGGTCTGGTGCGCAGCGTGCGCACCCCCGAGTTCGCCGGGATCACCTTCCACGAGGTCGTGGCCAAGAGCGCGCTGTCGAAGGTGCCCGCCGCGTCACGCATGCCGTTCCGGTGGACCATCAACCCGTACCGTGGCTGCAGCCACGCGTGCCGCTACTGCCTCGAGCCCGGGACGCCCGTGCTCATGGCGGACGGCTCGTGGCGGGAGATCGGCACGCTCCTGCCCGGTGACGCGGTCGTCGGTACCCGCGTGGTGGACGGTGTCCGCCGGTACGTGCCGACGGCCGTCGTCGACCGCTGGGAGACACGCAAGCCCGCGTACCGGGTCACCCTCGTCGACGGCACGCGGCTCGTGGCCTCGGGGGACCACCGGTTCCTCGGCCCCCGTGGGTGGCGGTACGTCGCCCCCGAGGGTCCCACGCAGGATCGGCTGACCGCCGGCTCCGGCCTGCTCGGTCCCGGACGGTTCCCGGGTGCGGCCGGGAAGGCGGCGGGGCCGGTGGAGGAGCAGCCGGGGCTCGCCGTCGTGAGCGTCGAGTCCCTCGGACCGCGCCTGCGCGACCTGGTCGACATCACGACGGGCACGGGCGACTTCGTCGCCGGCGGGGTCGTCAGCCACAACTGCTTCGCGCGGCCGACGCACGAGTACCTCGACCTCGACGCGGGCAAGGACTTCGACTCCGAGGTCGTCGTCAAGATCAACGTCGACGAGGTGCTGCGTGCCGAGCTCGCCAAGCCGTCGTGGCAGCGCGAGCCCGTGGCGCTCGGCACCAACACCGACCCGTACCAGCGCGCCGAGGGGCGCTACCGGCTCATGCCGGGGATCATCACGGCGCTCGCGGGCTCCCGGACGCCCTTCTCCGTGCTGACCAAGGGCACGCTCCTGCGCCGCGACCTGCCGCTGCTGGTCGAGGCGGCGAGGAGCGTCCCGGTCGGTCTCGGCGTCTCGCTCGCGTTCGTGGACAAGGACCTGCAGCAGGCGGTCGAGCCCGGCACGCCGACGCCGCAGGCACGGCTCGACCTCGTGCGGGCGGTGCGCGACGCCGGTCTGCCGTGCGGCGTCATGGTGGCGCCCGTGCTGCCCTGGCTCACCGACTCGCGCGACCACCTGCGACGCCTGCTCGACGCGGTCGCGGACGCCGGCGCCACCGGGGTCACCGTGATCCCGCTGCACCTCAAGCCGGGCACGCGCGAGTGGTACATGCAGTGGCTCGAGCGAGACCACCCCGAGCTGGTCGACGGGTACGAGCGCGTGTTCGCGCGCGGCACCTACGCGCTCAAGGCCTACCGGACCTGGCTGTGGGAGCGGGTCCAGCCGCTGCTGCACGAGCGTGGGTTCGGCTCGTCCGGGCACCGCGCCCGCTCCGGCGCGACGGGCCGGTACGACGACGAGCTGCGCGCGCACGACGAGGGCGACTACCCGTCGGGCTCGATCGCCGCGGCCCCCACGGGCGGCGCGGTGGGCGGGATGCCGGTGGACGGCAGCGGGCTCGAGGTCGCGGGCGCGGGCGTCGAGCAGGTCCTGTTCTGAGCACGTCCCGCCCTCGGCGCGCCCGTGTTGCGAAGGCCCGTCAGGCGGGTCGCGCGAACCAGTCGAGGGACCGGCCGTGCGGGTGCGCCCACGCGACCGCTCGGCCGTCGACCGCGAGCACCATGGTCGGGTCCGCGGGCAGCGGCGGCGCGCCGTCGAGCACCGACGGCAGCACCTGCGGGTCCTCGGTGCTCACCCAGCGGCAGGCGCCGTCGGCGACGAGGGTGCGCACGAGCGAGTCGAACCGGAGCCGGTCGGCGTCCGAGAGGTACATGACCACGGCGGTGTGGAAGACCACCACCGGTCCGTGCGTCGCCGCCTCGGCCACGAGGCGCGGCAGCTCGTCCAGCAGGTCGCCCGCGACGAGGTGCGGAGGCTCGGCGCGGGCCACCTCGAGGGCGTGCCGCAGGACGGCGCGCCGGTCGTCGTTCTCCGGCCAGACGAGCGTCTCGAGCCACGCGGTCGCGTCGTCGTCGCGCACGTCGAGCGGATGCAGGTCCACCCCGCCGCGCCAGGCCACCTCGAGCGGCGCTGCCGGCAGCGGCGCCGGCCCGCCGACCCGGCACGGGAGGCGCGGCTCCGGTCCGACGGCGGTACCGCCGTCCGGCGTGGACCACACGTAGCCCCAGCGATCGGGGTAGAGGCACAGGCCGGCGCTGGCGCCGACCTCGAGCAGCGCGAGCGGCCGCTCGGTCCGCAGGGCCGCGAACGCCGGGGTCAGCACGGCGAGGCGGCCGGCCTCGTTGGTCTGCGTCGCCCGCCGCAGGATCGTCGCGCGGATCGCGCCGTCGTCCTCGAGGAGCGCGCGGCGCAGCCCCGCGTACGGGCCGGGCGCCGCGACGCCGTGCCACCGGGCAGCCGCGAACACGAGGTTCGGCTGCTGCTTCGGCTCCGGCAGCGTGGCGATCCACGCGAGCACCTGCGGGTCCGACGCCACGCCGTCCGCCCACCGCGCGAAGCACGGCGACCCGCCGGACAGCGCCCAGCCCGCGAACTCGGTGTACCGGCGGGCCAGGCCGTCGAGGGCGTCCCCCACGGGCGCTCAGTCCTCCTCGACGAGGCGCGCGGGGAACCCGCCGGTCGCGACGGGACCCCAGCGCTCGATCGTGATCCGGACGATCGACTTGCCCTGCTCCACCATGGCGGCGCGGTACTCGTCCCAGTCCGGGTGCTCCCTGCCCGCCGCCGCCCGGTAGTACTCGACGAGCGGCTCGACGGACTCCGGCACGTCGAGCACCTCCGCGGTCCCGTCGACCTGCACCCAGGCGTCGCCGAAGTCGTCGCCGAGCGAGACGAGCGACACCTGCGGCCGCCGGCGCAGGTTGCGCACCTTGGCCCGCTCCGGGTAGGTCGAGACCACGACCCGGCCCGCTCCGTCGACCCCGTAGGTGACGGGGCTGAGCTGCGGGCACCCGTCGCCGCGCGTGGTGACCAGGACTCCGTTGCGGCGCGACCGCAAGAAGTCCAGGAGCTCGTCGCGATCGACGGTGGTGGTGGTCGCGATCTGGCGGGCCATCGCTGTCTCCTCGCGGTCGGGGGCGTGTCACGGACTAGACTCGCACAGGCGCTTCGCGCGTCCGCCGCCGTCGGGCAGACACCGTCCGACGGCACCCCCGACCCGTTCGAAAGGACTCCTCCGTGCTCCGCACCCACACGGCCGGCTCACTGCGGGCCGAGCACATCGGCCAGACCGTCACCCTCACGGGGTGGGTCGATCGCCGCCGGGACCACGGGGGAGTGGCGTTCATCGACCTGCGGGACGCCTCGGGCATCGCCCAGGTCGTCATCCGTGACGAGTCGGTCGCGCACCCGCTGCGGGCCGAGTTCGTGCTCCAGGTGTCCGGTGAGGTGTCGCGGCGCCCCGAGGGCAACGCCAACCCCAACCTCGCGACCGGCGAGATCGAGGTCATCGCGCACGACGTCCTGGTGCTCAACGAGTCCGCGCCCCTGCCGTTCCAGGTCTCGACCGCGCTCGCGGACACCGAGACCGTCGGCGAGGAGGCGCGCCTCAAGCACCGCTACCTCGACATGCGCCGTCCGGCGCAGGCACGCGCGCTGCGCCTGCGGGCGAAGGTCAACCAGACCGCCCGCCGCGTCCTGGACGCCCACGAGTTCGTCGAGGTCGAGACCCCGACCCTGACCCGCTCGACGCCCGAGGGTGCGCGCGACTTCCTCGTCCCGGCGCGCCTGGCGCCGGGCTCCTGGTACGCGCTGCCGCAGTCGCCCCAGCTGTTCAAGCAGCTGCTCATGGTCGGCGGCCTCGAGCGGTACTACCAGATCGCGCGCTGCTACCGCGACGAGGACTTCCGTGCCGACCGCCAGCCCGAGTTCACCCAGCTCGACGTCGAGATGAGCTTCGTCGACCAGGACGACGTCATCGCGCTCACGGAGGAGCTGCTCGTCGAGATCTGGAAGCTCGTCGACGTCCAGGTGCCCACGCCCGTCGAGCGCATCACGTACGCCGACGCCATGCGGCTGTACGGCACCGACAAGCCGGACCTGCGGTTCGGCAACCCGCTCGTCGAGCTCACCGACTACTTCAAGGACACCCCGTTCCGGGTCTTCCAGGCCGAGTACGTCGGCGCCGTCGTCATGCCGGGCGGCGCGAGCCAGCCGCGACGCCAGTTCGACGCGTGGCAGGAGTGGGCCAAGCAGCGCGGCGCCCGCGGCCTGGCGTACGTGACCTTCGGCGAGGACGGCACGCTCGGCGGCCCGGTCGCCAAGAACCTGTCGGACGCCGAGCGCGACGGTCTCGCGGCCGCGACCGGCGCACAGCCGGGCGACGCGGTGTTCTTCGCCGCCGGCAAGGCGTCCGAGGCGCGCGCGCTCCTCGGCGCCGCACGCCTCGAGATCGCGCACCGCACCGGCCAGATCGACGAGGACGCGTGGTCGTTCGTGTGGGTCGTCGACGCGCCCCTGTTCAAGCCCACCGGCGAGGACGACGACGTCGCGGTCGGCCACTCGGCCTGGACCGCGGTGCACCACGCGTTCACCTCGCCGCACCCGGAGTGGGTGGACCGGTTCGAGGAGGACCCGGGCAACGCGCTCGCCTACGCCTACGACATCGTGTGCAACGGCAACGAGATCGGCGGCGGCTCGATCCGTATCCACCGCCGCGACGTCCAGCAGCGGGTCTTCGAGGTCATGGGCATCGGCCCCGAGGAGGCGCAGGAGAAGTTCGGCTTCCTGCTCGACGCGTTCAAGTTCGGCGCGCCGCCGCACGGCGGGATCGCGTTCGGCTGGGACCGCATCGTCGCCCTCCTGACGGGGGCGCCGTCGATCCGTGACGTCATCGCGTTCCCCAAGTCCGGCGGCGGGTACGACCCGCTGACCGACGCGCCCGCGCCGATCACCCCGGAGCAGCGCAAGGAGGCCGGCGTGGACGTCGTCCCGGACGCCGTCGCGTCCGCCGTGGGGGAGTGAGCCTCGAGGTCCGGGTCGGCCCGGCCGCCGGGAGCGTGACGCTCGCGGGCGTCGAGCTGCCGACCCGCTGGTCGAGCCACCCGGTCGTCGTCGCCGAGAACGTGCGGCGCGGCTGGGACGCCACCCACGTGTGGTTCGACGACGGCGCGCTCGTCGCGCGGCTGCGCTGGCGCGCGCGCACCGACGGCGACCCGGTCGACGTCCCGTTCGCCGTCGAGCACGACGCGGCCGGGGTGAGCCTGCTCGCGGTGGGCGCACCCGGCCCGGCGGCGCGGCTGCTGCTCGACGCCGACGCCGCGCTCCGCGGCGGCGGCGGGTCCCTCGGCCCGGTGACGCGCACCTCGGTGCCGCGCGGCACGCGCGAGGTCCTCGCCCGGCTCGCCGCCTCGGAGGCCCTGCCCGTGCCGGCGCCGTTCGACCGGCCGCCGACGGGGGAGTGGGACTGGCTCGGCACCACGGAGCCGCCGCCGACGCGGCCCGGCGAGGAGCACGTGGTCGAGCTCGACCGTGACGCCGACCGGGCCGAGCTCGCCGCGTGCCTGGCCGTCGCGCACCCGCACGGCGAGCTCGCCCCCGACGAGCCGCGCTCGCGGTGGTGGGGCTGGCGGGACGACGACGGCGTGCTGCGCGGCGTCGTCGGCGCCTCCCGTCGCGTGCCGGGCCAGCCGTGGGTGCTGGGGTCGATCGGCACGGACCCGGCCTGGCGGGGGCGCGGGGTCGCCGCGGCGACGACCGCGGTGGCCACCCGCGCGGGGCTCGCCGAGGCTCCGCTCGTGACGCTCGGGATGTACGCGGACAACGACACCGCGCGCCGGCTCTACCGGCGCCTGGGCTACGAGACCGCCCAGGAGTTCGAGAGCTGGCGACCGTGAGCCCGTGGCCGGCGCCGGGTCAGGCGACGGCCGCGAGGTAGCCGTCGGGCCGGACCAGCAGCGTCGTGCCGTTGCCGTCCGCACGGTGCACCACGACCCGGTCGGCGACGTCGGTCTCGCCCGCGACGGCCGGTACGGCAGCCGCGGCCGGGGTGGCGCCGTCGGGCAGGACCAGGACGAACCGCCCGGGCCGCAGGGCCTCGGCGAGCCGCCCGCCGAGCGGCCCGGGGACCAGCGGCAGGTCGGGGACGCGCTGCCCGACGCGGCGGTGCGCGCCGCGCGGGCGCGGGTAGGTGACGCCCACCGCGGAGACCATCGCCGCCGCGCGCCGGCGGGCGGGCGGGACGTGCTCCAGGACGGCGGTCAGCGCGTGCCGCGCCGCACCCACGAGGGGGCCGGACCGGGTCCCGAGCCGCAGGATCGTGCCGCTCGCCCGCAGCACCTGGCGGCCGACCGGGTGCCGCTCGGCGTGGTAGCCGTCGAGCAGGGCGGCGTCGGTCCCGCGGAGCACGGCGGCGAGCCTCCACCCGAGGTTCGCCGCGTCCTGCAGGCCGGTGTTCATGCCGAGGCCGCCGGCCGGGCTGTGAGCGTGGGCGGCGTCCCCGGCGAGGAAGGCCCGCCCCGACCGGTACGTCGGCACCTGCCGCTCGTCGGCCGCGAACCGCGTCGTGAAGCGCGGCGAGTGCATGCCGAAGTCGTCACCGACCGTGGCGCGCGCGACGGCGCGGACCTCCTCCAGGTCGACGGGCGCGTCGAGGTCGCGCTCGCCGTCCCAGCCGATGAAGCGGTACCAGCCGTCGCCGAACGGCGCCACGAAGCCGAGGGCGCCCGCGCGGGACGCCGCGACGAGCGCGTCCGGCGGCGGGGTGGCCATGCGCACGTCGGCGAGGATCATGGCGCGGATGACGGTCTCGCCCGGGAACGGGATCCCGAGCGCCTCGCGCACCGTGGAGCGCACGCCGTCGGTGCCCACGACGAACGCCGCCCGCACCACGTCCGGCCCGTCGGGGGTGGCGACCGCGACCGTGACGCCGTCCGCGTCCTGCTCGACGCCGGTGACCGGCGTCTCGTGGCGGAAGGTCGCCCCGCAGTCCTCGGCGCGCCGGCGCAGCAGCCGCTCGACCTCGTACTGCGGGGTCACCAGGACGAACGGGAAGCGCGTCGGAAGGTCGTCCAGCCGGAGCTCGAGCGCCGTGAGCAGCCGGACGCGCTGCACCCGGCGTCCGGTGGTCAGGAGCTCGTCGGCGAGCCCCCGCGCGTCGAGCACCTCCAGGCTGCGGGCATGGACGGCGAACGCCCGGGAGAGGTTGCTCAGGCCGGCCGGCCGCTTCTCCAGGACCGTCACGCGCGCCCCCGCCGCGGCGAGGTCGCCCGCGAGCAGCAGCCCCGTGGGGCCGGCCCCGACGACCACGACGTCGGTGCGTGCCCCGGTACCCGTTCTGCTGACTGCGCCTGTCTGTGCCCGACGACCCGGTCCCGTGTCCATGCGACCCTCTCCGATCGGTTGCCAACGAGCGTTGGCCAACACCGGTCGCCACCGTAGGCACCGCGCCTCGGCCAAGTCAACACCTGTTGGCATACACTCGTCGCCATGACCGAGGAAGAGCGCACCCCGACGCGCCCGCGCCGCTCCGACGCCACGCGCGCGGCCATCCTCGCCGCCGCGCGGGACCGGTTCGCGGCCGACGGCTACGAGCGCGCGACGGTCCGCGCCGTCGCCGCGCAGGCCGGGATCGACCCGTCGATGGTGATCCGGTACTTCGGTTCCAAGGACGGCCTGTTCGCCGCCGCGGTCGACGTCGAGCTGCACATCCCCAACCCCGGCGAGATCGCGCGCGACCGCCTAGGGGAGGTGCTCGTGCGGCACTTCCTGGACCTGTGGGAGCGCGACACGGTGCTCGTGACGCTCCTGCGGGTCGGCGTGACGCACCCGGCCGGGGCCCAGCGCATGCGCGAGGTGTTCCGCCGACAGC
>JAPSLD010000221.1 GCA_031181105.1 Isoptericola sp. | reverse complement strand
ACGAGCAGGAAGAAGAAGATCAGCACGCCGGTCACGCGGTGCGCGACCCAGGACCACATGCCTTCACGGCCGCGGTAGAGCGTGCCAGCGGGAGCTGTAGGCACGGGGGGAGCCTCCATTGGCGGATCGGCGGGTTACGTGAAGTCACTGTAGTGACATCAGGTCACCACAGGGGGCTCGGCGGGGCCCAAAAACGCCCGTACCGGGCGGATCTGTGAGGCATTGCACAGGCTTGATGTCGTCGGGCGGAGCCGCGTCACTATGCTTCGGAGCATGACTCCCGCCGACCCGGACAGCACCCGCGCACGCCCCGAGCCCATCGCGGGGTTCCACGCGATCGTGCCGGCCGGCGGTGCCGGGACGCGTCTGTGGCCGCTGTCGCGCGCCGCGGCGCCGAAGTTCCTCCACGACCTCACCGGGTCCGGTCGCAGCCTGCTCCAGGAGACCGTGGACCGGCTCGTGCCGCTGGCCGGCCCGGGCGGCGTGGTCCTCGTGACGGGGCGCCCGCACGTCGACGCCGCCCGTGAGCAGCTCCCCGCCCTCGCGGAGGAGCAGGTGCTCGCGGAGCCCGCACCGCGCGACTCCATGGCGGCCATCGGGCTCGCCGCCGCGGTGCTCGAGCGGCGGCACGGCGACGTCGTCGTCGGATCGTTCGCGGCCGACCAGGTCGTCACGGGCCGCGCGGAGTTCGAGCAGGCCGTGCGCGAGGCGGTCGCGGCCGCCCGGGCCGGGTACGTCGCGACGATCGGCATCGCGGCGTCGCGCCCGTCGATCGCGTTCGGGTACGTGCGCAGCGGCGACCCGCTCGACGTCGACGGCGCCCCGAGCGCCCTGCACGTGCGCGGCTTCACGGAGAAGCCGGACGCCGCGACCGCCCGCGCCTACCTGGCGTCGGGGGAGTACCGGTGGAACGCCGGCATCTTCGTGGCCCGCACCTCGGTGCTCCTGGGGCACCTCGCCGAGCACCGGCCGGCGCTGCACGACGGCCTGCGGCAGGTCGCCACCGCGTGGGACACCCCTGACCGCGACCGCGTGCTGGCCGACGTCTGGCCGAGCCTCGAGAAGATCGCGATCGACCACGCCGTGGCGGAGCCGGTCGCCGCGGCGGGCGGGGTCGCCGTCGTGCCGGGCACCTTCGGCTGGGACGACGTCGGCGACTTCAACTCGCTCGCCGCGCTGCTGCCGTCGGACGACGACGCGGGCTCCAAGGTCCTGGGCGACGGCGAGGACGTCGTGCGCGTGCAGAGCGCGGGCTCCGTGGTCGTGCCCGCCGGAGGACGCCTCGTGACCCTGCTCGGCGTCGACGACGTCGTCGTCGTCGACACGCCCGACGCCCTGCTGGTGACCACGCGCGCCCGCGCCCAGCAGGTCAAGGAGATGGTCGCGGCCGTCCGCGACCACGGGCGGGAGGACCTGCTGTGACGACGGACCCGGGAGCGCTCCTCGACGCCGCGGTGGCGGCGCTCGAGCCCGAGCTCGTCGAGGTGCGCCGCGACATCCACGCCCACCCGGAGACGGCGCGGCAGGAGGTCCGCACGACGCGCCTGCTCGTCGAGCGGCTGCGGCGCGCGGGGCTGCACCCCGTGCCCACCGAGGGCACGGGGCTCGTGTGCGACATCGGCCCCGACGTGCCCGGCCGGGGCCGCGTCGCGCTCCGGGCCGACATCGACGCCCTGCCGCTGACCGACTCCTGCGACCTGCCGTGGCGCTCGCAGGTGCCGGGCGTGGCGCACGCCTGCGGCCACGACGTCCACACGGCCGTCGTGCTCGGCGCCGGCCTCGCGCTCGCGCGCCTCGACGCCCAGGGGCTGCTCCCGCACGGCGTGCGGCTCGTCTTCCAGCCCGCCGAGGAGACGATGCCGGGCGGCGCCCACGACATGGTCGCGCAGGGCGCCCTCGACGGCGTCGAGGTGATCGCCGCGGTGCACACCGAGCCCAAGCTCGACGTCGGCACGGTGGGCACGCGCATCGGGCCGATCACCTCGGCGTCCGACGCCGTGACCGTGACGATCTCCTCGGGCGGCGGCCACACCTCGCGCCCGCACCTGACCGGGGACGTCGTCTACGCCCTGGGCCAGGTCATCACGCAGGTCCCCGCGGTCCTCGGCCGCCGGCTCGACCCGCGCTCGGGCGTCAACCTCACGTGGGGCGCGGTCCACGCCGGCAACGCGCACAACGCCATCCCCGCGACGGGCAGCGTGAGCGGCACCCTGCGCTGCCTCGACGTGCGGGCCTGGGAGCGCGCCGGGCAGGTGCTGCACGACGCGGTCGAGCAGGTCGTCGCGGCGTACGACGTCGACGTGACCGTGCGGCACGCGCGCGGCGTCCCGCCGGTCGACAACGACGCCGCGGTGATCGCCGGCCTCGAGGCGGCCGCGACGGCGGTCCTCGGGCCCGGCGGGGTCGTCCTCACCGAGCAGTCGCTCGGCGGCGAGGACTTCGCGTGGTACCTGACCAAGGTGCCGGGCGCGATGGCCCGGCTCGGCACCGGGACGCCCGGCGGCCGGCGCTACGACCTGCACCAGGGCGACCTGGTGGTCGACGAGCGCGCGATCGGCGTCGGCGCCCGCGTCCTGGCGCGCTTCGCGCTGCAGTCGTGACGCCCGCCGCGGGCCCGGTGACGCTTCGGTAACGACTCGGGCCCGTGACGCCGGTGAAACGTCCCGATCACCGGGCGGCGGCTAGGCTGCCCCCTGACGGCGGACCGGGCACCCTCCGGCCGCGCACCCACCCCATCGACAGGAGCGACAGGTGAAGAGAGCGACCCAGCTCACCGCCCTCGCCGGTGTCGCCGCGCTCGCGCTGGCGGCGTGCGGCCAGGCCCCCGAGGAGAGCGACCCGGGCAGCGGCTCGACCGGCGAGGCGGTCGACTTCACGCCGTGCATCGTCTCGGACCAGGGCGGCTTCGACGACAAGAGCTTCAACCAGCTCAGCTACGAGGGCGCCAAGAAGGCGGCCGACGAGCTCGGGGCCGAGGTCAAGGACGTCCAGTCGCAGTCCGAGAGCGACTTCAAGCCCAACATGGAGTCGCTGGTCGGCCAGGGCTGCGACGCCATCGTCGGCGTGGGCTACGCCCTGTCGGCCACGACGATCGAGTCGGCGACGGCCAACCCGGAGATCGACTACATCCTCGTCGACGACGCCGCGGACGCCGACTTCGACGGCACCCCGGACGCGGAGAACATCAAGCCGCTGCTCTACGACACGGCGCAGGCGGCGTTCCTCGCCGGCTACCTCGCCGCCGGCTACTCGGAGGCCGGCAAGGTCGGCACCTTCGGCGGCCAGCCCTTCCCGACCGTCACGATCTTCATGGACGGCTTCAAGCAGGGCGTCGAGCACT
>JAPSLD010000220.1 GCA_031181105.1 Isoptericola sp. | reverse complement strand
CGAGCACGACGCCGACGAGGGGCGCTCCACCTGCGGGTGGGGCGCCCCTCGTCGTCTACCGCGGTGCCTGGCAGGTGGGGCACCAGAAGACGGGGCGGTCGTAGGGCGCCTCGTTCGCGCGGCCGACCGCGATCGGGGTGCGGCAGCGGCGGCACGGGCGCCGGGCCCGGCCGTGCACCGCCGGCTCGACCGCCCCGAGGCCGCGCGAGCGCCCGACCTCGACGCTGCGGCCCATGAGCCGCCGCCCGGTGAGCAGCAGCGCGCGCCCGCCGTCGTCGTCGAGCCGGTCGGCCGGCGTCCACGGCCACAGACGCAGCGCGAACAGGGTCTCGGCCATCCAGATCGTGCCGAGGCCGGCAACCACGCGCTGGTCGAGCAGCACCTCGCACAGCGGGCGACCGCCCTGTGCGGCGAGCCGGCGCAAACCCTCCCCGAGGCCTGCCTCGGGGAAGTCCTCCGCCAGCACGTCGGGCCCGAGGTGGCCGATCAGGCGGGCCTCGTCGCGCGTGCGGACCAGGTCCAGCATCCCGAGGTGCCAGCCGACGCAGGTCCACGACGGGGTGCCGAGCACGGCCCGCACGGACGGGTGGCGCGCGGCCGCCTGCCGCGTGCCCGTCGGGTGCACCCGCCAGTAGCCGTCCATGCGCAGGTGGGTGTGGAGCGTGCGGCCGTCCTCAAACCGCGTCAGGAGGTGCTTGCCGTACGCGACGCACTCCGTCACGGTCGCGCCCTCGAGCCGGGCCGCGGCGGCGCTGGGCCAGCGCAGCTCCGCGCGCGCCAGGGGCACGCCTCGCAGCGCGGCGTCGAGACGCGCGGCGGTCAGCCGCAGCACGTCGCCCTCGGGCACGTCAGCCCCTCGCGAGCCGCAGGCCGCGCGGCGTGACCCCGAAGCCGGCGTCGAGCAGCGCGACGGTCACGGGGGTGCGGTCGCGCGCGGCGGCGAGCGCCGGCACGCCGTCGACGCGCTGGACGAGCAGCCGGCCGAGGCGCCCGGCCGCGGCCGCGCCGGCGAGCTGCGCGGCAGCGGCCGCGAGCCGGCGTCCGCCGTGCCCGAACGACAGCAGCGTGCGCCCGCCCCGCTCGACGTAGAGCACCAGGTCGCCGTCGACCAGGACGACGACGCCGCCCGCCTTGCGACCCGGCCGATGGGTGGCACCGTCGGCACCCGGGGCACCGTCGGTACCGCCGGCACCGCCGGCACCGCCGGGCGCCGGCCACGCCAGGGCCGCGCCGTACGGGTTCGCCGGGTCGGTGGCGGCGAGCAGCACGGCGTGGTGGCGCTGTCCGTCCGCACCGGCGGGGGTCTCGTCCTCGGCGCGCTCGGCCTCGAGGACGCGCGTGCGGTCCCCGGCGTCGACACGCAGCTGGTCGACCGCGCCGGGCAGGGCGAACTGCGACCCGCCCAGGTGCTCGACGAAGTACCCCCGGCGCACCGCACCGCGCTCCTCGAGCTCGGTCAGGACGCGGTACACCCCGCGGAACTGCGCCGTCACGCCCTCGGCCGGGGCGACCGCACGGGTGAGCACGCCGTGCCGGTCGAGCAGCACCTGGGTTAGGGCGTGCGTGCGCAGCGTGGGGTCGGTCTCGCGCGCCGGGAGCGCCGACCAGCGGCCGCCGCCCCCGCGCGGCGTCGGAGCGGTCGGCGCGACGGCGGGCCGCGCCACCGCGAAGCGGGAGCGCCGCACGGGCCGCGCGCGACCCGGCTGGCGCGGCGCCCGGTGCGCCCCTCCGGCGCCGCCGAGGTTCTCGCGCAGCACCCCGAGCCCGTCGTTCGTCACGTGCCCGGCCCACACGAGGTCCCACAGGACGTCGAGCACGGCGGCGGGCGGTGCGCCCGCGAGGTCGGCGAGCCGCGGCAGGAAGAACCCGCCGGACCCGGTGAGCAGGTCCAGGACCGCGCGGTGCAGGTCGGTGTCGAGCGGTCCGCCCTCGGCCACGTCGTCCGGCGGCGGCAGCGTGAGCGGGGCCCCGTCCGACAGGTGGAGGCTCACCAGCCCGTCCCCGCCGCCCGACCCGGGCAGGCGGGCGTGGCCGCACCACAGCACCTCACCGGTGGTCGTGAGCTCGTCGAGCATCGCGGGCGAGTAGTCGGGCACGCGGGCGGGCAGGACGAGCGTCTCGAGCGCCGACGCGGGCACGGCCGCACCCGAGAGCTGCTCGACGACGCGCAGGACGCCGTCGAGCCCGCGCAGCGCACCGGTGCCGGACGTGCCCGAGGCGATCCCGTGCCAGCGCGGCAGGAACACCCCGAGCGCCTCGGGCTCGACCGGCTCCACCTCGGCCCGCAGGGCGGCGAGCGACCGCCGGCGCAGCGTGCGCAGCACCTCGGGGTCGCACCACTCGTCGCCCGTGCCGCCGAGCACCTCCGGCCGCAGGCGCCCCCGCGCGAGCACGCCGGCCGACTCGAGACGCGCCAGGGCCTGCCCGGCGACCGCCACGCCCAGCCCGAAGCGCCGCGCGACGTCGCCGACGCCGAAGGGGCCGTGCGTCCGCGCGTGGCGACGCAGCAGGTCCCCGAGCGGGTCGGCCACCGGCTCGGTGAACGCCTCGGGCACGCCCAGGGGCAGGGCCACACCGAGGGCGTCGCGCAGGCGGCCGGCGTCCTCCGCGACGGCCCACTGCTCGGCGTCCTCCCCCGCGAGCCCGCCGAGGCGCACCCGGATCACGCGGCGCGCGCGCTCCAGCTCCGTCAACCAGCCCGCGACGTCGTCGCGCAGCTCCTCGCGCGCGCGGGCCCGGAGCGCCGCGAGCGGGTGCGGACCGGTGCGGCGCAGCACGTCCCACAGGTCCTCGGCGTGCCGCGCCCGGCGCTCGGGGGCGAGCGCCTGCAGCTCGGCCTCGGTCCGCTCGATCGCGGCCGGGTCGAGCAGGTCGGCGAGCTGCGTCGCGCCCTGGTCGCCGAGCAGCTCGGCCAGCAGCGTCGGGTCGAGCGACAGCGCGGCCGCGCGGCGCTCCGCGAGCGGCGCGTCGCCGTCGTACAGGAACTGGGCGGTGTACCCGAACAGGAGCGACTGGGCGAACGGCGACGGGGATGGCGTCGTGACCTCCACGAGCCGGACGCGGCCGGCCGCGAGGTCGGCCATCAGGTCGCGCAGCGCGGCGACGTCGAAGTCGTCCTGGAGGCACTCGCGCGCGGCCTCGAGCACGATGGGGAACTCGGGGAACTGGGAGGCGACCTGGAGCAGCTGCGCCGCGCGCTGGCGCTGCTGCCACAGGGGCTGACGCCGATCCGGGCGGCGCCGGGGGAGCAGCAGGGCGCGTGCCGCCGCCTCGCGGAAGCGCGCCGCGAACATGATCGACGAGCCGAGCTCGCCGCGGACGGCGTCGAGCACCTCGTCGGGGTCGACCAGCAGGT
>JAPSLD010000219.1 GCA_031181105.1 Isoptericola sp. | reverse complement strand
GACGACGAGCTGGCGTCCGAGAAGCGCGACCCGCACGACTTCGCGCTGTGGAAGGCGCCGAAGCCGGGCGAGCCCGAGACCGCGGCCTGGGACACGCCGTTCGGACGCGGCCGGCCCGGCTGGCACCTCGAGTGCTCCGCCATGGCCCAGCGCTACCTCGGCGACGCCTTCGACATCCACGGCGGCGGGCTCGACCTGCGCTTCCCGCACCACGAGAACGAGCAGGCCCAGTCCCGCGCGGCGGGGTACGGCTTCGCGCAGCGCTGGATGCACAGCGCCTGGGTGACGCAGCAGGGCGTGAAGATGAGCAAGTCGCTCGGCAACGGGCTCCTGGTGAGCGACCTGCTCGCCCAGGCGCCTGCCGTCGTCGTGCGCTACGCGCTGGCCGCGGTGCAGTACCGCTCCATGCTCGAGTGGGGCACCGACACCCTCGACGAGGCGCGGGCCACCTGGGAACGCCTCGCCGGGTTCGTCGAGCGCGCCACCGAGCGGGTCGGCGAGGTGCCGGTCGAGGAGGTCGCCAAGGCGGAGCTCCCCGAGGACTTCACCACCGCGATGGACGACGACCTCAACGTGCCGGCGGCGCTCGCCGTCGTGCACGAGCACCTCCGCGCGGGGAACTCGGCGCTCGCGGCCAAGGACGACGGCGCCGCGCGCGCCGAGCTCGTGGCCCTGCGCAGCATGCTCGACGTGCTGGGCCTCGACCCGGCCGACCCGCAGTGGTCGACGACCGCGGACTCCCGCGTCGCCGACGCGCTCGACGCGCTGGTGCGCGCCGAGCTGGACGCCCGCGCCGCGGCGCGGGCCTCGAAGGACTGGGCCACGAGCGACGCGATCCGCGACCGCCTGGCCGCGGCAGGCGTCGTCGTGCAGGACTCGCCCGACGGTGCGCGCTGGTCGCTCTCCGACTGAGCGCACGCGCAGCGCACCCGATCGATCAGGAAGAAGCACATGGCAGGCAACTCCAGGCGCCCCGGCGCGATCCGCAAGGCCGGCTCCAAGAAGGGCCCGCGCGTCGGCACGGGCGGGCACAGCCGCAAGGCGCTCCAGGGCAAGGGCCCGACGCCCAAGGCCGAGGACCGGGTCTACCACCCGGCGCACAAGCGCAAGGTCGAGGCCGAGAAGCGCCAGGCCGAGGCGCAGCGCAAGGGCGCGCCCGGCGCCCGCAAGGGCGTGGTGCGCGGCACGCGCCGGCCCACCGGCGGCGCCGAGGTCGTGGCGGGCCGCAACGCCGTGCTCGAGGCGCTGCGCACGGACGTGCCGGTCACCGCCGTGCACCTGGCCGCGCGGATCGACCACGACGACCGCACGCGCGAGATCCTCGAGCTCGCCTCGGTGCGCGGGGCGCAGCTCCTCGAGGTCAGCCGCACCGAGCTCGACCACCTCACCGACGGCTCCGTGCACCAGGGCGTCGCCGCGCAGGTGCCGCCGTACGAGTACGCCGACGTCGAGGACCTGCTCGACGCCGCCGACGCGGCGGGCGTGCCGCCGCTGCTCGTGGCGCTCGACGGCGTCACCGACCCGCGGAACCTCGGCGCGGTGCTCCGGTCGGCCGGCGCGTTCGGCGCGCACGGCGTCGTGGTGCCGTCGCGGCGCTCGGCCGGGGTCACGGCGTCGGCGTGGAAGACGTCGGCCGGCGCGGCCGCGCGCGTCCCCGTCGCCCGCGTGACCAACCTCGCCCGCACGCTCACCGAGCTCAAGAAGTCCGGGCTGTTCGTCGTCGGGCTCGACGCCGGCGGGGACACCGAGGTGCACGACCTCGCGTTCGCGGCCGACCCGGTGGTGCTCGTGGTGGGCTCCGAGGGCAAGGGTCTGTCCCGGCTCGTGCGCGAGTCGTGCGACGCCGTCGCGTCGATCCCCATCTCGTCCGACGTCGAGTCGCTGAACGCGGGCGTGGCCGCGGGCATCACGCTGTACGAGGTGGCACAGGCCCGCCGCACCACCTCCGCGACGTAGCGCGTCTCTCGCCGAGGTAGCGCGCTCTTCGGCGAGGTAGCGCGTCTCGGTACGAGGTAGCGCACGCAGGGCGCGCGCGCTCGAATGAATCGGTCGCTGCGCTCCCTCTGCTCTCGCGCGCACACCCTGCGTGCGCTACCTCGCGGCAGGGCGCGCTACCTCGGCGCGGGGCGCGCTACCTCGGCGTCAGGTGGAGAGGTGGAAGTGGTCCGCCTCGGGGTCCTCCTCGCCCGGCGCGAGGCCGAGGATCGCCTTCTCGTCGGGCCGGTGGCGCAGCACGTTCTCGACGTAGGACGCCGTGGCCTCGGGCATGGGCACGTCACGCTGCGCCTTCTCCGAGATGAACCAGCGGTGGTCGAGGATCTCGTGGAAGAGCTGCGCGGGCTCGAGCTTGCGGCGCAGCTCGCGCGGGACCGCCCGGACGGTCGGCTGGAACACGGTCTGCAGCCAGTCGTGCGCGACGAGCTGCTCGTCGTCCTCCTGGCGGTCCGCGGCCGCCCGGTAGGAGTCCAGGTCGTTGAGCAGGCGCCGCGCCTGGTTGTCCTGCACGTCGAGGCCCGTGAGCCGCAGCAGGCGACGGGAGTGGTGGCCGGCGTCGACGACCTTGGGCTGAATCTGCACCGTGGTGCCGTCGATGTCGGTCGTGATCGCGAGCTCGCCGACGTCGAAGCCCAGGTCGTTGAGCCGATCGATGCGGGCGGCGACGCGCCACCGCTCGTCGGAGTGGAACGCCTCGACCCCGGTCAGGGCCTCCCACAGCTCGGTGTACCGCTCGACGAGCGAGTCGCCGATGCCGATCTCGTCGACGTCCTCGTCGAGCAGCTCGCCGGCGGCGAGGTCCATGAGCTCGCCGATGATGTTGGTGCGCGCGAGGTCGACGTCGTAGGACCGCTGGCCGGGCGAGAGCTCGCGGTGCAGGTCACCGGTCTCGGCGTCGACGAGGTACGCGGCGAACTGGTCGGCGTCGCGCCGGAACAGCGTGTTGGACAGCGAGACGTCGCCCCAGTAGAACCCGACGAGGTGCAGCCGCACCAGCAGGACGGCGAGCGCGTCGATGAGCCGCGTCGCGGTGTCGGGGCGCACGGCCTGGCTGAAGACGGCGCGGTAGGGCAGCGAGAACGCGAGGTGCTCGGTGACGAGGGCCGCCTCGAGCGGCTCGCCGTCGTCGTCGCGCCGACCGGTGACCACGCCCACCGGGAGGACGGCCGGGATCTCCAGCTTGCGCAGCTGACGCAGCAGCTCGTACTCGCGGAACGCGACGTGCTCGCTGATCTCCTTGATCGCGAGCACCCGGCCGCCGAGCCGGACGAAGCGCACCACGTGGCGCGAGATGCCTCGCGGCAGCGCCGCCAGGACGTCCGCGGGCCACTCGGCGAGCGGCAGCCGCCAGGGCAGGTCGAGCAGCGCCGAGTCCGGCGTCGCCGACATGATCTGCAGCTGTTCCACGGCACCTCTTCCTCTCA
>JAPSLD010000218.1 GCA_031181105.1 Isoptericola sp. | reverse complement strand
TCTTCTCGAGGTACGTCGAGTAGTTGCCCTCGTACGGGTAGAGGCGGCCGCGGTCGACCTCGCAGATCCACTCGGCGACGTGGTCGAGGAAGTAGCGGTCGTGCGTGACGGCGAGCACGGCGCCGGGATACTTGGCCAGGTGCTGCTCGAGCCACAGCACGGACTCGGCGTCGAGGTGGTTGGTCGGCTCGTCCAGCAGCAGCAGGTCCGGCTTCTCCAGCAGCAGCTTGCACAGCGCGACGCGGCGGCGCTCACCACCGGACAGCACCGTCACGTCGGCGTCCGGCGGCGGGCAGCGCAGCGCGTCCATCGCCTGCTCGAGCTGGGAGTCGAGCTCCCACGCGTCGGCGTG
The DNA here is from genome assembly GCA_031181105.1 of Isoptericola sp. Lineage (GTDB taxonomy): Bacteria > Actinomycetota > Actinomycetes > Actinomycetales > Cellulomonadaceae > Isoptericola. The sequence continues at coordinate 3,082 of JAPSLD010000218.1, read as the reverse complement.
GTCGATGGCCTCCTGGAGCTCGCCCATCTCCGCGAGCAGCGCGTCGAAGTCCGCGTCGGGCTCGGCCATGAGGTTCGAGATCTCGTTGAAGCGGTCGACCTTGGCCTTGATGCCGGCCACCGCCTCCTCGATGTTGCCGAGGACCGTCTTCTCCTCGTTGAGCGGCGGCTCCTGCTGCAGGATGCCGACCGTGAAGCCCGGGGCGAGGCGCGCCTCGCCGTTGGACGGCTGGTCGAGGCCGGCCATGATCTTGAGGATGGTCGACTTGCCGGCGCCGTTCGGGCCGACGACGCCGATCTTGGCGCCAGGCAGGAAGTTGAGCGACACGTCGTCGAGGATGACCTTGTCGCCGTGCGCCTTGCGCGCCTTGTACATGGTGTAGATGAACTCAGCCACTGGCTCTGCTTCCACCGTTCGATCGCGCGGAGATTCTCGGCTCCAGCGGGGCACGCTGGAGGACCGGCTTGCGGCCGGTCCCCCAGCCTACGCGACGACGCACCTCAGGCGCGGACGGGCTCGGCGAGCTCCGCGAGCGCCTCCTCGTCGAGCCCGGGGGCGTCGCCGTCCGCCTCCTCGGCGGTGCGCACCTCCCACGGGTCCTCGACGCCCGCGCCGTCCGGAGCCGGGGCGCCCGCCTCCGGCGCGCCGGCCGTGCCCTGCCCGTCGCCCGCCCCGGACGCGCCGCCGGTGTCCGGCCGGTCGCCGACGCGGGCGTAGCGCACCATGCCGCGGGTGGCGTCGACGCCGACGTGCTGGGCCTCGATGACGTGCCGGTACCGCCGCTCGGGCAGCGTCGCGGTCGAGCCGTCGGCGAGCACGTGGGCTCGCTCGCCGTCCCACTCCTCGACGCCGAGGCGTCCGGTGACCACGACCGGGTCGCCCTTGCGCACCGAGAGGCTGAGGTTGCGCGCCTTCTCGCGGAACGCCTTGACCGTGAACCACAGCGTCTCGCCGTCCCCCCACTCGCCGGTGCGCGGGTCGCGCACGCGCCGCGTGCTGGCGAGGCGGAACGTCGTCCACTCCACCCCGCCCTGTGACGTGGAGAGGGCGGGGTCGGTGCCCGCGTGGCCGATGACGGTGACGTTGACGTCGCTCATGCGTCCTCCTGAGGTCGGGGCCGGCGTGCCGCCGGCCTGGACGCCCAGGATCAGACGTGAGCGGACGCGCGGTCCTCGCCCGCGGACCGCGGTGTGGACGACGCGTCCACCTCGTCGGCTGTGGGCAGCCTCAGGGACCCGGTGAGCGGTCGCGCGTGCGGCAGGTCGCGCGCCGAGGTCGCGAGCTCGCGCACCCGGCGGTGCTCGACCAGGATCCGCTGGGTGGGCGTGCCGAGCCCCTCGGCCAGGACCCGCTCGAGCGCCGCCCGGCCCGCCGCCGCGACGGCGCGCTCGCGCCGGCGGGCCAGCGACCTGCGCATCGCGGCGCGCGTCACCAGCAGCACCGCGCCGGCCACGGCGGCGACGCCCGCGGCGGCGAGCAGCACCGCCGGCCACGGCGAGCCCAGCTCCAGCACGCCGGTCAGCGCCAGGGCGCCGGCAGCCCCGAGGAGCACCGCCAGCCCGAGCGCCACCCACGCCGAGCGCAGCAGGAGCCGCGCCGAGGCGGGCCCGCGCGTGTCGAGGGAGATGCCGCGCAGCGCCTCCGCCACGGCGGCGCGCAGCTGGTCGGCACCGGCGACCGCCTCGGCCAGGGCCCGCTGCCAGCCGGGCCGCAGCGCCGCACCGGCGCGGGTGAGCCAGCGCGAGCGCGACAGCCCGATCGCGTCGCGGTCGGGCGGGGGGAACTCGGGCATCCCGTAGCCGTTGCGCACGGCGCCGCCGACCTGGCGCGCGACCGCGTCGAGGCCCGTGGCGCCGACCAGGGCGCCGAGCTCGTGCTCGACCGCGCTGCTCATCTGCCACGGCACCTCGGCGGGCGTCTGCTCGAGCAGCGCCCGGGCCGCGGCGTCGAGCTCGGCCGCCGCCCTCCCGGCCGCCACCGACCGGCGGGCGCACACCTCCTCGAGCAGGTCGTAGACGCGGTCGACGCCCTCGCCCGTGCGTGCCGAGACGCCCTGGACCCACACGCCCTCGAGGCCGTCGTCGTGCAGCAGGCGCGCCAGGTCGGCCTCGAGGTTCTCCCGCTGCCCGTCGGGGACGGTGTCCACCTGGTTGAGCAGCACCACCATCGAGGACTCGCTGCCGACCTGCTCGCGCAGGTAGCCGGAGTGCAGCGCGTCGTCGGCGTACTTCTGCGGGTCCACGACCCAGATGAGCAGGTCGACCATGGGCAGCACCCGGTCGACGACCTCGCGGTGCGCCGGCTCGACGGAGTCGTGGTCGGGCAGGTCCAGCAGGACCAGCCCGCGCAGGTCGCCGTGCACCGCCGAGTCGAGGTCGCCGCTCTGCGTGATCCGGCGCTCGCGCTCGACACCGATCCAGTCGAGCAGCGCGTCCGCGCCGGCCGACCACGAGCAGGCCGTGACGCGCGCCGTCGTCGGCCGCTTGACGCCCACGTCGGCGAACGAGAGCCGGGCGATCTTGTTGAAGAGGCTCGACTTGCCGGAGCCCGTACCGCCCGCGAGCGCCACGACCGTGTGGTCGACGCCGAGCGCGAGCCGCTCGCGCACGCCCTCGACGGCCGCCTCGACGCGCCGGCGGGTGACGGCGTCGAGGCGCGGCCCGGCGATCTCCAGCGCCTCGGCGAGGTCCTCGGTGCGGGCACGCAGCGTCGCGTCCTGCGACGTCGTCATGTCATCCTCCTGAGCTCGGCGAGGCGTACGCGCAGCCCCGAGGCCGCGTCGTCGGTGAGGTCTGGGGCGTCGAGCCGGTCGACCACGGCCTGCACCTCGGCGCGCACGACGGCGGCGGCCCGGTCGGCGAGATCGTCGCGCAGGGCGGCGGTCGGCTCCTGGGCGGCGTCGCCCAGGACCCGCCCGAGCAGCCGTGCCGCGTCGTCCGATCCCGCGGCGGCGGCGAGCAGCAGCGTGCCCAGCCCGCGGCGGTCGAACGCCTTGACGGCCGCCTCGACCCGCCGGCCGTCGCCGCCGCCGGCGAGCAGCTCGGCCACGACGGCGTCGGCGCGCTCGTCCCAGGCCCGGACG
>JAPSLD010000217.1 GCA_031181105.1 Isoptericola sp. | reverse complement strand
TCACGCCGGAGGTCACGTTCCCCGACGGCTCGCCACGCGCGCGGTCGAGCGCCGTGCGTGTGCGGCGGATCCCGCTGCAGCGGTGGTTCGTGCTCGACGGCGTCCCCTGCGTCTCCGTCGCCGAGGGGGCCTCGCCCAGGCGGTGCCGAGCGTCGACCGCTGGACCGCCGTCGCGCTCATGGACAGCGCGCGGCACGGACGGTTCCTCCTCGAGGCGGACTTCCGGCGCGTCCGCGACGTGGACCGCCGTCGTCCCGGGGGCCGGGCCCGCGCGGCCTGGTGGGCCCGGTCGGACGCGCGTGGGGAGTCACCCGCCGAGACGTGGGCTCGGCTCTCGTGCGTCGACGCCGGCTGCCCTCCGGACGCGCTGCAGCTGCGGGTCGACGACGAGGCGGGGCGGTTCCTCGCCCGTGTGGACCTCGCCTGGGTGCTGCCCGACGGCGGAGCGCTCCTCGTGGAGGTCGACGGCCGGGACGTGCACGGGCGCCTCGAGGCGCTCTACGCGGACCGGCAGCGGCAGAACCGCCTCACGAGACGCAGCGCGATCATGCCGCGGTTCACCGGGGCGGACGCCCGCAAGGACCTCGTCGGGCCGACCGTCCGCGAGACGCTCCGGCGGGTCGGCTGGCGTCCGCACCCCCTCCCGCACGACGCCCGGATCCGGCTGCCGACGTAGCGCCCGCGTGGCCAAGAGCCTCCGGAAGCCACACGAGCGCTACGCCGGGCCCGACGTGGGGCAGGCTCAGACCAGGCCGCAGCGGTGCGCGAGCACCACGGCCTGCACCCGGTCGCGCAGGTGCAGCTTCGCGAGCAGGTTCGACACGTGCGTCTTGACGGTCGCCTCACCGAGGTAGAGCCGCCCGGCGATCTCGGCGTTCGACAGCCCCTCGCCCACGAGGACGAGCACCTCGCGCTCGCGCGGGGTCAGCTCGGCGAGCCGGGGCTCGCTCGCCGGCCCCTGGCCGTGCGCGTTGCCCGGCCCGTGCGCGGAACCGGGCGCGCCGGCGCCGCCGTTCCCCGGCCCGTCGGCCGAGACGATCTGCTCGATGACGCGCCGCGTCACCTGCGGGGCCAGGAGCGCGTGGCCCGCGGCGACGGTACGGACCGCGTCGACGAGGTGCTCGGCGTCGGAGTTCTTGAGCAGGAAGCCCGACGCGCCCGCGGCGAGCCCGTCGAACACGTACTCGTCGTGGTCGAACGTGGTCAGCACCAGCACCTTGGCCAGGTCCTCGGCCACGATCCGGCGTGTGGCCTCGATGCCGTCCATGACGGGCATCTGCACGTCCATGAGCACGACGTCGGGCCGCAGCTGGCGGGCCAGGGCGACGGCGGCCGCGCCGTCGGACGCCTCGCCGACGACCTCGATGTCGTCCTCCACCGAGAGGATGAGCCGGAACCCGGACCGGACGAGCTGCTGGTCGTCGGCGAGCAGGACCCGCACCGGGCCGGCGGTCACGGGCACTCCTCGGGCAGGGGCAGGCGCACGCGCACACGGTAGCCGCCGGTCGCGCGCGGCCCGATCTCGGCCGTCCCGCCGTGCGTCGCCACGCGCTCGCGCACCCCGAGCAGCCCCAGGCCGGAGCCGGACGTCCCCGACCGCGGGCGCCCGTCGTCGAGCACCTCGACCTCCGCGAACCCGTGCGGGAACCGGGCCGCGTCCGGCGTCCCCGGGGCCGCGCGGCGACGGTCCACGCGCACGACGACGCTCGCGCGGCGGGCGGTCGAGTGCTTGCGCACGTTCGCGAGCGCCTCCTGCGCGGTGCGGTACAGGCTCAGCCCGACGGGGGCAGGCACGGCCGTGCCGGCGCCGTCCGGCTCCTCGACGAGGGCGTAGTCGACGGCGAGCCCGCCGTCGACCGTGCCGTCCGCGTCGGCGAGGCGCGCGAGGTCGTCGAGGCCCGGCTCCGGGTCGCGGCCGCCGGACGCCGGCGCCCGCGACGCGGCCCGGTCGGAGGCAGCGCCCTCGGGCGCACGGTCGGACGCACGGTCGGGCGCACGGTCGGACGCACGGTCGGACGCACGGTCGGACCCGCGCAGCGTGCCGAGCAGGCCGCGCATCTGCGTGACGGCGTCGCGGGAGGCGCCCTCGATGGTGGCCAGCGGCGCGGCGGCGGCGTCGGGGTCCTTGGCGAGGAGGCGCCGGGCGGCCGAGGCCTGGATGCCGATGACCGAGACGTGGTGCGCGACGACGTCGTGCAGCTCCCGGGCGATCCGGAGCCGCTCCTCGATGAGGGCGCGCTCCTGGAGCGCGGCGGCCTGCCGCTCGATGGTCGCGGCCTGCTGGGCGAGCTGCTCGCGCCGCCGCGCCGCGTGCCACATGAGCTGTCCGGCGGCGACGGCGCCGAAGAAGTAGGCCTCGTTGACGAGCCAGGTGTGCGCCACCATGGCCACGGCCGGGCTGAGCGCGCCGGGCCGCTCGTCGGCCAGGTCCATCTGCTCGATGATCCCGTCGACGCCCGCGCCGACGGCGAACTGCCACACGATCCAGCCGAACATGGCGAGGACGGCGGCGCCGACCACGAGCAGCATGGCGCGCCGGTCGCGGGACCACGCGACGGCCGTGAACAGCGCGACGAAGTACACCACCTGCAGCGCCGCCGTCGCGGTGACCATCGGCTCGAGGCTGCCCACCACGAGGAAGTGCGTGTAGACGACCGCGAGCACCGCCAGCGGGTACCGCCGCCGCCACACCAGCGGCAGCGCACCCGCCGCGGCGAGCAGGTAGAGCAGCCACGCGGGCGAGCCGGAGCCCTCGAAGTACCCGATGCTGCGCGCGAGCTCGGTGCTCACCAGCGCGGTCAGCGTGAGGAGCAGCCCGACGGCGACGTCGTGGCGCGCCGCCGCGCGCGGGTCGGCCGGGACCCGCTCCCAGTCGGCGTCGACGCCGAACCAGTCGCGCAGGGTCGGCCCGACCTCCGTCCAGCGGTGCATCGTCCCAGCCTAGGGAGCCGACGGCGGCCCGCGCCTCCGTCTGGAGGCGGAGCCGCCGTCGGTGCGGTCGGGGGTCAGTGGGCGTGGGCCGCCTCGGGCTCGCCCTCGACGCCGGTGATCTCGTTCGGCGCGACGCCGATCTCGACCGTGCTCCACACCTCCTGGTCGACGAGGTCGACCGCGTGGATCGCCTGCGCCGCCGGGTCGGTCACGTACACCGAGCCGTCGAGCGTGAGGACCGCGGGTCGCGGCTCCTGCCACTCCAGGGGCTCCTCCCACGGGTCGACGACGGGGATCGACGCGGTGAGCTCGCCGGACTCCGGGTCGATGACGTGCAGGCTGCCGTCCGTCCCGAGCACGAGCGCCTCGCCCTCGGGGCCGCGGGCCAGCGAGCGGAAGGTGTACGACGACGGCAGGTCGACGAGCCGCAGGCTCGCGTCGCGCGTGTCGATGAGGGAGACGCGCGTCGGCCGCTCGAGCTCGGCGTCCGGGTCGACCTTGTAGT
>JAPSLD010000020.1 GCA_031181105.1 Isoptericola sp. | reverse complement strand
CCGGTGACGTCGTTGACGTCGCCGGTCGCCCGCCGGGCGTCGGGAACGAGGCCGTTGATGAGCGTCGACTTGCCGACGCCCGAGTGGCCCACGAAGACCGACGTGCGCCCGAGGAGCCGCGAGCGCACCTCCTCGACGGCCGCCGCGTCGTCGTACCTCGTCACGACGACGGACACCCCGAGCGGCTCGTACAGGCTCCGCAGCGGGCCGGGGTCGGCCAGGTCCGCCTTGGTCAGGCACAGGAGGACGTCCATGCCGGCGTCGTACGCCGCGACGACGCAGCGGTCGATCATGCCGGTGCGGGGCTCGGGCTGGGCCAGCGCCGTGACGACGACGAGCTGGTCGGCGTTCGCGACGACGATGCGCTCGTACGGGTCGGTGTCGTCGGCCGTCCGGCGCAGCACCGACGTCCTGTCCTGGATCCGCACCACGCGCGCCAGCGTGCCCTCCTCGCCGGACGTGTCGCCGACGACGTCGACCAGGTCGCCGACCACGACGCGCGTGCGGCCGATCTCGCGCGCCTTCATCGCGACGATCTCGCGCTCGCCGGCCGTGCCCTCGTCCACCATGAGGCGGTAGCGGCCGCGGTCGACGCCGATGACCAGGCCGGTGACCGCGTCGGCGTGCTCGGGGCGCTGCTTGCTGCGCGGCCGCGAGCCGCGCTTGGACGGGCGCGCGAACCGCGCCTCCTCGTCGACGACGTGGCGCCCCATCAGGCGCCGGCCCCCACGGGCCGGCCGCCGGCGAGCATGCGTGTCCACATCGTCTCGAACCCGGGCAGCGTCTTGGCCGTGGTGGCGACGTCCTCGACCTGCACGCCCGGCACCCGCAGCCCGAGCAGCGCGGCCGACGTGGCCATGCGGTGGTCGGCGTAGGTGCGCAGGGTGGCGCCGTGCAGGGGCCGCGGCGTGATGACGAGACCGTCGCGGGTCTCCTCGCACCGCCCGCCCAGGCGGGTGATCTCGGCGGCGAGCGCGGCCAGGCGGTCGGTCTCGTGGCCGCGCAGGTGGGCGATGCCGCGCAGCCGGCTCGGCGAGTCCGCGAGCGCGGCCAGCGCCGCGAACGTCGGGGCGAGCTCCCCGGCGGCGTGCAGGTCCACGTCGATGCCGTGGATCTCGCCGGTGCCGGTCACCGCGAGGACGCGCGTGCCGTCGTCGGCGGCCTGCCCGGCCGAGACCCGTCCGCCCATGCGCTCGAGCAGCTCGGGGACCATCGCCCCCGGCTGGGTGGTCGACGCCGGCCACCCCGGCACGCGCACCGTCCCGCCCGCGGCGAGCGCCGCGGCGAGGAACGGGGCGGCGTTGGACAGGTCCGGCTCCACGCGCACGTCGCGGGCCGCGATCGGGCCCGGGGAGACGTGCCACATGCCGTCGCGCGAGTCGTCGACCTCGACGCCCACCTCGCGCAGCGTCGCCACGGTCATCTCGATGTGCGGAAGGCTCGGCAGGGTCGCGCCGATGTGCCGCAGGGCGAGGCCGTCGTCGAACCGCGCCGCGGCGAGCAGCAGACCCGAGACGAACTGCGAGGACGCCGAGGCGTCGACGTCGACCGCGCCGCCGCGCAGCGACCCGGAGCCGTGCACGGTGAAGGGCAGGTGCGTGGGGAACCCGGGGCCGTCGCCGGTGACCTCGACACCGAGGGCGCGCAGGGCGGCCAGCACCGGCAGCATCGGACGGACGCGGGCCTCCGGGTCGCCGTCGAACCGCACGGGCCCCGCGGCGAGCGCGGCGACGGGCGGCAGGAACCGCATCACGGTGCCGGCGAGCCCGGTGAAGACCTCGACGTCGCCCCGCACCGGGCCCGGCGTGACGTGCAGCGTGCTCGGTGCCTCGCCCTCGGTGATCTCGGCACCGAGCGCCCGGAGCGCGGCGATCATCAGGTCGGCGTCGCGGCTGCGCAGGGCGCCGCGGAGCGTCCCCGGCGCGTCGGCGAGCGCCGCGAGCACCAGCAGCCGGTTGGTCAGGGACTTGCTGCCCGGGATCTCGACCGTGGCGTCGAGCTCGCCGGGCGCGACCGGCGCCTCCCACGGGGCCGCGGGCGCGGGCGACGGTCCGGTGGCGGGGCTGCTGGCGGGCGTGCTCGTCATGGGCTCCAGGCTAGTGGAGCGCCCAGGACCGTCGGCGCGGCGTCCGGACGCGGCGCGCGCCCTCAGCGTCCGACGACGGCGAGCATCCGCTGCCGCTGCGCGGCCGCCCGGCGGCCCTCCGTGGCGGCGCGCTGCGCGGCCCTCTCCGCCTGGCGGGCGGCGGCCGTGCCGGCACGGCTCACGCGGTAGGAGATGCCGGGGCGGCCCTCGAGGTCGACTCCGGCGATCACGGCCGCACCGATCGCGCCGAGGTTGCGCACGAACTTCGCGGTCCTCTCCTCGCGCTCGGAGCCCTTGGACGTGAACGGCTGGTTCACCACGGCGAGCGGCACGGTGAGGGCGGCGAGCGCGAGCGCCGCGGTGCGCGGCGCCTTGCCGACGGCGAGCGCGAGCCCGAGCACCGCCGTCGCCACGCCGTGCGCCCGCACGAGGGTCGCGACCTGGGCCTCGCTCAGCGGCGACGCGCCGAGGCGCTCGGTGACGAGGGCGGAACCCTCGCGTGCGGCGGCGGCGTGCTCCGCGGGGTGCATCGCGGCCTGCACGCCGTCGTAGACGAACGAGGAGGCCAGCATCGGCCTTGCGAGACGACGAAGCAGCATGTGCCCACCATGGCAGACGCGCGCCGGGCTCGCCCCCCGAGGCGGCGGCCCTCAGGCCTGCGGCGCGCCCTCCCACCACTCGTGGTGCGACCGCGGCGGGCGGCGCGTGCCGAGGCCGTCGCGGCGCACCGTGACACCGAGCGCCACGAGGTAGGTGACGCCCGTCAGGACGACGAGGACGAGGAGAGCGGTCATGGCAGTAACGATGCGTCCGTCGAGATCCTGATACGAGTGGCCGAAGTGCCATGATCCGTCGACATCCTGCCAGCACCGTGGCAGGGTGGGCGCATGATCGAGAAGGTCGCCGCCGTCGTCGTCCCCGGTGTGGCCCCGTTCGAGCTGGGGATCGCCTACGAGGTGTTCGGCATCGACCGCCGCGACACCGGCGGGCCGACGTTCGAGTTCACGCTCTGCACGCCCGAGCCCGGCCTCGTGCCGACCAAGGGCGGCTTCCCGGTCGTCGTCGAGCGAGGGCTCGACGCCACCGAGGACGCCGACGTCGTGATCGTGGTCGCCTACAGCGTCGAGACCCGGCCGCACCCCGCGCTCCTCGACGCGCTGCGCCGTGCGCACGAGCGCGGCGCGTGGCTGTTCGCGGAGTGCTCGGGCTCGTTCATGCTCGCGGCGGCCGGGCTCCTCGACGGGCGCCGCTGCACCACGCACTGGATGTACGCCGACCGGCTCGCCGCCACGGTCCCGACGGCGAAGGTCGACCCCGACGTCCTGTTCGTCGAGGACGGGCGCGTCCTGACCAGCGCCGGCACGGCCGCGGGCATCGACGCCGCGCTGCACCTGGTGCGCACGGAGCTCGGCGCCGAGGCGGCGCGCCACATCGCGCGCCGGATGGTCGTGCCGCCCCAGCGCGACGGCGGCCAGGCGCAGTACGTCGTCGACCCGCTGCCGCGCGAGGGGGAGTCACTGTCCGGGCTGCTGGCGTGGATGCGCGACCATCTTGCGGAGCCGCTCTCCGTCCCGGCGCTCGCCCGCCGGGCCATGCTCTCGGAGCGCACGTTCGCCCGGCGGTTCCGCGACGAGACGGGCACGACGCCGGCCGCGTGGCTCGCGCGCCAGCGCGTGGCCCGCGCGCAGGAGCTGCTCGAGTCGACGGACGCGTCGGTCGACGAGATCGCCAGGCTCGTCGGGTTCGGCACCGCCGCCGTGCTGCGGCACCACTTCGCGCGGACCCTGGCCACGAGCCCCGTCGCCTACCGGCGCCGGTTCGCGTGCGCCGACGAGATGGCCTCGTAGCCCCGGGCGGGGAATGCGCGGGCCGTCCCGGAGGTTGCACCGAGACGTGGAAGCCAGCATCACCCGACGCCAGACGCCCGCGCCCGCCGTGCGGCTGTTCGCCGTCCCCGAGGCCGTCCCCGGGGTGACGAAGGCCGCGGCCGGCTCGTCGCACGAGGGATGGCCGGCCGGGCTAGGCTCGACAGCGATGAGCCAGAATCTTCCGCTGGACCCCGCGGACCAGCCCGCCGACGACCGCGTCGACGCGCAGTCCGACGGTGGCGCTCCCGCCGACGAGGTCGGCGAGGACACGGACCGGGCACCCGACGGGGAGGCCCCCGGCGCGCGCGCCGCGCGCTTCGAGGCGGACGCCCTGCAGTACCTCGACCAGCTCTACTCGGCCGCGCTGCGCATGACGCGCAACCCGGCCGACGCCGAGGACCTGGTCCAGGAGACGTTCACCAAGGCGTTCGCGGCGTTCCACCAGTACAAGCCGGGCACCAACCTCAAGGCCTGGCTGTACCGCATCCTGACCAACACGTTCATCAACAGCTACCGCAAGAAGCAGCGCGAGCCGCAGAAGTCCCAGACCGAGGAGGTCGAGGACTGGCAGATCGCCCGCGCGGCGTCGCACACCTCGCAGGGCCTGCGCTCCGCCGAGGCCGAGGCGCTCGACCGGCTGCCGGACTCCGACGTCAAGCGTGCGCTCGCGGAGCTGCCCGAGGACCGCCGCATGGTCGTGTACTACGCGGACGTCGAGGGCTTCCCTTACAAGGAGATCGCGGAGATCATGGGAACGCCGATCGGGACGGTGATGTCCCGGCTGCACCGCGGGCGCCGGCAGCTGCGCGAGCTGCTCGCGGACTACGCGGCGCGGCGTGGACTGGTGACGACGCGCGGAGGGACCACGTCATGACCGACAGCCTCGGGAGCGAGACGGAGGCGTCCATGATCACGCCCATCCCGCACGGGCCCGCGCAGGGCGAGACCGACTGCGAGCACGCGCTGACGCACCTGTACGAGTACCTCGACTCCGAGATGACCCCGCAGGACGAGCAGCGCATGCGTGCCCACGTCGCGCACTGCTCGCCCTGCCTGGCCGAGCTGAGCACCGAGGAGCTCGTCAAGCAGCTGGTGAAGCGCTCGTGCGCCGAGCGCGCGCCGGCGGCGCTGCGCCTGCGCATCCACGAGCAGCTGACCTCGATCGCGGCCGGCGGCGCCTGAGCGGGCGCGCCGACCCCGGACGGACGAAGGGCCGGACCCGTGACGGGTCCGGCCCTTCGTGCTCTCGGGCGTCCTCAGGCGTTGGGACGCTTGCCGTGGTTGGCGGCCTTGCCCTTGCGGGCACGGCGCTTGCTGCCGCGCTTGCTCATGGTTGTCTCCTCACGAAGAGTGGACGAGGGGTCGACACATGGTCCCACACCACGGCCCCTGCGCTGGAATCGCGCCCGGTCGCGGCGTCGGCCGCTGCCGGTAGGGTCGCCCCGTCCGGCCACGTCACCGCACCTGAGGAGCCCGCATGAGCACCGAGTCCTGGACCGTCGCCGCACCGCAGAAGATCGACATCGGCGACGTCGGCGAGGCGCGGGTGCGCCTCGTGGAGGGCCGGGTCGAGACCGTCAGCGACCCCGCCGCCTCGACCGTGCGCGTCGAGGTCCTCGAGGTCGGCGCGCGTCCGCTGCAGGTGGTGCGCGACCCGGGCGGGACGGTGCGGATCGGCTACGACGGCACGCGCCTGCAGGGCTGGATGGACCGGCTGCGCGGCCTGAGCCAGGACGCCGAGCGCGCGGTCGTCCGCGTCGTCGTGCCCCGGTCGGTCCGGGTCGACGTCGGCACGGTCGGTGCGGTCGCCGACGTGACGGGCGTCGCGGACGCCCGGGTCCGTACCGTCACCGGTGCCGTCCGCGCGTCGGGGACCGCCGGCACCCTGTCGCTCCGGACGGTCTCCGGCGACGTCGCCGTCACGGGCCACGCCGGCGACGTCTCGGTGTCGGTGGTCTCCGGCGCGCTCTCGGTCGAGGGCCCGCTGGGCCGCGTCACGGTGAGCACCGTCTCGGGTCCCGTGGCCATCACGGCGCGAGGCACGGGCCCGCTCGTCGACGTCAGGAGCGTCTCGGGCCCCGTCGAGGTGCGCCTCGGCGCGGGCACGCCCGTGAACCTGCGGGTCCGGGGCGTCTCCGGGCAGGCGGTCCTGGACGGGGCGGCCCTGCCGAGCGCGGGGCGGACGCTGGCGGTCGACCACGCGGACGCCCCGGTCGAGGGTCGCTCGCCGGCGTACGTGTCGGCCACCGTCACGACCGGCACCGTGACCGTGACCCGCGCCTGAGCGCCGGGAGGAGGCGTGCGCACCGTGGAGCTGCTCGTGGACGCCTACGGCCGGGTCGCCGAGGAGGTGGCGGCGGTCCTCGACGGCGCGTCGCCGGAGCTCCTGGCCTACCGGCCGGACCGGGCCGCCAACACGGTGGCCTGGCTCGTCTGGCACCTGACGCGCGTGCAGGACGACCACGTCTCGGACGTCGCGGGCACCGAGCAGGTGTGGACGGCCGCCGGCTGGGTCGAGCGGTTCGCGCTGCCGTTCGGCGTGCGGGCCACCGGGTACGGCCACTCCGCCGCCGAGGTGGGCTCCGTCCGTGCCGACGCGGACCTGCTGCGCGGGTACTTCGAGGACACGCACGCGGCGACCATGACGTTCCTCGAGAGCGCGACGGCGGACGACCTCGACCGTGTCGTGGACGTCGCGTGGGACCCGCCGGTCACGCTCGGGGTCCGGCTCGTGAGCGTGCTGGCGGACGACCTGCAGCACGTGGGTCAGGCGGCGTACGTGCGCGGCCTCGCCCGGCGCGCGGGCCTGTAACGGGACCTACTCGTCCGACGGCAGGCCGAGCCAGGCGTGCCAGCCGGTGTGCAGGACGAGCCACGCCATGAGCCCGTAGCCCGCCTGGCCCGGGTAGGTGCTGCCGCTGGTGGCGAGGTCGGCGAGCCACTGCTCGTGCCGGGCGAGCGGCGTGTAGGTGTCGACGTACGGCACCCGCCGGCGGCTCGCGACGTCGGCGAAGGCGGCCGACAGCTCGGCGATGCGCTCGCCGTCCTCCGGCCGGCCGGGCGGCGGCCCCACGACGAACGCCGGGATCCGGCTGGTGTCGGCGACGTCGAGGATGTTGGCCAGGTTGAGCCGCGAGCGCGCGACCGACAGGCCGGAGCCGACGTCGTGCCGCCCGAGGGCCACCACGAGCCGGTTCTCGCAGTCCGCCTCGGGGCCGAAGCGCGGCTCCGTCTCGGCCCGCCAGCGGGCGCCGAGCGCCGACGTCGTCTCCCCGGGCACGGCGAGCGTGAACGACATCGCGGGACGGTCGAACCGCGTGCGGGCCAGGACCCGGCCGGTCCAGCCCAGCGCCCGGGCGTCGCCGACGCCCACGCACAGCTCGTCGCCGACGACGCAGATGCGCACCTCGCGTCCTGCCACGGACCTCTCACCGTCCCTTGCTCGATCTTGCGCGCCCATTGTCGGTCACCCCGGCCGCCCGGGACCGGATCCCACGCCGGTCGGCCGGCCGCGTGCGGGCGCCCGGGCCCAGCCCGGAACATACCCCGGGCCGGGCCCGCCGACCCGTCAGAGGAGGGTGATGCCCCAGCGCACCTCGTGCTCGTCGCCCGGCGCGAGGCGGACGAGCCGGTCGCCGGAGTTGAAGGCGTCGGCGTAGCAGCTCATCGGCTCCGCGGCCAGACCCATGCGCTCGTGCTCCGGGATGTGGTCGGCCGTGCAGACCTGCCAGCAGTCCATCGACTCGTCCATCCAGACGGCCGCCGTGCTGCCGTCCGGGCGGCCGAGGCGGATCCAGGCCCGCCCGTCCGCGTCGCGGACCGGGTCCGTCCAGGCGTCGTCGAGGTCGAGGCCGCGCAGCGTCCTGGTCTCGCGCAGGTCGTGATCGCCCGCGACCGGCTCGGTCCCGGTCGGCAGGAGCCGGTCGTCGACCGTCACGTGCGTCGCGGCGTCGACCCGCACCGTGCACGCGTCGAGCGCGGCACCGCCCGTCGAGAGCCAGGGGTGGAAGCCGACGCCGTACGGCGCGGTGCCCGCGCCGACGTTGCGGGTCCGCACGGTGACCCGCAGGCCCTCCGGCCCGAGCGCGTACGTCGCGCGGGTCACGAGCTGGAACGGCCAGCCCTTGCGGGCCGGCAGCGCCAGCTCGAGCGTGACGGCGTCGTCGGCGGTCTCGACGGCCGTCCAGCGCTGCCAGCAGGCGAGCCCGTGCAGGGCGGTGCCCCGGGCCGGCTCGGAGATCGGCAGCTGCAGCTCCGAGCCGTCCCAGGTGTACAGGCCGTCGCGCAGGCGGTTGGGCCACGGCACGAGGACGGCGCCGTTGTAGACCGGGGCGTGCTCGTCCTCGCGGAACGGCACGACGACGTCGCGACCGCCCACGGTGTACTCGCGCAGCATGGCCCCGACCTCGGTGATCGTCGCGCGCTGATCGCCCGAGGAGATGCGGTGCTGGGTCCCCGACGGCGCGGGGATCGTCTGGGTGGTGTTCACGCTCACACGGTAGTCGGAGAGCCTGGCGGGCGTCGCCGACGTAGCGTAGGAGGATTGACCCCTGAACTGGAGGAACGATGGAACATCGGGTGCTCGGCCGGACCGGTCGTATGGTGTCGGTCGTCGGCCTGGGAACCTGGCAGCTCGGGGCTGACTGGGGCGAGGTGAGCGACGCCGACGCGCGTGCCGTGCTGGAGGCGTCGCTCGAGGCGGGCGTCACCTTCTTCGACACCGCGGACGTGTACGGGGACGGGCGCAGCGAGCAGCTGATCGGGACCTTCCTCGCCGACCACACGGACGCGGGCATCACGGTCGCGACCAAGATGGGCCGCCGTGCCGAGCAGGTGCCGGAGAACTACGTGCTGGAGCACTTCCGGCAGTGGACCGACCGGTCCCGGCGCAACCTCGGCGTCGACAGGCTCGACCTCGTCCAGCTGCACTGCCCGCCCACGCCGGTCTACTCGCAGGACGAGGTGTTCGACGCCCTCGACACGCTCGTGGCCGAGGGTGTCACCGCCGCGTACGGCGTGAGCGTCGAGACGGTCGACGAGGCGCTGACCGCCATCGCGCGTCCTGGCGTCGCGACGGTGCAGATCATCGTCAACGCGTTCCGGCTCAAGCCGCTCGAGAAGGTCCTGCCCGCGGCGTCCGACGCCGGCGTCGGCGTCGTCGCGCGCGTGCCGCTCGCCTCGGGCCTGCTGTCCGGGCGGTACACGAACGAGACGACGTTCCGCGAGGACGACCACCGGTCGTACAACCGCGAGGGCGGGTCGTTCGACGTGGGGGAGACGTTCTCGGGCGTGCCGTTCGAGGTCGGCGTCGAGGCGGCCGCGGAGTTCACCGAGCTCGCGCGCACCACGCTGCCCGAGCTGACGCCCGCGCAGGCCGCGGTCGCGTGGGTGTGGCAGCAGCCCGGCGTCTCGACCGTGATCCCGGGTGCCCGCAACCCCGAGCAGGCCCGGCTCAACGCGGCCGCAGGCTCCGCCAAGGTGCTCGGCCCGCTGTTCACCTCGGGGGTGCGCGAGATCTACGAGGGCAAGATCAAGCAGCACGTCCACGGCCGCTGGTGACCGCGGGGTAGCGGACGAAGGCAGCGGAGGACGACGGAGCCCCGGCCCCGCGGTGCGCGGGCGGGGCTCCGGACGTCGCGGTCAGCGGCTGCGCGTGAACGCCTGCTCGACGAGGACGGCCTGCTCCTCCTTGTGCCGCTTCGCGGTGCCGGCCGCGGTCGACGCCGACGCCGGCCGCGAGACCACGTCGACGCGGGGCAGGTCGTCCGGCAGCGCCAGGTGCAGGAAGGACCACGCGCCCTGGTTCTGCGGCTCGTCCTGGACCCACACGACCTCGGCGTGCGGGTACCGCGCGAGCTCGTCGCGGATCTGCTGCTCGGGCAGCGGGTAGAGCTGCTCGAGGCGCACGAGCGCGATCTTGTCGTCCTGCCGCTTGATCCGCTCGGCCAGCAGGTCGTAGTACACGCGCCCGGTGCACAGCAGCACCCGGTCGACGCCCGCCGGGTCGATCGAGCCGTCCGCCACGCCGGCGTCGCCCAGCACCGGCTCGAACGTGCCGCTCGTGAAGTCGTCCACGCTCGACGCGGCGGCCTTGAGCCGCAGCAGCTGCTTGGGCGTGAAGACCACCAGCGGGCGGCGCGGGCGGTCGTACGCCTGGCGGCGCAGCAGGTGGAAGTACGACGCCGGGGTCGACGGCTGGGCGATGGTCATGTTGTCCTCGCCCGCGAGCTGCAGGAAGCGCTCGACGCGCGCGGACGAGTGGTCCGGCCCCTGGCCCTCGTAGCCGTGCGGCAGCAGCATGACCACGGACGACGACTGGCCCCACTTCTGCTCGGCCGACGAGATGAACTCGTCGATGACCGTCTGGGCGCCGTTGACGAAGTCGCCGAACTGCGCCTCCCACAGCACCAGGGCGTCAGGACGCTCGACCGAGTAGCCGTACTCGAACCCGAGGGCGGCGTACTCGCTCAGCGACGAGTCGTAGACCCAGAACTTCGCCTGGTCGCCCGAGAGGTACAGCAGCGGGGTCCACTCGGCGCCGGTGTTGCGGTCGTGCAGCACCGCGTGGCGCTGCACGAACGTCCCGCGCCGCGAGTCCTGCCCGGCCAGGCGGACGGGCGTGCCCTCCATGAGCAGCGAGCCGAAGGCCACGAGCTCGCCGAAGCCCCAGTCGATGCCGCCCTCCTTGGCCATGAGCTGCCGCTTCTCGAGCAGCTGCATGAGCTTGGGGTGGACGGTGAAGCCCTCCGGCGGCGCGACGTGCACGTCGCCGACGCGCTCGAGGACCGAGTGCGGGATCGCCGTCTTCCAGCCGACCATGGTGCCGGCGTCGGCGCGCTGCGACTCGGGCCGCTCGAGGCCCGCGATCTCCTCCGTGCCCTCCGGCGCGGTGTAGCCGCCGGACCGGGTCTCGGTGAACACCCGCTCGAGCTGTGCCTGGTAGTCCTTGAGCGCCTGCTCCGCCTCCTCGACCGTGATGTCGCCGCGGGCCACGAGGCTCTTCGTGTAGAGCTTGCGGACCGACTGCTTCGCCTCGATGAGGTTGTACATGAGCGGCTGCGTCATCGACGGGTCGTCACCCTCGTTGTGGCCACGCCGGCGGTAGCACACCATGTCGATGATGACGTCGCGGTCGAACTGCTCGCGGTACGCGAACGCCAGCTCCGCCACCCGGACGCAGGCCTCGGGGTCGTCGCCGTTCACGTGGAACACGGGGATCTGGTAGCCCTTGGCGACGTCGGTCGCGTACGTCGTCGAGCGCGACGACGACGGGCCGGTCGTGAACCCGACCTGGTTGTTGATGATCACGTGGATCGTGCCGCCGGTGCGGTAGCCGCGCAGCTGCGAGAGGTTCAGCACCTCGGGCACGACGCCCTGGCCGGCGAACGCGGCGTCGCCGTGGATGAGGATCGGCAGCACCGAGAAGCCGTCCCCGCCCAGGTCGATGCGGTCCTGCTTGGCGCGCACGATGCCCTCGAGCACCGGGTCGACGGCCTCGAGGTGCGACGGGTTCGCGGCCAGGTAGACCTTGGTCGTCGCACCCGACTCGGCCGTGAAGACGCCCTCGGTGCCGAGGTGGTACTTGACGTCGCCGGAGCCCTGGACGCTCTTGGGGTCGAGCTGGCCCTCGAACTCCTTGAAGATCTGCCCGTAGCTCTTGCCGGCGATGTTCGCCAGCACGTTGAGGCGACCGCGGTGGGCCATGCCGATGCCGACCTCGTCGAGGCCGTTCTCGGCCGCCTTCGACAGCACCGCGTCGAGCAGCGGGATGACGGACTCGCCGCCCTCGAGCGAGAAGCGCTTCTGGCCGACGTACTTGGTCTGCAGGAACGTCTCGAACGCCTCGGCGGAGTTGAGGCGGCGCAGGATGCGCAGCTGGTCCTCGCGCGGCGTGCGCGCGTACCCCGACTCGAGCCGGTCCTGGAGCCACCTGCGCTGCGCCGGGTCCGAGATGTGCATGTACTCGATGCCGATCGAGCGGCAGTACGAGTCGCGCAGGAGCCCGAGCGTGTCGCGCAGGGTCGCCTTCGGCTTGCCGCCGAAGCCTCCCGTGGGGAAGGTGCGGTCCAGGTCCCACAGCGTCAGGCCGTGGTTCTGGATGTCGAGGTCCGGGTGCTTGCGCTGGCGGTACGCGAGGGGGTCGGTGTCCGCCATCAGGTGCCCGCGCGAGCGGTACGCGTGGATGAGCTCGGCGATCTTGGCCGGCTTGGCGGCCTCGACGTCGGCGTCGGTCGTGTTGTCCCGGACCCAGCGGACGGGCTCGTAGGGGACGCGCAGCGAGGCGAAGACGCGGTCGTAGAAGCCGTCGAGCCCGAGGAGCTTGTTCGCCAGGATCTTGAGGAACTCGCCGGACTGGGCGCCCTGGATGATGCGGTGGTCGTAGGTCGACGTGATCGTCATGACCTTGGACACGCCCATGCGGGCGAGCTGCTCCTCGGACGCACCGGCGAACTCGGCCGGGTAGTCCATGGCGCCGACGCCGATGATCGTGCCCTGGCCCTGCATGAGGCGCGGGACCGAGTGGACGGTCCCGATGCCGCCCGGGTTGGTCAGCGAGATCGTCGTGCCCGCGAAGTCCTCGACGGTGAGCTTGCCGCCGCGCGCCTTGCGCACGAGCTCCTCGTACGCGGCCCAGAACCCGGCGAAGTCGAGCTCGTCGGCCTTCTTGATGCTCGGCACCAGTAGCTGACGCGAGCCGTCGGGCTTGGCCAGGTCGATAGCGAGGCCGAACCCGACATGCGCCGGCTGGACGATGCCCGGCTTGCCGTCGACGACCTGGTAGTGCGCGTTCATCACGGGCATGTCGGCCAGCGCCTCGACCAGCGCGAAGCCGATGAGGTGCGTGAACGAGATCTTGCCGCCGCGGCCGCGGGCCAGGTGGTTGTTGATGACGATCCGGTTGTCCACCATGAGCTTGGCGGGCACGGCGCGGACCGACGTCGCCGTCGGGACCTCCAGCGACGACTCCATGTTGCTCACGACGCGCGCGGCCGGGCCGCGGAGCTTCTGCACCTCGTCGGTCGCCTCGTCGTCACCCGTGCGCGGCCTGCTGCGGGCGACCTCGGCGTACGGGGCCGTCGCGGGCTGGGCCTCGGCGACCGGTCGCGTGTCCAGCGGCTCGGTCACGCTCGCCGCCCGCTCGGCGGGCTCGGCCGGCTCGGCCGGCTCGGCCGGCTCCGCCGGGACCGGGGCCGGGCGCACCGGCTGCGACTTCTCGGCGGCCGCGGTGCCCGACGTCGAGCGGCCCTGACCGCGCGGCGCCTCCGGGGTGGACTCGACCGCTGCCGGGGCCTGCGTGTCGGGCGCCTGCTGGGCGGGCCCGGACTGCGCCTGCTCGCCGGACGTCGACTCCTTCGCGGCCTCGGGGTCCGGCGTGCCGTCGGTCCCCTCGCGCGACTCGGCCGGCGTGTAGTCGGCGAAGAAGTCCCACCACGCGGGGTCCACCGCGTTCTTGTCCTTGAGATACTGCTCGTAGAGCTCGTCGACGAGCCACTCGTTGGCTCCGAACGACGCGCTCGCTGCGCTGATCGACTCTGAACCAGCCTTCGGGGACACCACGCGCGGATCGCCCACTTTCACCACATTGCTATGTCGGACCTGTGCCGTTGCCCGTCGGACCGGGCAGGGTCCAGCCTATGCCCTCGCGGGGCACCCGCAGGGGCCGCGCGCGGCGCCCGGACCGGCGGGATGCCGCCACCGGGCGCTCGTCCCGGCCGTCGGGTAATACCTCGGGAAACGACACGTCGACGTTTGCGTGGAGCACCGTCATGCGACCGCCACGAGCGGCGGACGTTCGCAAACAGGTGTGACGCATCTCACGTCACGCGTGCGCCGAACGACGGGTCTCAAGTGTCCGCGTCGGTCGTGACACCCGGCGCCGGGCGGGCGACGGCGGGCAGGGTCACCCGCATCGTCGCCCCGCGCGTGG
Organism: Isoptericola sp.; assembly: GCA_031181105.1. GTDB lineage: Bacteria > Actinomycetota > Actinomycetes > Actinomycetales > Cellulomonadaceae > Isoptericola. The sequence continues at coordinate 10,099 of JAPSLD010000020.1, read as the reverse complement.
TGTCGGCGACCTCGACGTGGCCGCCGTGGAGGTCCACCGCCCACCGCACGATCGCCAGGCCGATGCCCGTGCCGCCGCTCGCGGAGCCGGGCTGCACCCGGGTCGAGCCCGAGCCCCTCGCGAACCGCTCGAAGATCCGCTCGCGGTCCTCCGGGGCGATCCCGGGGCCCTCGTCGCTCACCTCGATCACGACGTCGTCGTCGACCGGGTAGGCGTCGAGGCGCACCGTGCCGCCGTGCGGGGAGTGCCGGATCGCGTTCTGCAGGAGGTTGGTCACGACCTGGCGGAGCCGCTCGGCGTCCGCCTCCAGCCGCAGGTCCGGCGGGGTCACGTCGACGACGTAGCCGAGGCCCTTGCCCGCGTCGACCATCGAGACCGCCTGCGCGCACTCCTCGAGGAAGTCCCCGACGGCGACGTCGCTCAGCACGAGCGCCGACGCGCCGGCCTCGACGCGCGACAGGTCGAGCAGGTAGGTGACGAGCCGGGTGAGCCGCTCGGTCTGCTCGAGCGAGAGCTCGAGCGACGCCTTCGTCGGCTCCGTGACGCCGTCGACCATGTTCTCGAGCTGCGCCTGCAGCGCCGCGACGGGGGTGCGCAGCTCGTGCGAGACGTTCGCGATGAGCTCGCGCCGGATCCGGTCGCTGTTGTGGAGGTCGGCCGCCATCATGTTGAACGCCTCGGCGAGCTGGCCCACCTCGTCCCGGCTCGTGGCGCGCACACGGATCCCGTAGTCGCCGGCGGCCATCGCCTGCGCCGCGGCCGTCATCTCCCGCAGCGGCGACGTCATCCCGCGCGCCAGGAGCTGCGTCAGGACGAGGGACAGGAAGATCGCGAGCGGGAACGTCCGGGTGGGCCCAAGCTCGTTGCGCAGGCCGAGCCAGGTCACGAGCACGGCGAAGGTCACGGTCGCCGCCACCAGCAGCCCGAGCTTGGTCTTGATCGACCGGACGGGGTCCAGCGGGCGCACGTCCGGCAGCCGGTGGTGCTCCTTGCGCGGCCGGCCCTGCGGGCCGTGCGGCTCGGTCACCTCAGCCCGCCGGGGGCTCGAACGCGTAGCCGACGCCGTGGACGGTCCGGATCAGGTCGGCGCCGAGCTTGCGGCGCAGCGCCTTGATGTGCGAGTCGACGGTGCGCGTGCCGCTCGCGTCCGCCCAGTCCCACACCTCGGCGAGCAGGCGCTCGCGCGTCAGCACGGTCTTGGGCGAGCTGGCGAGCATGACCAGCAGCTCGAACTCGGTCGGCGTGAGGTGGACCTCGTCGCCCGCGCGGTGGACGCGCCGCTGCGCGCGGTCGATCGTGACGTCGCCCATGACGATCGGCGGGTCGGCCGGCGTCGCGACGGCGACCTGCGTCGCACGCTCGACGCGGCGCAGCAGGGCCTTGACGCGCGCCACGAGCTCGCGCATCGAGAACGGCTTGGTCATGTAGTCGTCGGCACCGACGCCGAGGCCCACGAGCATGTCGGTCTCGTCGTCGCGCGCGGTGAGCATCAGGATCGGCACCGGGCGGTCGGCCTGGATGCGGCGCGTGACCTCCAGGCCGTCGATGCCGGGCAGCATGACGTCGAGGACGACGACGTCCGGCTGCAGTCGTCCGGCGGCGTCGACCCCGGACAGGCCGTCCCGCGCCACCTCGACGCGCCAGCCCTCGGCGGACAGCCGCTGGGCGATGGCCGTGGCGATCGCGGGCTCGTCCTCGACGACGAGCACGGTCGCGCTCTGCTGGCCGGTGACGGCCTGGCCGGTGCCGCCGGCCGCGGCAGGGGGAGTGGTCGTCATGGGCCCATCTTGCACCGCGCGCCTGGACGCACGCTGAGCACACGCTGTCCAGGACGGACTCCGCCGACCGCGTTACGATCGGTGCCACGATGGACGACAGTCGATATAGCAGCCGACCCACCCGGCGACCCAGCCAGACCTGTCCGCCGCGAGGCCTCGCGTGCTAGGCGACATCCTCATGGTCGCGCTCGGCGTGGTGCTCACGGCCGGCACCGCCGTGTTCGTGGCGAGCGAGTTCTCCCTGGTCACGCTGGACCCCGCCGTCGTCGGTGCCGACGACGAGGAGGGCGACAGTCCGTCGCCCGGCCGGACGGGCCCGCCGGACAGGCGGGACCGCGCGGTCCGGACCGGGCTCAAGCACCTGTCGACCGAGCTCAGCTCCGCGCAGGTCGGCATCACGATCACGACGATCCTGCTCGGGTACACCGCCCAGCCGGCGCTGCTGTCGCTGTTCGACGCCGGGTTCGCCACCACGTCGCTCGGGCGGGGCGTCTCGGGCGTCCTGGCGGGCGTGCTCTCCCTGATCGTCGTCAACGGCTTCTCGATGCTCTTCGGCGAGCTGATCCCGAAGAATTACGCGCTGTCGACGCCGCACACGACCGCGCGTCTCGCCGTGCCGGTGCAGCGGCTCTTCACCGTGGCCTTCATGCCGCTCATCCGCGTCCTGAACGGCTCGGCGAACGGCCTGCTCCGCAAGGTCGGTGTCGAGCCGCGCGAGGAGCTGTCCGGCGCGCGGTCGCCGTCGGAGCTGCTCTCCCTCGTCCGGCGCTCGGCGCAGGAGGGCACGCTCGAGCAGTCGGTGGCCACCCTGCTGGCCAACTCGATCGAGCTGCACGAGCTGAGCGCGCGGGACGTCATGACGGACCGGACCCGCATGGTCGTCGTCGAGCGCGACACCACGGCCGAGGAGGTCGTGGCCCTCGCCCGGCGCACGGGGCACTCCCGCTTCCCGGTGATCGGCGACGACCGCGACGACGTCGTGGGCCTGGTGCACCTGCGCCGCGCCGTCGGCGTGCCGCACGCCAAGCGGGCCGAGGTCCCCGCCGCCGCGCTCATGGACGAGGCGCCTCGCGTCCCGGAGACCGTGAGCCTCGGCCCGCTCCTCGTCGAGCTCCGCTCGCTCGGGCTGCAGATGGCCGTCGTGGTGGACGAGTACGGCGGCACGTCCGGCATCGTCACGCTGGAGGACGTCGTCGAGGAGCTCGTGGGCGACGTGGCGGACGAGCACGACCGCCGTCGCGCGGGCGCGGTGCGCAGCGCGGACGGGTCGTGGGTGGTGCCGGGGGTGCTGCGCCCCGACGAGCTCGAGGAGACCACCGGTCTCGTCGTGCCCGACGGCCCTGCCTACGAGACGCTCGGCGGTCTCGTGATGGCCGAGCTCGGGCGCGTGCCCGACGTCGGGGACGTGGTCGAGGTCGACGGCGTCTCGCTACGGGTCGAGGCGATGGAGGGCCGGCGCGTCGAGCGCGTGCGCGTGCGGCTCGTCGGTGCCGACGAGGGTGCCGACGAGGGTGCCGGCTACGACGGCTCGAGGAGGGGGTCGCGATGAGCACCACCACAGCGCTCGTCGTCGGGCTGCTCCTCCTGGCGGCCAACGCGTTCTTCGTCGGGGCCGAGTTCGCCGTGCTGTCGGCGCGCCGCAGCGCGATCGAGCCGCGCGCCGAGGCGGGGGACCGCCGCGCCGTCGTCGTGCTGTGGGCGATGGAGCACGTCTCGCTCATGCTCGCCTGCGCGCAGCTCGGCATCACGGTGTGCTCGACCGGCCTGGGCATCGTCGCGGAGCCGGCGCTGGCCCATCTGCTCGAGGGCCCCTTCCACACGCTGGGCGTGCCCGACCAGCTGCTCCACCCGGTCGCGATGGTCGTCGCCCTGTCGATCGTGGTCTACCTGCACGTCGTGCTCGGCGAGATGGTCCCGAAGAACCTCGCCGTGGCCGGCCCGGAGGCCGCCGCGCTGTGGTTCGCGCCGCCGCTGGTGCTGTTCGCGCGGCTCATCAAGCCGGTCATCGTGGCGCTGAACTGGGTCGCCAACCACGCCGTGCGCCTGACCGGCGTCGAGCCGAAGGACGAGGTGGCGTCGGCGTTCACCGCCGAGGAGGTCCAGTCGATCGTCGAGCACTCGCGGGCCGAGGGGATGCTGCGCGACGAGCAGGGCCTGCTCACCGGCGCGATCGAGTTCTCCTCGCGCACGGCCGGCGAGGTCATGGTGCCGGTCTCCGAGCTCGTGACCGTGACGGACGGCGCCACCCCCGACGACGTCGAGCACCTGGTCTCGCGCACGGGCTTCAGCCGCTTCCCGGTCGTCGAGAAGGACGACGCGGGTGACGACGTGCTCGTGGGCTACCTGCACCTCAAGGACGTGCTGTACGCGACCGACGGGGACCGTTTCGAGCCGGTGCCGGCGTGGCGCGTGCGCGCGCTCGCGTCCGTGCGCCCGGACGCCGAGGTCGAGGACGCGCTGCGCGCGATGCAGCGCACCGGGTCCCACCTGGCGCGCGTCGAGCCCGCGGGGACGGCCACGGGTGCCGTCGGGGTCGTGTTCCTCGAGGACATCCTCGAAGAGCTCGTGGGCGAGGTGCGCGACGCCATGCAGCGTCGTCGCCCGCCGGTGTGACGGCGCGGGGCGGTAACAGACGCCGCGCGTACTCGCGACCTGGGGACTTGGCCGTGGCGTCGGTCACCGTTAGGGTTCCGTGACGGGTCGTCGCTCCGACGGCCCGCGCTCGAGTTACGGAGGTGTCGTGGAGGCGAGCCCGCAGGGCGACTTGCCCCTCACCTCCCGTCGCGCCATCCGTGAGGCCGAGCGCGCCCGGTCCGGGAAGCGGCCCCGCAGGCGTGCCGTCAAGCCGGCTCACGCCGCCCCGCCGCCCGGGCAGGCCTGGATCACCCGCCTGACCGTGCTCGGCTCGCTCGCCGCCGCGACGATCGCCGTGCCGCTCGGCTCGGACGGGGCCGCCGCGGGGGACGGGTCGCCGTTCGACCTGGACACCCGGCCCCAGGGTCCGTCGACGCTCGAGGTGCTCCGCGCGCCGGGCCAGGCGCAGCGCACGTCGACGGCGATCGCCGCGCAGGTGCGCGAGATCCGTGTCGACCTCGCCGCCAGCCGGTCGGCCGAGCGCGACCCGCTGCCCGGCTGCGACCCGGACGCCCCGGTCGAGGGCTCCAACGGCCGGCTCGCCGACCACTCGCTGTGCGAGCTGTGGCAGCCCGGCGAGCGCCTGCGGCCCGACGCCGCGGTCGCGCTCAGCGCGCTCAACGAGGCCTTCCGCGCGCGGTTCGGCAGGGACCTGTGCCTGGTCGACACGTACCGCTCGCTCGCGTCCCAGTACTCGGTCAAGGCGAGCCGCGGCTACCTCGCCGCGACGCCGGGCCGCTCGATGCACGGCTGGGGCCTGGCGATCGACCTGTGCTCCAAGGAGACGGGGAACGCCGACGTCTACCGGTGGCTGTGGGAGAACGGCCCCGCGTACGGGTGGGAGAACCCGCCGTGGGCCCAGCGTGGCGGCGGCGGCAAGTACGAGCCGTGGCACTTCGAGTACCGGCCCGGTGTCGAGGAAGTCTCCACCTGGCACTGACCGCGAGGTAGCGCTCCTCTCGCCGAGGTAGCGCGGCGCCCGCCGAGGTAGCGCGGCGCCCGCCGAGGTAGCGCGGCGCCCGCCGAGGTAGCGCGGCGCCCGCCGAGGTAGCGCGGCGCCCGCCGAGGTAGCGCGCAGGGGCGGGGGCTAGGCTCGACGTCATGTCGACGGACTACTCCGACTTCGAGTTCGAACGTCGCTTCCTCGTCCGTGACCTCCCGGACCAGCTCCGTGACGCGCCCTCGCTCATCGTGCAGGCGTACTACCTGTCCGACGGCGGGTACGCGCTGCGGGTGCGGGTGCAGGCGACGGACGTGGAGGCGCGGCTCGGTCCCGACGACGACCCCCGCGAGGTGCTCGACGCGTACCGCGACCAGGTCGACTTCGCCGCGGTCACGGTCAAGGGCCCGTCGGCCGGCGGCACCCGGTACGAGGCCGAGCGCGAGCTCGACCCCCTGGTGGGCGCCGAGCTCGTGCGCCGCGGGGGTGCGCGGGTCCTCAAGACCCGCTATGCCGCGTGGCTCGGGGCCGACGGGTGGTCGGTCGACGTCTTCGGCGGCGCCAACCACCCGCTCGTCGTCGCCGAGTGCGAGCGCTCCGGGCCGGTCACCGGGCTGCAGATCCCGGACTTCTGCGTCACCGAGCTGACCGACGACCGCCGGTTCTCCAACGAGGCGCTCGCGGTGCGCCCGTACAGCGAGTGGTCGGCCGAGTACGCGAGCGAGCTTGCGACGTCGGGCCCGCGGTTCCGCGAGGACTTCGGCGAGAACACGCACCTGCCGACCGAGTGAGCGCGCGCTACCTCGGCGGATCGTGCGCTACCTCGGCGGACGGCGCGCTACCTCGGCGGATCGTGCGCTACCTCGGCGGATCGTGCGCTACCTCGGCGGACGGCGCGCTACCTCGGCGGATCGTGCGCTACCTCGGCGGATCGTGCGCTACCTCGGCGGATCGTGCGCTACCTCGGCGGATCGTGCGCTACCTCGGCACGGAGCGCTCGTCCGGGCCCACGTACTCGGACAGCGGCCGGATCAGCGAGTTCGCCGCCTGCTGCTCGAGGACGTGCGCGGTCCACCCGGTCACGCGCGCGGCGACGAACAGCGGCGTGAACGTGCCGGTGTCGAAGCCCATGAGGTGGTACGCGGGGCCGGACGGGTAGTCGAGGTTCGGGTAGATGCCCTTGCGCTCGACGAACTCCGACTCGAGGGCGTCGTACAGCGCCGCCAGGTCCGGCCGGTCGTAGTGCTCGACGAGGGTGTCGAGCGCGGCCTTCATCGTCGGCACGCGCGAGTCGCCGTGCTTGTAGACCCGGTGCCCGAACCCCATGATCTTGCGCTTGCCGGCGAGCGCCTCGTCGAGCCAGCCCGCGACGCGGTCGGCCGAGCCGATCTCGGCGAGGGTCTCCATGACCGCCTCGTTGGCGCCGCCGTGCAGGGGTCCCTTGAGCGCGGCGATCGCACCCACGACGGCCGAGTGCAGGTCGCTCAGCGTGGAGGTGATGACGCGCGCGGTGAAGGTCGAGGCGTTGAACGAGTGCTCGGCGTACAGAATCATCGACCGGTTGAACGCGTCGACGACGACGGGCTCCGGCTCGGTGCCGAACGTCATCCACAGGAAGTTCGCCGCGTAGTCGAGGTCGTCGCGCGGCTCGACGACGTCCTGGCCGTGCCGCCGCCGCTGCCCGTACGCGACGATCGCGGGCAGGGCGGCGAACAGCCGCACGCTGCGCGCCACGTTGTCCTCGGCGCTGCCGCCCGCCTCGAGCGCCGACAGGCCCGCGGCCTCCCGGGCCCCGACGACGCTCACCGCCGTGCGGACCTCGTCCATGGGGTGCGCGTCGGTCGGCAGCAGGTCGATCGCGGCACGGACGTCGTCGGCGAGCGCCCGGTGGGCACGCTCGGTCGCGCGCAGCCCGGCCAGCTCGTCGGCGGTGGGCAGCTCGCCGTGCCACAGCAGGTACGCGACGGCCTCGAACGGCTGGGTCGCCGCGAGGTCCTGCACGGGGTAGCCGCGGTACAGCAGCGAGTTCGTGTCGGGGTTGACCTTCGAGATGGCGGTGACGTCGGCGACGACGCCGGCCAGGCCCTTGCGGACCTCGGGCTGGTCGGTGCCGGTGGTCGGCTGGCTCATCGGTGCTCCTTCGCGCCGTGGTGGAGGTTGTCGTCGAGGGAGAAGTCGAAGACGCCGGCGTCGAAGGTGCCGTACGCGGCGTAGTCGACGAGCTCGTAGAGGCGGGCCCGGGTCTGCATGTGCTCCACCTGCGAGGCGAGGGACCCCTCGGCACGCAGAGCGTCGAGCCCGCGCTCGGCAGCGCCCATCGCGAGGCGCAGCAGCGAGACGGGGTAGATCACGAGGTCGATCCCGGCGTCGGCGAGCTGGCGCGTCGTGAAGAGCTCGCTCTTGCCGAACTCGGTCATGTTGGCCAGCACGGGCACGTCGAGCGCGTTCTTCATCGCCTCGAACTCCGTGAGGTCACGCATGGCCTCGGGGAAGATCGCGTCCGCGCCGGCGTCCACGAGCGCCCTGGCCCGGTCGACCGCGGCGTCCAGCCCGGCGACGGCCCGGATGTCGGTGCGGGCCATGACGAGCAGGTTCTCGTCGCGGCGCGCCGTGACCGCCGCGCGGATGCGCTGCAGCGCGGTGGTGTCGTCCACGACCTGCTTGCCGTCGAGGTGGCCGCACCGCTTGGGGTTGACCTGGTCCTCGATGTGGAGCCCGGCGACGCCGGCGTCCTCCATCGCCTGGACGGTGCGGGCCACGTTCATCGCCTCGCCGAAGCCGGTGTCGGCGTCGACGAGCGTGGGCAGGTCGGTCATGCGTGCGATCTGGCCCGCGCGGGTGGCGACCTCGGTCAGCGTGGTGAGCCCGACGTCGGGCAGGCCGAGGTCGGCCGCCACGACCGCACCCGAGACGTACACGCCGTCGAAGCCCTTGTCCTCGATGAGGCGGGCCGTCAGCGGGTTGAACGCGCCCGGGAGCTGCAGCAGCTCGCCGGAGCGCAGGCGCTCGCGGAACGCCGCGCGCTTGGCGGCGGGCGTCGTCGTGGAGTACAGCATCGGGGCCTCGCTCCTAGAAGATGCCCGCGGGCACGGGACGGGCGGGCAGCGGGTCGGTCACGGGCGTGACGGTGAGGCCGGACAGCTCGTCGGCCCCGAGCTCGGGCAGGCGCTGGGCGACGTCGAGGAAGCGCTCGATCTCGTCGTCCGGCAGGACGCCCGCGGCCAGCGTCCGGAACTTGCGCACGTACTGCTCGCGGGCGAAGGGTCGCGCGCCCAGCGGGTGCGCGTCCGCGACGGCGATCTCCTCGACGATGCGGCCGCCGTCGGCCAGCTCGATCTCCACCCGGCCGCCGAACGCCTTCTCGGACGGGTCGCTCGAGTGGTAGCGGCGCGTCCACTCGGGATCCTCGGTCGTGGTGACCTTGCGCCAGAGCTCGACCGTGTCCGGGCGGCCCGCGCGCTCCGGGGCGTAGCTGGCGACGTGGTCCCAGGCGCCGTCCTGCAGGGCGACCGCGAAGATGTAGGGGATCGAGTGGTCGAGCGTCTCGCGGCTCGCGCCCGGGTCGTACTTCTGCGGGTCGCCCGATCCCGAGCCGATGACGTGGTGCGTGTGGTGGCTCGTGTGCAGGACGACGGCGCGCACGTTGGCGGGGTCGCGCAGCCACGGGCTCTCGGTGCCGAGGCGGCGCGCCAGGTCGATCCAGGCCTGCGCCTGGTACTCGGCCGAGTGCTCCTTGGTGTACGTCTCGAGGATGGCCGTCCGCGGCTCGCCGCGTTCCGGCAGCGGGACGGTGTACCGCGCGTCCGGCCCGTCGAGGAGCCAGGCGATGACGCCGTCGGAGCCCTCGTAGATCGGGCTCGGGCTGGTCTGCCCGCGCATCGCGCGGTCGACCGCCTCGACCGCCGTCTTCCCGGCGAACGCGGGGGCGTGCGCCTTCCACGTCGAGATCTCGCCCTTGCGGGACTGGCGCGTGGCCGTCGTCGTGTGCAGCGCCTGGCCGACGGCCTGGTAGATCGTCTCGGCCTCGAGACCGAGCAGCGTGCCGATGCCGGCCGCGGCCGACGGGCCGAGGTGCGCGACGTGGTCGATCTTGTGCTTGTGCAGGCTGATGCCCTTGACCAGGTTCACCTGGATCTCGTACCCGGTGACGATCCCCCGCAGCAGCTCCGCGCCCGAGCGCCCGAGGTGCTGCGCGACGGCCAGCACCGGCGGGATGTTGTCGCCCGGGTGCGAGTAGTCGGCCGCGAGGAACGTGTCGTGGTAGTCGAGCTCGCGCACCGCCACCCCGTTGGCCCACGCCGCCCACTCGGGGGACGTGCGCGCCGCGCTGGCGAAGATCGTCGCGCCGGCACCGCCGCGCGAGACCGGGTGCGCCTCGGCCTGCGAGCGCGCCGCGAGGATCGGCTCCCGGCCGAGCGACGCCGTCGCGACCGCCGCGTTGTCGATGATGCGGTTGATCACCATGTCGGTGACCTCGGGAGTCGGGTCGAGCTGCTCCGCAGCGACCTCCGCGATCTTCCAGGCGAGCTGCTCGGTGCGGGCCAGGGGCTCGTCGGAGCGGTAGACGCGGACGGTGTGGTCGATCATGCGGGCTGTCCTCCGGGTCGCGGGGATCGTCGTCACGAGGTCGTCGTCGCAACCCGACGTCGTCGTCGACGGCTGCCCATGGAACCTAACGCGTGCTGGTCGCGGCGGCCAAGCGACCGGGCCCGGACGCACGGACGGGCGGGCTCGCCGTCGCGAGCCC
>JAPSLD010000216.1 GCA_031181105.1 Isoptericola sp. | reverse complement strand
TCGAGAACATCCTGCTCAAGCTGATCCAGGCCGCCGACTACGACGTCAAGAAGGCCGAGACCGGCATCATCTACATCGACGAGGTCGACAAGGTGGCCCGCAAGGCCGAGAACCCGTCGATCACGCGGGACGTCTCGGGCGAGGGCGTGCAGCAAGCCCTCCTGAAGATCATCGAGGGCACCACCGCGTCCGTGCCGCCGCAGGGCGGGCGCAAGCACCCGCACCAGGAGTTCATCCAGATCGACACCACGAACGTGCTGTTCATCGTCGCGGGGGCGTTCGCCGGGCTCGACGACATCGTCGCCGCCCGCTCGCGCAAGCGCGGCATCGGGTTCAGCGCGCCGATGGAGTCGGACGCCGAGGAGGACCTCTTCGCCGAGGTCCGGCCCGAGGACCTGCAGAAGTACGGGCTCATCCCGGAGTTCATCGGCCGCCTGCCCGTGATCGCGTCCGTGTCCCAGCTCGACCGCGACGCCCTCGTGCGGATCCTCACCGAGCCGCGCAACGCGCTCGTCAAGCAGTACCAGCGCATGTTCGAGATCGACGGCGTCGAGCTCGCGTTCGACGACGACGCGGTCAGCGCGATCGCCGAGCAGGCCCTGCTGCGCGGCACCGGCGCGCGCGGCCTGCGCGCGATCATGGAGGAGGTCCTCCAGCAGGTGATGTTCGACGTGCCGAGCCGCGACGACGTCGAGCGCGTCGTCGTGACGCGCGACGTGGTGCTGGAGAACGTCAACCCGACCCTCGTGCCCCGCACGTCGCCCGTGCGGGGCCGCACCCCGCGGGAGAAGTCCGCCTAGGCCGGAAAATCCCGCGCCCGTGTCCGCCTCGTCCCGGTACGGTCGGGTCGATCCCGCTGCCGGGCACCGTGACGACCCCGTCCGGCCCGTGCCGGCAGCCTCGAGACGAGAGCAGGTGTCGTCATGGCGTGTCGTATCGGTGAGCTGGTGCTCGGGTGCCGAGACCCGGAGCTGCTGGCGCGGTTCTGGTGCGAGGTCCTGGACTTCGTCGTGGTCGACCGCGAGGGCGACGACGTGGTGGAGATCGGGACGCGCGAGGGCTTCGGCGGTCCGCACCCGACGATCCTTTTCAGCCGTCGCGACGAGCCGGAGCCGGGGAAGTCCCGCCTCCACATCGACCTCAACCCGACCGACCGCGACCAGGACGCCGAGCTCGAGCGCCTGCTGGCGCTCGGTGCGCGCCCGGCCGACATCGGCCAGACGGGCGAAGAGCCGTGGCACGTCCTGGCCGACCCCGAGGGCAACGAGTTCTGCCTGCTGAAGGCGCGAATCCCCGCGCTCTGACGCGCGCGCCGGGGCGCCCGCCCGCGGACGCCCGGACCGGCCGTCCGGCGTCGCCCCGTAGGATCGAGCCATGGCCGATCCCTACGACGAGGCACCCGTGCCCCAGAGCGGGCGGCCGATGCCCGCGGAGATCCTCGCGCTGCGCAGCACGATCGACAACATCGACGCCGCGCTGGTGCACCTGCTGGCCGAGCGGTTCAAGACCACGCAGCGGGTCGGCGAGCTCAAGGCCCAGGGCGGCCTGCCGCCCGCCGACCCGCAGCGCGACCGCCAGCAGATCGAGCGCCTCAAGAGCATCGCGCTCGGTGCGGGCCTCGACCCGGAGTTCGCCGAGCAGTTCCGCGAGTTCATCGTGTCCGAGGTGATCCGCCACCACGAGCGCATCGCGGCCGAGCACGCGCAGGGCCGCCGGCAGGGCGAGCTGCCACCCCTGGACACCTACAGTTGAAGAGATTCCGAGATCTGAGCCGGGGCTGACGGCTCCCGCACGCGCATCCCGCCGGGCCCCGGTTTCTCTCTCGGCGTGATCGCCGGGGCGCGGTGGCGCACCCGCCGGATCCGTCGCAGGCTGGAACGCACAGCCGACGGAAACCGAGGGGGACTCTGGATGAAGATCGACTGGCTCAAGCCCCTCGTCGGACACCCCGGGCCGTTCGCGACCGTCTATCTCGACGCGACGCGTTCGGCGCAGGCGTCCGACAAGGACGTCGCGAACCGATGGCGGTCGGTCCGGCGTTCGTTGCAGGACCAGGGAGCACCCGAGGGCGTGCTCACGACGCTCGACGACGCCGCGACCCGCCAGACGCGGGTCGCGGGGCCGCACGGCCGCGTGCTCATCGCCGACGAGGGCGGCATCCTCGTGGACCGCGTGCTGCGGCACCCGCCTGCCGTGGCGACCGGTCTGTGGCACCCGATCCCGGCCCTGCTGCAGGCGGCGCGCGCGGCGGACGAGGACGTCGACGGGCTCTGCGTGGCGATCGACCGCACGGGAGCCGACTTTTGGCCCGTGGACGGCACGGGCACCGCCCGCGGGGACAAGGAGACCGTCGAGGCGCCGCACGACGAGATCTCCAAGGCCTCCTCGACGCGGACCAAGCGCGCCGGGATCGAGGCCCGCGCGGAGGACTCGTGGGAGCGCAACGCCGAGGCGTTCGCCGCGGAGATCGACCGCCGCGTCGGCGCGCACCGCCCCGAGATCGTGCTCCTGACGGGCGACGTCCGCGTCGTCAACCTCGTCAAGGAGGAGCTCGGTCAGGAGGCGTCTCGCGTCACGGTCGAGGTGCCCGGCGGCGGCCGCGGGGCCGGCGTCCACGAGGAGTCGTTCGCCGACAACGTCGAGGACGCGCTCGACTCGCTCCGCGAGCGTCGTCGCGAGCAGGTGCTCGCCGAGCTGCGTCAGGAGCTCGGCCGGGAGGACGGCGCCGTGACGTCCGTGGACGACGTCGTGCAGGTCCTCGCCCGCGGGCAGGTCAAGGACCTCGTCCTCGCCGAGGCGCTCGTCGACGACGCCGCCCGGCTGCTCGCGGAGTTCGGCGGCGACCAGTCGGGCGGGCCGGACTTCGGCGGCCTGCTCAACGGCCGGCACCTGTGGATCGGTCCGGACCCGATGCACATCGCGACCTCGCGCGGCGAGCTCGAGGCCCTCGGCGTCACCGAGGGGATCGAGGAGCTGCCCGCGACGTCCGCCCTCATGCGGGCGGCCATCGCGCAGGACGCCGGGCTCACGTTCGCGCCCGAGGGGTCGGTCGAGCTCATCGAGGGCGTCGCCGCCACGCTGCGCTGGACGGACAACGGCACGCCCAAGGAGGTCGCCGCCACCATGAGCGGGGACGACGTGCGTCTCGCCTCGCCGAGGTAGCGCGCCCGCCGCCGAGGTAGCGCACCCCCGGCCGAGGTAGCACGCAGCACGCCCCTCCACCCGACGCGGGTGGAGGGGCGTGCTGCGTCGACGACGTCGGCGCTGGGCGCGCTACCTCGCGGTCAGGCCTTCGGCTTGCGCACCGGCGGCTCGCCCAGCTCGGACGCCGTCACGACGATGCCGCCCTGGACGTCCGGGTTGCCCTGGCCCTCGGCGGCCTCGACCAGCTCGAGCGGACCCTCGACGCGCCCGGCGCCGCGGACGTCGTCGAGCGACGACCGCACGCCCGCGAGCAGCGCAGCGGGCACCGCCACGGTCGCCGACAGGACCGGCGTGCGCATCGACACCTTGGCCTCGGACTTGATCTTGCGCAGCGCGGCCAGCGCGTGCCCGGCCGCGGTGAGCTCGACCGGGTCGGCGTCGCCCG
>JAPSLD010000215.1 GCA_031181105.1 Isoptericola sp. | reverse complement strand
ACGCGGAGGCGAGCGGCCCCGTCACGCTCACGCTGGCCGGCTGGAGCCTGTCGACCACACCGGAGTTCCAGGCGCTCGCGGACGCGTTCCATGAGGAGAACCCCGACGTCACCGTCGAGCTCAAGGAATACGACGCGACGAACTACGACACGCAGATGACCACCGACCTGTCGGCCGGCACCGCGCCGGACATCTACGTGCAGAAGAACCTCAAGAACTTCTACACCTACCAGTCCGGCCAGCAGCTGCTCGACGTCTCCGACGTCGTCTCCGAGCTCGACCCGGCCACGGGCGGGCTCGACTTCTACGAGGTCGACGGCGCGAGCTACGCCGTTCCGTACCGCCAGGACTCGTGGGTCCTCTACTACAACAAGGACCTCTTCGCGCAGGCCGGCGTCGCCGAGCCGGACGGCTCCTGGACGTGGGACGACTACGCGCAGGCGGCCAAGGACCTCGCCGGCGCCCTCGACGGCCCCAAGGGCACCTACCAGCACGGGTGGCAGTCCGTCGTGCAGGGCTTCGCGCTCGCCCAGACCGAGGGCGCGGACCTGGGCAGCGGCGACTACGGGTACCTCGAGCCGTTCTACGAGCGGGCGCTCGACCTGCAGGAGTCCGGCGCGCAGGTCGACTTCGGCACGGTGACGACCAACTCGCTGACCTACCAGGCCGAGTTCGGCACGCAGAACGCCGCGATGCTCCCCATGGGCTCGTGGTACGTGGCGACGCTCGTCGCGCAGCAGGCCTCGGGCGAGGCCGAGGACTTCGAGTGGGGCATCGCGCCGATCCCGCAGGCGGACGCCGCGACGACCGGCACCGACGCCACGCCGGTGACGTTCGGCGACCCGACCGGCCTGGGCATCAACCCGGCGATCGACGAGTCCAAGGTCGCCGCGGCCAAGGAGTTCCTCGCCTTCGCCGCCGGTGAGGGCGGCGCCCAGGCGCTCGCCGCGATCGGCATCACGCCCGCGCTGCTGACCGACCCCGTGGTCGAGACGTACTTCTCGCTCGAGGGCGTGCCGACCGACGACCTGTCCCGCTTCGCCTTCTCGAGCCACGACACGCGGCCCGAGAACCCGGTGGCGCCGTCGACCGCGACGGTGCAGAACATCCTCAACGACGCCCACACGGCGATCATGTCCGGCTCGACGCCGGTCCCCGACGCGATCGCCGAGGCCGAGTCGCGCGCCGCGTCCGAGGCCGGCATCGGCTGACCTGCCCGCCACGTAACCGGCTCCCCGCGAGGTACCGCGCGCCCGGCGGTACCTCGCGGGAGGCCCGGTCTCTCGCGAAGCCTCGACACACAGGAGTCCCTATGGCGACCATCGCCGTCGACGACCGGCCCGGCGGGCCGAGCGGGCCCGCACCGGCGACCCCGCGCACGTCCCGCCGTCGGCCCGGGAGCCGGCTGAAGCTGCGCAACACCCTCATCGGGTGGAGCTTCATCCTGCCGAACTTCCTCGGGTTCGCGGTGCTCACGCTCGTCCCCGTGATCACGCTGTTCTACATGTCGTTCACGAGCTGGAACGTGTTCGGCGTGGCCGAGTGGATCGGCCTGGACAACTTCACACGGATGGTCCAGGACGCGAGCTACCACAAGGCGCTCTTCAACACGGTCTACTACGCCGCGATCCACATCCCGCTGACCCTCGTGGCGTCGCTCAGCCTCGCGCTGCTGCTCAACCGCAAGCTCAGGGGCGTCGCGTTCTTCCGCACCGTCGCGTTCTTCCCGTACATCACGTCGATCGTCGCGATCGCCGTGGTCTGGAACATGCTGTTCAGCCCCGAGTTCGGGCCGATCAACCAGTTCCTCGGGTCGCTCGGCATCGCGAACCCGCCCGGGTGGACGATGTCGGCCGACTGGTCGATGCCCGCCGTGATCCTGGTCAGCACGTGGCGCGACATGGGCTACTACATGCTGCTGTTCCTCGCGGGCCTGCAGACCGTGCCGGGCGAGCTCTACGAGGCCGCGCGCGTCGACGGCGCCAACGCCTGGCAGCGGTTCTGGAACGTCACGATCCCGTGCCTGCGGCCCACCACGTTCTTCGTGACCGTGATGCTCACGATCAACAGCTTCAAGATCTTCGACCTCATCCTCGTCATGACCAACGGCGGACCCGGGCAGTCGACTCTCGTGCTGAGCCAGTACATCTACGTCAAGGGCTTCGTGGAGAACCAGTTCGGCTACGCGTCCGCGGTCGCCGTCTCGCTGTTCATGATCTGCATCGCGGTGACGATCTTCCAGTTCCTCTGGAACCGAAGGAGGGACGCCTGATGGCAACCGTCTCCCGCCCCGCCGCGGCCCCCGCGACCGCGCGCCGGGTCGCCGAGGGCCCCGGGCTCGCCCAGAGCGCCCGCCGGAGCGCCGGACTGCGCGTCGTCGGCTACGTGGTCCTCGTCGTCGCGGCGGCCGGGATCCTGCTGCCGTTCGCGTGGATGGTCATCTCCTCGCTGAAGACCAACAACCAGGTCTTCACCGTCCCGGTGCAGTGGATCCCCGACCCGGTCGTCTGGCAGAACTACGTCGACATCTGGGCCAAGTCCGACATGACGACGTGGCTCAAGAACACGCTCATCCTGTCGGTCGTCGTCACGACGCTGCAGGTGCTCACGGGAAGCTTCGCGGCCTACGGCTTCTCGAAGATGCGCTTCCCGGGACGCGACGTGCTCTTCCTGGTCTACGTCGGCACCATCGCCGTCCCATGGCAGTCGTACATGATCCCGCAGTTCAACATGCTGTCGAACTTCGGGCTGGTGAACACCCTCTGGTCGATCATCGCGCTGCAGGCGTTCGGCGCGTTCGGCGTGTTCCTCATGAAGCAGTACTTCGAGTCGATCCCCGAGTCGCTCAGCGAGGCCGCGCGCATCGACGGCATGAGCGAGTACGGCATCTGGCGGCGCATCATGCTGCCGCTGTCGGTGCCCGCGATCGCGAGCCTCACGCTGCTGACCTTCGTCAACACCTGGAACGACTACCTCGGCCCGCTCATCTACCTGCGCAGCCCCGAGCTGCGGACGATCCAGCTCGGTCTCAAGACCTTCATCGGCCAGTACAACGCCGAGCACGCGCTCATCATGACCGGTTCGGTGCTGTCGGTGCTGCCGATCGCGCTGATCTTCATCCTGGGGCAGCGCTACTTCGTCGAGGGCATCGCGACGACGGGGGTCAAGGGATGAGCGCCGCTTCCGCGCGTCCCGGTGCGCAGCGCCGCCGGCTCGTCTCCCAGGAGATGTACGAGATGGTGTTCGGCACGGTGTACACGGGCCTGGTGACGAACCTGCTGCTGGTCGTCGCGTGCCTGCCCGCGGTCGTGCTGCTCATGACGACCGACCCGGTCGTCTCCTGGCCCGCGTACGCGGTCGTCGCCCCGCTGGTCGCGCCGGCGCTCGTCGCCGCGTTCGCGGTGTTCTCCGAGCTCTCGGCAGCGGGCCCGGCGACGCCGGTGCGCACCTTCTGGCGCGCCTACCGGACGCACTTCCGCCGCGCGCTCGCGATCGGCGCGCTCGCGACGGCGGTCGTCGTCGTGCTCGCCGTCGACGTCGCCGCCGTGTGGGGCGCGCGCATCGGGGCGGCCGCGATCCCGGTGTTCGTGACGCTCGTCGTCCTGGCGCTCGC
>JAPSLD010000214.1 GCA_031181105.1 Isoptericola sp. | reverse complement strand
GGCTCGGGCCGCAGGGTGATGACGAGCACCGCCACGGCGAGCCCGACCAGGGCCTGGCGCGACTGGGCGGCGAGGATGCCCAGCGCGAAGAGCGCGAAGAGGGAGGTCGCGACGGCCTTGCTCCAGCCGAGCCACCGCGGCCGCGCGTAGGCGATCGTCGCGCCGAACGCGAGGATGTCGCCGAGCGCGTTCTTGTGCAGGGAGAAAGGTGCGTCCAGGTAGACCGGGCTGAGGTCGCCGGAGGCCGCCCGTCGCGCACCCTCCGCGACGGCGACGAGCGCCACGACCACCATGGGTGCCACGAGCAGGTTGACCGCGAGCCCGCCGTGCCCGTCGCGCGCCGCCGCCCAGCCCACGACGGCGGCGCCGCCCACGAGCAGCCACGCGTGGAACCACTCCACCGTGTTGGCGGTGAACGGGTTGGCGACGACCGTGAACAGGGTGGCGGCCTGGTACACGACGTTGAGCCACAGGATCGCGCGCAGGGGGCGGCTGTAGGGGCGGCGGCCGAAGACCAGCGCGACCCCGAACGACAGACCGAGGACGAAGTCGCTGATCGACAGGTCGACGCCGCCCGCGCCGAGCCGGTTCACGAGGGTGAGCGCGGGCATCGTGAACGCGACGACGGCGGCGGGCGAGCACGCCAGGAGGCCGAAGGTGAGCACGACCGCCGCGGCGGCCACGCCCCACGTCGGCTGCGCCAGCGTCGCGGCGACGACGACACCGACGCCCGCGAGCCCGGCGAGCACGACGACGACGCGCTCGAACCGGCGGTCCGTGCGCACCGCGGTCATGCCGGCTCCAGGGCGGACTCCGCCCGCACCGGGCCGCGCACGTACAGGCGCAGGCGCCGCGCCGCCGCGGCCCGGGCGTCCCGGCCGGGGTGCACGACCGCACGCACCGTGGCGCCGGCGACGACGGCGGCCCGCGCCGCCTGCCAGCCGGCCGTCCCGTGGTGCTTGCGCAGGTAGCGCTCCTGGGACGCGTGGAAGTGCGCCTCGCGGCGGTGCTCGTCGGTGCTCGTCGCGCCGCCCGCGTGCGTCGCGACGACGTCGTCGACGAGCAGGTGCGTCCAGCCCCGGTCGGCCGCCCGGCGGGCCCAGTCGGTCTCCTCCGCGTAGAGGAAGAAGCGCTCGTCGAGCGGGCCGACGTCGTCGACGGCCTCGCCCCGCAGCAGCAGGACCGACCCGACGACGAAGCGCCCGCGCGCCCAGCGGTCGTGCACGCGCCCCAGCCCGAGGGCCTCGAGCCACGACCGCGCGGGCGACGGGAACGGCCACAGGACGCGCGCGGGGCGCCCGTCGTCGTCCACCTGCGCCGGCCCGGCGCTCGCGGCCCGGGGGTCGGCGTGCAGGCGGCGCTGGAGCTCGAGCACGTCGTCCGGCCCGACGACGGCGTCCGGGTTCAGCAGCAGCACGTCGCCGCCCGGGACCCGGCGGTGGGCGAGGCCGTGGTTGACGCCGGCCGCGAACCCGCCGTTGCGGCCCGGGTCGAGGTACGTGCCGCCGGCGAGCTCGACGAGCTCGCGGATCTCGGGCAGCGAGGAGTTGTCGACGACCGTCAGCGGCAGCTTGCCCACGAGCGGCGCGAGCGCGGCGCGCAGCCGGTCCGGCGAGCCGTAGGCGACCACGAGCACCTCGGGCGGCTCGGGCGCGTCCCGCACCTCCCGGGCGGGCGGGGCCGCGGGGCGGGCGACGCGCTCGTAGAGCTCGTGGTACTGCCGGGCCACCTCGGGCCAGGCGCACGCCGCGGCCACGCGCAGGCCGCGCTCGCGCAGCCGGTCCGCCAGGCCCGGCTCCGCCGCGACCCGGCGCAGCGCGGCGCCCAGGGCGGCCGTGTCGCCGGGCGGCACGAGCAGGCCGGCGTCCCCCACGACGTCGGGGAGGGCGCCGGAGTCGCTCGCGACGACCGGCACGCCGGCCGCCATCGCCTCGACGGCGACCCGGCCGAACTGCTCGCGCCAGCCGGGGGTGTCGAGCGAGGGGACGGCGAGCACGTCGAGCGACCGGTAGAACTCGGCGAGCGCCGGGCCCGCGAGCGAGCCGGCGAAGCGGACCTGGTCGCCCGCCGGCGCGGCCAGGCGCCGCAGGTCGTGCTCCTGCGGTCCGGCCCCGGCGACGCGCAGGACGAGCCGCGGGTCGGCGACGACCGTCCGCACCAGCACGTCCACGCCCTTGTGCGGTGCGAGCCGGCCGGCGTAGCCGACGACGAGGGGGGACGTCGCGGCACGCCCCGCCGGCGGTGCGGGCGGTGCGGACGGTGCGGACGCGGCCGGTGCGAACGACGCCGGGTCGACCCCGAGCGGGATGGTCACGACCACCCCGCGCGCCCCCTTGGCCCGCAGGACCCGGCCGGCGTCGTCGTTGCACACGTGGGCGCCGGCCGCCCGGCGCAGGACGACGCGCTCCGACCAGCGGAACGGCACCGGGTGACGCTTGTGCAGGTTCTGGGCGCTGTAGACGACGAAGGGCGCGGCCGGCCCGACGGTCCTGCCGCGCACACGGTCCCAGGCGCGCCGGGCGGCGCGCAGCGCGAGCACCTCGGCGGTCGCGAGGGCGAACGGCTCCTCGTGCACGTCGAGGACGTCGTGCGGCTCGCCGAGCGCCCGCCACAGCGGGCGGGGGTCGTAGGCGAACAGCGCCGGGTGGCTGCCCCAGGTGCGCACGCCGACGACCGGCTCGCCGTCGTGGGCCACGAGCCGCACGGGGCGCCCGCCCTCGTCCCAGACCCGCGCCGAGAGCAGGACGACGTCGACCCCGCGACGGCGCAGCTCCCGCTCGCGCTCGCGCCACGCGGACACGACCGCGCTGTGCGAGACGCGCAGGACCCTCATGGCTCAGATCGTCACCCGCCCCGAGGCGGCGCGGAACGGAAGGCGTCGTGAATCACCCGCTGCGACGGGAGGTTCACCCGGCCGGGCCCTCTCGCCGCCGGGACCCCGGTCGGTAGCGTCGAGACGCCGGGCGGGTCCCGGCCGGCGCACCTCCAGGAGGCACCATCATGCGAGTACTCGTCGACGGCGACCGCGGCTACATCGGTGCGGTGCTCGTCCCGCTCCTCCGGCGCGCCAGCCACGAGGTCGTCGGGCTCGACGCCGGGTGGTACGACGGCTGCGACTTCGGGACCCCGCCGGGCGGCTACGAGCAGCGCACCGGGGACGTCCGCGACGCCCGGCCGGAGGATCTCGAGGGCTTCGACGCCGTGGTGCACCTCGCGGCGATCAGCAACGACCCGATCGGCCACCTGCACCCCGAGGCGACCTACGACGTCAACGCGCGCGGCGCCGTGCACATGGCCCGCGCCGCCAAGGAGGCGGGCGTGCCGCGGTTCCTGTTCTCGTCGTCGTGCTCCCTGTACGGCGCCGGCGGCGACGCGCCCGTGGCCGAGGACGGCGAGTTCCGGCCCGTCACGCCGTACGGCGAGAGCAAGGTGATGGCCGAGCAGGGCATCTCGCCGCTCGCGGACGACGACTTCTCGCCGACCTACCTGCGCAACGCGACCGCGTACGGCTCGAGCCCGCGGCTGCGTGCCGACATCGTGGTCAACAACCTCACCGGCACGGCCTTCACCCGCGGGGAGGTGCGGCTCCAGTCCGACGGCTCGCCGTGGCGCCCCCTGGTGCACGC
>JAPSLD010000019.1 GCA_031181105.1 Isoptericola sp. | reverse complement strand
GAAGGAGCGCACGGTGGGCGCGAAGACGAACGTGAGCACGACGGCGGCGAGGAACCACGACGGCGTCACGACGACGGGCGCGCCGGCGACGCGGCCGACGACCCAGCCCTTGGAACGAGAGGTCACGCCGTCAGGCTATCCGCGACCCCTGTGGACGGCCTGACGGGCGTGTCGCCCGCCCGCCGTAGGGTGGCGGCCATGACCACGACCGCCGAGCAGAGCGCCCCGGCCGCGGAGGAGGCCCGGCCGCGGTCCCCGGGGCTGTCGCCGTCGCGGGCGAACGACTTCATGCAGTGCCCGCTGCTGTTCCGGTTCCGCGTGGTCGACCGGCTGCCCGAGCCCCCGTCGTCCGCGGCGGCGAGGGGCACGCTCGTGCACGCGGTGCTCGAGCGGCTCTACGACGCGCCGCTCGGCGAGCGCACGCCGGAGGCGGCGCTCGCGCTGCTGCCCGGCGAGTGGGAGCGCCTGCTGGCCGCCGAGCCGCGCTACGCGCAGCTGTTCGCCCCGGGGGGTGACGCCGACGGCGTCGGCGTGGACGACTGGCTGCGCCGCGCCGGGCGGCTGCTCGGCACCTACTTCACGCTCGAGGACCCGAACCGGCTCGAGCCCGAGTCGCGCGAGCTGCGCGTCGAGACGCGGCTGCCCGACGGGCCGCTGCTGCGCGGGGTCGTGGACCGGCTCGACGTGGCCCCGGACGGGGCGCTGCGGGTCGTCGACTACAAGACAGGCCGGGCGCCCCGCCCCGGGTTCGAGGCCTCGGCGCTCTTCCAGATGCGGTTCTACGGGCTGGTGCTCTGGCGCGAGCGGGGCACGCTCCCCCGGATGCTGCAGCTCGTGTACCTCGGGGACGGCCAGGTGCTGCGCGCCGAGCCGCGCGAGCGCGAGCTCGAGGTCACCGAGGCCAAGGTCCGCGCGCTCTGGACGGCCGTGCAGGAGGCGGCCCGGACGGGCCGGTGGACGGCCCGCCCGAGCCGGCTGTGCGACTGGTGCGCCCACCGGTCGGTGTGCCCCGAGTTCGGCGGCACGCCGCCCGCGGTGCCCGAGGGAGCGCTCCTCGAGCGCCTCGGCGTCGACGCGGCGTGACGCTCAGGCCGCGTCGTCCCGCCGGCCGGTGAGGTCGAGCACCTCCCCCGCCGCGATCCGGGCGACCGTGCCGAGGTCGACCTGCGTGAGGGACGACGCGCGGCTCAGGCCCGCGAGGTGCGGCACGGGCACGACCGCCTCGACGCCGAGCGTGCGGGTCCGGGCGGCGAGCGCCGAGGCGATCCCCGTCGGCGAGTCCTCGATCGCGACGCACCGGCGGGGGTCGACCCCGAGGCGCTCGGCGGCCACGAGGTACGGCTCGGGGTCGGGCTTCCCGCGCGTCACCTGGTCGCCCGTGACGAGCGTGGTGAACGCCTGCGCCGGGCCGCGCGAGACGACCTCCTCGGCGAGGACCGCGTAGGACATCGTCACCAGCGCGCACGGCACGCCCGCCCCGGCGAGCGCGGCGAGGAGCTCGCGCGCCCCCGGCTGCCACGGCACGCGGGCCCGCACCTGGGTCGTGACGCGCTCGAGCAGGTGGTCGACGATGTCCTCGACCGGCATGTCGACGCCGGCGTCCTGCAGGACCTGTGCCGACGTCAGCAGCGGGTTGCCGACGAGCTGCAGCGCCTTCTCGTGCGACCAGTGGCCGCCGTGGGCCTCGACCAGCTCGTGCTCGGCCCGGATCCAGTACGGCTCGGTGTCGACCAGGGTGCCGTCCATGTCCCACAGGACGGCGTCGGGCAGCGGCGGGTTCACGGTGTTCAGGGCGTTCTCCAGGGTGGGGTCCGGCACGGGGCAGACCGAGCGTACCCACGTCGGCACCATGGCCGGCACCATCGCCGGCACCATGGCTGGCGGGCCACCGGGGGTGCGCGAAGAATCGCTGCATGACGGATGCGGGACGGCCCCTGCGCGGCGTCGGCGCGCTGGTCACCGGAGCCACCAGCGGGCTCGGGCGGGCGGTCGCGGCCCGCCTGGCGCAGGCCGGGGCCGACGTGGGCCTGCTGGGACGCGGCGAGCGGGACCTCGGTCGTGCGGCCGCGCAGGTCGAGGCCCACGGCGTGCGCGCCGTGCCGCTGCGTGCCGACCTCGCCGACACCGACCGCCTCGAGGCGGTCGTGGAGCGGGCGGCCACGGAGCTGGGCGGCCTGGGGATCCTGGTCAACGCGGCGGCGACCGACGTGCCGGGCCCCGCCGAGGAGCTGTCGCTGCAGGACTGGCAGCGGGTCGTCGCCGTGAACCTCACCGCGCCGTTCGTGCTGGCCAGGACGGCCATGCCGCACATGCGACGCGCGGGAGGCGGCCTGATCGTCAACGTCTCCTCGGTCGCCGGCCGCAGGGGCTGGGCCGGCGCCTCGGCCTACTGCGCGACCAAGTTCGCGCTGACGGGGCTGACGCAGTCGCTGGCCGCCGAAGGGCGCGCCGACGGCATCCGGGTGTGCGTCCTGTACCCCGGGGCCATGGCGACCAGCTGGGGGACGTTCGACCCGGGACGGCGTGCGGAGCCGGACGCGCCCGCGCACGACGAGGAGCAGGCGCTGGACCCGGGCGTCGTCGCCGACCTGGTCGCGTGGATGGCCGTCTCGCCCGGCAGCCCCGTGCTGAACGAGGTCACGATCACGCCGCTCCTCGAGGGCGGGTGGCCCTGAGCCCTGAGCCCTGCGCCGGCGGACCACGGCGGGCCGCCCGCACCCACGTGCGGGTCGACGACGCCGGTGCGACCGTGTGGCCATGCGAGTCGCCGTCGTCGGAGCCACAGGGAACGTCGGTACCGCGCTGCTGCGCGCGCTGAGCACCGAGGCGCGGGTGACGTCCGTGCTCGGGCTCGCCCGGCGGCTGCCCGACCGGACGTCGGAGCCGTACCGCGACGCGGAGTGGGCGACGGTCGACGTCGCGGCGCCGGAACACGACGAGGTCGTCGTCGAGCGGCTCGCGACCCTTTTCCGCGGTGCGGACGCCGTCGTGCACCTCGCGTGGCTCATCCAGCCGAACCGCGACCGGGAGCTGCTGCGCCGGGCCAACGTGGACGGCACGCGCCGCGTCGCCCGCGCCACGGCGGTCGCGGGGGTGCCGCAGCTGGTCGTCGCCTCGTCCGTCGCGGCCTACTCCCCCGTCGACGACGACGTCCCCCGGCAGGAGGACTGGGCGACCGGCGGCATCGCAGGCTCGCACTACAGCGCCGACAAGGCGGCCCAGGAGCGCGTGCTCGACGAGGTGGCGCGCGAGCACCCCGGGCTCACGGTCGCCCGGATGCGCACGGCGCTGATCTTCCAGGCCGACGCCGCGCAGGAGATCGTGCGGTACTTCCTCGGCCCCCTCCTGCCGACGCAGCTGCTCCGTCACGGCCGGCTGCCGCTGATGGCCGCGCCCTCCGGCCTGCGCGTGCAGGCCCTGCACGCCGACGACGCGGCGGACGCGTACCGGCGGGTGGTCGTCGAGCGGGCGGGCGGGGCGTTCAACGTCGCCGCCGACGACCTCCTCCGCGGCGGCGACCTGGCCCGGATCGTGGACCACGGACGCCTCCTCGAGGTGCCGCCCGCGCTCGCGCGGCCCGCGCTCGCGCTCGCCTACCGCTCGCGGGTCGTCCGGACCGATCCCGGGTGGCTCGACATGGCGGTGAACGTGCCGGTGCTCGACACGACCCGCGCGCGGACGGACCTGGGCTGGGAGCCGCGGCGCACCGCGGCGGAGACGGTCGAGGAGCTGCTCGCCGGCATGGGCCGGGGCCAGGGCCTGCGGTCCACCCCGATGCGCCCGGCGACGCCCCGGCCGCCCACCGTCTCCGCGATCCCGTTGCGCGGCCGCGAGTCCGCGCGTGTCCCCGAGCGGCTGGACCGCGACCTGTTCGGGCTGTACCTGTCGGACCACCTCACCGGCGCCACGGCCGGGCTCGAGCGCATCGAGCGGATGGTCTCCGCCTACCGGGACACCCCGTTCCACGGCGAGCTCGCCGAGCTCGCCGAGCAGGTCCGGGCCGAGCGGGAGGTGCACCGGAGCCTGCTGGACGCGCTGGACCTGCCACGGCGGCGGCACCGGCAGGCGGCCGCGTGGGTCGCCGAGCGGCTCGGGCGCCTCAAGCTCAACGGCCGGCTCGTCGAGAGATCGCCCCTGTCGGCACTCCTCGAGGCCGAGCTCGTGCGGTCGGCGGTCCTCGGCAAGATCGGCGGCTGGCAGACCCTGGGCGAGCACGCGGAGGAGCTGGGGCTCGACCCGGCGCAGTTCACCGAGCTCGTGGACCTCGCGCACCGCCAGCTGGCGATGCTCGACCGGTTCCACGCGTACGTGCGCGCCCGCGCCTTCCGGCAGGGACGCCCGCTGGGGTCGGCCGACGTGACGTCCTGAGGGATCAGGACCCGTCGCCCGGCCGGCGGCGGGTCGTGCGCGGAGGCCGCGTGGCCCAGGCGTGCAGCGCGGCCTTGGCCCGGTCCGGCAGCAGGGAGCCCGCGGCTGCCTGCGCGCTCGCCTTGAGCGACCGCACGACCACCTTCTCGCGCCCCGCCAGCATCCCGGCCACCGCCTCCTTGGCGACGCGCGCGGGGTCGTCCTTGGGCCCGCGCGCGACCCGGGTCCCCTCCATGCGGCTCGCCGCGAAGAACGCCGTGTCGGTCGGCCCCGGCAGCAGCGCGGTCACCGTCACGCCGGTGCTCCGGAGCTCGTGCCGCACGGCCAGGGCGAAGGACAGCACGAACGCCTTCGAGGCCGCGTACGTCGCGTACCAGGGACCGGGCATGGTCGCGGCGACCGACGACGTCACGAGGACCCGCCCCTCGCCGCGCTCGGCCATCGCGGGCACGAGCCGCTTCATCAGGTGCACCGTGGCGGTCACGTCGAGCGCGACGACGCGCAGGTCGTCCTCCAGCGGCGTGTCGACGAAGGGCCCGCCGTTGGCCACCCCCGCGTTGAGCACGAGCGCGTCGACCGGCCGGCCCACCCCGTGGACCGCCTCGACGAGGGTCTCGATCCCCGCGCGGGTCGCGAGGTCGGCGCGCACCGCGTCGACCCGCGCGCCCGTGAGCGACAGGTCCCGCGCCGCGGCCTCGAGGCGGTCGTCCTCGGCCGTGACGAGCAGGTCGAAGCCCCGGTCGACGAGCTCGCGGGCGATCTCGAGCCCGATGCCGCTCGACGCCCCGGTGACCACGGCGATCCGGTTCGGTCGGTCCATGCTCCGACCGTAGGCACGGTCCACGGCACCGGCACGCCGCCGCCGCGCGCCGGGCGGGCGGGACGGAAACTGCCTACTGTCCTGACCATGGACGAGGACCGTACGCCCGCCCTGTGCGTCGTGGCCCCCGAACCCCTCCTCACGGTCGAGATCGAGGCGGACCGCGTCGAGGGCGTCCCGGAGGTGCACGTGCACCCGGGCGGCCAGGGGCTGTGGGTGGCGAAGATGGCCGAGTCGCTCGGCGCGCACGTTGTGGTCTGCGGCCCGTTCGGGGGCGAGACCGGCGAGCTCACCGCGCACCTGGCCCGGACCGAGGACATCGAGCTACGGCTCACGACGCACGGGGGCGGCGGCGCCATGGTGCAGGACCGGCGGTCGGGCGAGACCACGGAGATCGCCACGATGCCGCCCGAGCCGCTCGACCGCCACGCCCTCGACGACCTGTACAGCACGGCCCTGGTGACGGCGCTCGACGCCGACGTGTGCGTGCTGACCGGCACGCAGTTCGACCTCGGCGTGCCCCCGGACTTCTACGGCCGCCTCGCCCGGGACCTCGCCGCCTCGGGCTGCGCCGTGGTGGCGGACCTGTCCGGCGAGGCCGCCGCCGCGGTCGTGCACGAGTCGGCCACGGCCCTCAAGATCAGCCACGAGGAGATGGTCGACTCGGGCTTCGCCGACGACGCGTCCGTGGACGCGCTGCGCCGCGCGGCCGAGGAGATGATCGAGGCGGGTCCGGGCGCCGTCGTGGTCTCCCGTGCCGACGAACCCACGCTGGTGGTGACCGCGGACGGCTCCTTCACCGTCACGACGCCGCCGATCACCACGGTGCACCACCGGGGTGCGGGCGACTCCATGACGGCAGGCATCGCCGTGGGGATCGCGCGCGGGCTCGCGCTGCCCGACGCGGTGGGCCTCGGCGCGGCGGCGGGCGCTCTGAACGTCGCGCGCCACGGCCTGGGGACCGGGCGCCGCGACCAGATCGAGCGCTTCGCTCGACGGGTCACCGTCGAGCCCGTGGAGTGACGAGGAGGACCATGCTCGCCCTGGTGACCAACGACGACGGGATCGACTCCCCCGGTCTGGGCGTGCTCGCCCGGGTGGCGGCGCGCGCGGGCTACGACGTGCTCGTCGCCGCCCCCCGCGAGGAGTCCTCCGGCGCGTCGGCCGCCCTGCACGGGGCCGAGCACGACGGGCGGCTCCTGGTCGAGCCGCGCGACGCGCCCGGGCTGCCCGACGGCGCCCGATCGCTCGCCGTGGCCGCCGACCCCGCCCTGATCGCCTTCGTCGCCGCGTACGGCGCGTTCGGCCCGAGGCCCGACCTGCTGCTGTCCGGGGTGAACCGGGGTCCCAACGTGGGCAACGCGATCCTGCACTCCGGCACCGTCGGCGCGGCGTTCACCGCGACCGCGCTCGGCATGCGGTCGCTCGCGGTCTCCGTCGACGCGGAGGACCCGCGGCACTGGGAGACGGCGGAGCAGGTCGCCGCGCACGCGCTGGACTGGGTGGTGCGCACCGAGCTCGGGCGGCGCACGCTCAACGTCAACGTGCCGGACCTGCCCGCCGAGGAGCTGCGCGGGCTGCGGCAGGCGCCCCTGGCCTCGTTCGGCGCCGTGCACGCCCGCGTCGCGGAGCCGGAGGACGACGACCCGGCCCTCGTGCTGCGCTACGAGGGCACGGAGCGCTCCACGGAGCCGGAGTCCGACGCGGGCCTGCTCGCGCGCGGCTGGGCGACCGCGACGCTGCTCCTCGCCCCGTACGCCGACGCGTCGGTCGAGATCCCGCCTCTCGATGGCAATACGCTGGAGCGATGAGCACCCCGGACCGCGAGCAGCCCGCGCCCGACCGTCCCGTCGTCGACCACCTCGAGGCGCCGACCGGACGCCACGCGGCACGGACCACCGTGATGATCGCTGCGTTCGAGGGCTGGAACGACGCCGGGGGCGCCGCCACGTCGGCCCTCGAGCACCTCGAGGACGTGTGGGACGCCGAGCAGGTCCGCGAGCTCGACCCGGAGCACTACCACGACTTCCAGGTGAACCGCCCGATGGTCACCACGACCGCCGACGGCCGGCGGGTCATCGAGTGGCCGACCACGCGCGTCGCGGTCGCCCACCTGCCCGAGCGGACCGTCGTGCTCGTGCACGGCATCGAGCCGTCGTTCCGCTGGCGCTCCTACTGCGCCGAGCTCCTCGACGTCGCCGCCGAGCTCGAGGTGCGCACCGTGGTCACGCTCGGCGCGCTCCTCGCCGACGTGCCGCACACGCGCCCGATCCCCATGACGGCCACGTCCGAGAGCGCGGGCATGCAGGCGGTGCTCGACGTCGAGCCCAGCACCTACGAGGGCCCGACCGGCATCGTCGGCGTGCTGCAGCACGAGGCGGCGGCCCGCGGGTTCCAGTCCGTGTCGTTGTGGGCCGCGGTGCCGCACTACGTCGCGAACCCGCCCTCGCCGAAGGCCACGCTGGCGATCCTCACGCGCGTCGAGGAGCTGCTCGGCGAGCCGGTCCCGCTGGGCGACCTCCCCGAGGACGCCGAGGCGTGGCAGCACGGGGTCGACGAGCTCGCCTCGGAGGACGCCGAGATCTCGGAGTACGTGCAGCAGCTCGAGCAGGCCAAGGACACGGTCGACCTGCCGGAGGCGTCCGGCGAGGCGATCGCCCGCGAGTTCGAGCGCTACCTGCGCCGGCGGGACACGGGACCCGGCAAGGACACGGGCGGCAAGGACACCGGCGGCCCCGAGCGCCCCTAGAGCCGGACGCCCAGCAGCGCGTCGATCGCACGGGCCACCACGCCCGGCGCGCCCTCGTGGTCGCCGCTCGTGTCGCGGGCCGGGTCGAGCGACCGCTCGGCCCACGCGTCGACCGCGGCGAGCGCCGCCGGGGCGTCGAGGTCGTCGGCCAGCGCCGCGCGGACGGCGGCGAGCGTCGCGCCGGCGTCGGGCCCCCCGTTGCCGGACACGGCGGCACGCCACCGCTCGAGGCGCGCCGCCCCGGCCGCCAGGTCGGCGTCCGTCCACTCCCACTCGGCGCGGTAGTGGTGGGCGAGCAGGGCCAGCCGGATCGCCATGGGGTCGACGCCGGCCGCGCGCAGCGCGGAGACGAACACCAGGTTGCCGCGCGACTTGCTCATCTTCTCGCCCTCGTAGGCGACGAGGCCGGCGTGCACGTGCACGCGCGCGCCACCCCCGCCCAGCAGGCGGTCGTGCGACGTCGACATCTCGTGGTGCGGGAACAGCAGGTCCGCTCCCCCGCCCTGCAGGTCGAACGGCAGGCCGAGGCCGTCGCGGGCGATGACCGCGCACTCGACGTGCCAGCCGGGACGACCGGTGCCGAGGCTCGCGCCGTCCCACGCGGGCTCGCCCGGGCGCTCGCGGCGCCACAGCAGCGGGTCGAGCGGGCTCTTCTTGCCCTCGCGCTGCGGGTCGCCGCCGCGCTCGGCGAAGAGCGCCGTCATGGTCTCGGTGTCCAGCCGCGCCACGGCACCGAAGTCCGGGTCGGCCGTCAGGTCGGCGTACACGTCGCCGAGGTGCGGGTCGGCGCCGCCCGCGCCGGGCTCGACGGGCACGCGGTACGCCGCTCCCTCGGCGAGCAGGCGCTCGACGGCCTCGACGACGGCGGGCACGGACTCCACGGCGCCGGTCCACGTCGCGGGCGGGACGACGCCGAGCGCCGTCATGTCCTCCCGGTACAGCGCGATCTGCTCCTCGGCGAGCTCCCGCCAGTCGACGCCCGTGGCGGCCGCGCGCTCCAGGAGCGGGTCGTCGACGTCGGTCACGTTCGAGACGAACGTCACGTCCTTGCCGGCGTCGATCCAGGCCCGGTGCAGCAGGTCGAAGGCGACGTACGTGGCCGCGTGCCCGATGTGCGTCGCGTCGTAGGGCGTGATCCCGCAGACGTAGAAGCGCGCGGTGCGGCCCGCCGCGGGCTCGACGAGCTCGCCCGACGTGCTGTCGTGCACCCGCACCGGCGGGTACGGCTCGGCGGGGCGCGGGAGAGCGGGGATCTGCGGGGCGGGCCAGGAACGCACGCGCCCAGGTTACCGGCCGCGGACCGGCGTCAGACCGTGTGCCCACCGGTCGGCGTGAGCACCCCGGTCAGCAGGAGCACGACCACGAGCGCCGCGAGCGCGAGCCGGTAGTACACGAACGGGCGGTAGGAGTACGTCGAGACGATCTTGAGGAAGCCGATGATCACGACGTAGCCGACGGCGAACGCCACGACGGTCGCCAGGAGGGTCGCGAGGGCGCCGGGCGACCCGGGCGCGGGGTCGCCCCCCAGCGCCTTGGCGAGCTGGTAGAACCCCGAGCCGAGCACGGCCGGGACCGCCAGCAGGAACGAGTAGTCGGCGGCGGCCTTGCGCGTGAAGCCCATGAACAGGCCTGCGGTGATCGTGCCGCCCGAGCGCGAGACCCCCGGGACGAGGGCGAGCGCCTGCGCCAGGCCGAAGTAGACGGCACGCCGGGAGGTGAGCTCGTCGAGGCGCCGGGCCCGCGCCCCGACCCTGTCGGCGACCCAGAGCAGGACCCCGAAGCCCGCGAGCATCGTGACCGTGATCCACAGGTTGCGCAGCGACGTCTCGATGGCGTCCTGGAACAGCAGGCCGAGCACGACGATCGGGACCGAGCCGAGCGCGATGTACCAGCCCATGCGCGCGTCGGGGTCGTGCGCGCCGAGGCGCGCGGCACGGTCCCTGCCGTGGTCGCCCCGCACGGCCCGGAACCACGCGACGCAGATGTCGCGGATCTTGCGCCGGTAGTAGAGCAGCACGGCCGCCTCGGTCCCGATCTGCGTGATCGCGGTGAACGTCGCGCCGGGGTCGACCCCTCCCATGAGCTCGCCGACGATGCGCAGGTGCGCGCTCGAGGAGATCGGGAGGAACTCGGTCAGGCCCTGGACCAGGCCCAGGAGGATGGCTTCCCACGCGTTCACGGGCGGCCACACTACCCGTCCCCGGCGCGTGCCCCGCCCGGCGCGCGGGAGCCGCCGGTACCCTCCCGGCATGGAGCGTCGTCAGGTGGGTCGGTCAGGGTTGCGCGTGTCCGCGCTGGGCCTCGGCACGATGACGTGGGGACGCGACACCGACGCGCTCGACGCGAGCGAGCAGCTGCGCGACTTCCTGGACGCCGGCGGGACGCTCGTCGACACCGCGGCGACGTACGGCGACGGCGACGCCGAGCGTCTCGTCGGCGAGCTGCTCGGCGGCAAGGTCGGCCGGGACGAGGTCGTCCTGTGCACCAAGGGCGGCGTGCGCGCCGGCCCGCACGGCACGGCGGCGGACGCCTCGCGCGGCGGGCTGCTCGCCGACCTGGACGCCTCGCTGGAGCGCCTCGGCACCGACCACGTCGACCTCTTCCTCGTCGCGTGCCCCGACCCCGCGACCCCGCTGGACGAGACCGTGTCGGCGCTGCGCCTGGCCGTGACCTCGGGGCGCGCCCGCTACGTCGGCCTGTCGAACCACCCGGCGTGGGCGGCCGCACGCGCCGCGACGCTGCTCGAGGCCGGCGACGGCGTCGGCCTCGCCGCCCTGCAGCTCGAGTACTCGCTCCTGCAGCGCGGTGTGGAGCGCGACGTCGTCCCCGCCGCCGGGGCCCTGGGCATGGGCCTTCTCGCGTGGTCGCCGCTCGGCCGCGGCGTCCTGACGGGCAAGTACCGGCGCGCGCTGCCCGCCGACTCCCGCGCGGCGTCGCCGCACCTGGCGGGCTTCGTCGAGCCCTACCTCGACGACGCCTCGTCGGCGGTCGTCGAGGCGCTCGCGATCGCGGCCGAGGGTCTGGGCCGCGCCCCGCTCGAGGTCGCCCTCGCGTGGCTCCTCGCGCGCGACACGCTCGCCGCGGCGATCGTGGGGGCCCGCACGCCGGCCCAGCTGCGCACGTCGCTGGCCGCGGCCGAGGTGAGCCTGCCGGCCGAGGTGCACGCAGCGCTCGACGACGTCTCCGCCGTCGACGTCGGCTACCCGGAACGCTGGTAGCCGCGACCGGTCACGCCCGCGAGGCGTTGTCGAGCTCGTCGTCCTCGACCTCGTCGAGCGTCGTGTCGAGGTCCTCGAGGTCGTCGTCCCCGTCGTCCTCGTCGTCCTCGTCGTCGTCCTCGTCGTCGCCGTCGTCCAGCAGGAACGGCGTCACCTCGGAGTACACCTGCGCCAGGGCGTCCTCGTACACCTCGAAGGCGTCGGCGAGCACCTCGTAGGCGTCGTCGACCGCGGGGTCGTCGTCACCCCGGCGGGTCGCCACCGCGTGGTAGTGCGCCTCCAGAGCGGCGACGAAGCGGTCCAGCGCGGCACGCGGATCAGCGGTCATGCTCTGACGTTAGCGCCACCAGGGGCACAATGGGCAGACGAAAAGGCACGAGCCGACCACCTCGGGAGGGCGACGGATGGCAGCGAGCTCCTCGGCGGGCACCCGCACCGCGACGTCCGCGTGGCGCAACCACGGCCAGTACGAGTACCGCGTGCTGACCATCGACAGGCACACGAGCGTCCCCGACGCGCGACGCATGCTCACCGAGGAGGCCGAGTACGGCCGGTGGGAGCTCGCGCGCACACGGCTGTACATCGGCGGCGAGCGGAAGGTCTGGCTGCGCCGCAAGATCATCAAGGTCACGCCGACGCTCTGAGGGCGCCGACGTGACCGCGGAGTTCCGCAAGGCGCGCGCCGGTGCTCCCGACGGCTTCTTCGCGACCGAGGCCGCCGGCCTGCGCTGGCTCGACGTCCCGGGCGGGCCGCGCGTCGTGCAGGTACGGGACGTCGGCCCGGAGCACCTCGCTCTGGAGCGGGTCCGGCCGACGGGCGCGACGCCGTCGACGGCGCGCGCGTTCGGTCGCGGCCTCGCCGCGCTGCACGCGGCCGGCGCCCCGGCCTTCGGGGCTCTGCCACCGGGCGCCGGCACCGGCTTCTTCGGCCCGCTCGACGACCCCCTGCCCATGGTCGCCGGCGCGTGGGACGACTGGCCGACGTTCTACGCGGAGGCGCGCCTGCGGCCCGTCGTCGAGCAGGGGCGGGCCCGCGGTGCGCTCACGGCCGACGACCAGGCGGCGGTCGAGGCGGTGTGCGCACGGCTCGCCGACCTGGCGGGCCCGGCGTGCGACGAGGCGCCCGCCCGGGTGCACGGCGACCTCTGGTCCGGCAACGTCCTGTGGTGCCCGGAGGCGGTGCTGATCGACCCGGCCGCGCACGGCGGGCACCGCGAGGCCGACCTGGCGATGCTGGCGCTGTTCGGCGCCCCGTACCTCGAGGAGATCGTCGCGGGCTACGCCGAGGCGCGCCCGCTCGCGCCCGGGTGGCAGGGCCGCGCCGGCCTGCACCAGCTGTACCCGCTCGCGGTGCACGCGGTCCTCTTCGGCGGCGGCTACGTCGACCGGACGCGCCGCCTGCTGGCCGAGCTCGCCGGCTGAGCCGTCAGCGCCCTCGGGCGCGCCGGACGAGCGCGCGCACGCCGGCGACGACGCCGAGCCCGGCCAGCACCCACGGGCCGGCGACGATCAGAGGGTCGAGCGCCTCGTGCCGGACGTCGACCCTCCCCGCGCCGACGCGCGACGACCACCCGTGGTGCGTGAGCTCGCCGCGCACACCCGTCTCGGCGATCAGGTTGTCGGGCCGGCCACGCACCGCGTCCAGCACCGTGCTCTCGACGACGTCGACGCGGTCGGCCGCGATCAGCAGCAGCCAGTGCGCGGCCCGGCCCTCGCCGAACCGCCGGTACGCGTAGCGGCGCACGACGCCCGAGAGACCGCGCAGCGGAGCGCTCGTGCCGAAGACCGGCGTGAGAGTCCCGTGCTCGATCGAGCGCTCGCGCGGCCGTTCCTCCGGCTGGCGCTCGGGGAACCCTCGGCGGCGTGCGCCCGTCCCCTCGGGCTCGTGGCGCTCCTGCGGCACGGCCGGACGGTCCTTCGGGTCGAGGTCGGCGCCCCAGCCGGGGATGCGGGCCCGGAGCTGCTCGGGCGACTCCGGCATCGGCGGGCGGTCGGGCGTGTACGGCGTGTGCGGCATCGTGGTTCCTCTCACCCGGCGCCGGGCACGATCAGCGGCTTGATGCAGCCGTCGAGCTTCGCCGAGAACACGTGGTAGGCCTCGGCGATCTCGTCGAGGCCGAACCGGTGGGTCACCATGGCGGCGGGCGTGATGTAGCCGTTGCGGACGTGCTCGAAGAGACGCGGCCACTGCCGCTTGACGTGGCACTGGTTCATCCGCAGGGTCAGGCCCTTGTTCATCGCGTCGCCGAACTTCACGGCGCTGAAGATGGGGCCGTAGGCTCCCATGACCGAGATCGTGCCGCCCTTGCGGACCGAGTCGATCGCCCAGTTGAGGGCCACCGGGGAGCCGCCCTGCAGCTTGAGCTTCGCCGCGGCGACGTGCTGCAGGAAGCTGCCGTCCGCCTCCGCCCCGACCGCGTCGATCGCGACGTCGGCGCCCAGGTAGTCGGTCATGCGCTTGAGCGACACCACCACGTCCCGGTGCTCGGCGAAGTTCACCGTCTCGGCGTGGGCGAGCTCCCGGGCCTTCTCCAGGCGGTACTCCAGGTGGTCGACGACGATGACGCGCCCCGCCCCCATGAGCCATGCCGACTGTGCGGCCATGAGGCCCACGGGACCCGCACCGAACACCACGACCGCGTCCCCCTCGCCGATCTCGCCGAGCTGGGCCCCGAAGTAGCCCGTGGAGGCCGCGTCGGTGAGCAGGACGGCGTCCTCGTCGCTCATCCACTCCGGGATCGGCGCGGGCCCGACGTCGGCGAACGGCACGCGCACCAGCTCCGCCTGACCACCGTCGTACCCCCCGCAGGTGTGCGAGTAGCCGTAGATCCCGCCGACGGCCGTCGCGTTCGGGTTGACGTTGTGGCAGTTCGCGTACAGGCCGCGCGCGCAGTAGTAGCAGGAGCCGCAGTACACGTTGAACGGCACCATGACGCGGTCGCCGACCCGCAGGTTCTCGACCGAGGGCCCGACCTGCTCGACGACCCCGATGAACTCGTGGCCGAACGTCGTCCCGACCCGGGTGTCAGGCATGAGGCCGTGGTACAGGTGCAGGTCCGAACCGCAGATCGCGGCGAGCTCGACCCGGACGATCGCGTCGTTGGGGTGCTCGATCCGCGGGGGCGGCTTCTCCTCGACGCGGAGCCGGTACGGCCCCCGGTACACCATCGCTCGCATCGCTGATCCCTTCGACGTGCCGGCCGCCGGAGCGGCCAGCGTGACACCGCCGCACGGGCCACGCACCCTGGGCGCGGCCGCCCTCGACGGGCCGACGACAGGGCGACGACGGGGCTAGGCGGGACCCTCCGGCTCCAGCAGCCCGTGCTGCTCGACCGCCTCGAGGCTCAGGGTCCGGTAGCCCTGGGACTCGAACAGGACGGTGACGCGGTCGTCCGCCTCGTACCCCATCACCGTGCCGGTGCCGAACTCGGTGTGCCGCACGCTCGCCCCCACCTCGAAGGGCCGGTCCGAGCCGCCGACCTGGTGCTCCGCGGCGCTGCCCCCGCGGCACGTGTCGCAGCGACCGCACGGCTCGTCGAGCTCCTCGCCGAGGTACGCGAGCAGGTACTGGCGGCGGCACTGCGAGGTCTCCGCGTACCCCCGCATCATCTCCAGGCGCGACGTGTCCATACGGCGCCGCTCCTCGGCGAGGCGCAGCGCCTCGTCGGCCACCTTCGCGGGCGGCGCGTCCCCCGCGAGGGCCCGCGCGTCCTGGACGAGCGTGCGCAGCCGGGCGAGCCGGCGCGGCAGCGCGGACCGCCTCGTGGGCTCCTTGCGCAGCGTGCGGGCGACCTCGAGGACGTCGTCGCGCTCGGGCACGCGCGCCGTCTGGAAGCGCCGCAGGCCGAGGTCCTCGGGCCGGAAGAAGAGCACGCCGCGGG
This sequence comes from Isoptericola sp., assembly GCA_031181105.1. Lineage (GTDB taxonomy): Bacteria > Actinomycetota > Actinomycetes > Actinomycetales > Cellulomonadaceae > Isoptericola. Next base: position 10,259 of record JAPSLD010000019.1, on the reverse strand, counting down.
CCTCGTCGCCGTCGCGGCCCGCGCGCCCCACCTCCTGGTAGTAGCTGTCGGGGGCGTCCGGGACGTCGGCGTGCAGGACGAACCGCACGTCCGGCTTGTCGATGCCCATGCCGAACGCCGAGGTGGCGACCACGACGTCGACGTCGCCGTCGGTGAACCGCCGCTGCGCCTCGTCGCGCTCGGCGCGCCGCATGCCCCCGTGGTACGCGGTGGTGCGCAGCCCGCGCGCGGCGAGGGTGTCGGCGAGCTCGGTCGTGCGGCGGCGCGTCGCGACGTAGACGATGCCGTTGCCCCGTCCCCGAGCCTGCTCCGCCTCGGCGACCGCCCGCTCGACGACGGCCCGCAGCTTGTCGTCCTCCTCGACCGCCCGCTCGACCTCGAGCGAGATGTTCGAGCGCGAGAAGCCCCGGACGATCGTCACGGCGTCGCGCAGGCGCAGGCGCCGCGTGACGTCGTCGCGCACCGGGGGCGAGGCCGTCGCGGTGAGCGCGAGCACCCGGGGCCGCGGGTCGAGGGTGTCGACCCGCTCCCCCACGCGCAGGTACTCCGGCCGGAAGTCGTGACCCCACACCGACACGCAGTGCGCCTCGTCGACCGCGACGAGGCTCGGCCGGGCGGCGCGCAGCGCGTCGAGCACCTCCTCGTTCGCGAGCTGCTCCGGGGCCAGGAAGAGGAACTCGACCTCGCCGGCCGCGGCCGCCTCGAGCGCCGCGCGCCGCTCCCCCTCCGGCACGGCCGAGCTGACGGCACGGGCGGCGACCTCGTCGCCCAGCTCGAGCAGCGAGCGCACCTGGTCCTGCTGGAGCGCGATGAGCGGCGAGACGACGACGGTCGGCCCGTCGAGCTCGAGGCCGGGCAGCTGGTACACGGCCGACTTGCCGGCCCCGGTCGGCAGGACGAGCAGCACGTCGTGCCCGGCGAGGAGCGCCGCGATCGCCTCCTCCTGCGCGGGGCGCAGCGCCTGCCAGCCGAAGACCTCGCGCGCCGTGACGCGGACGTCGCCGAGCGTCGTCGTCGGTGCTGCGGCGGGTTCCGCGCTGCTTCCCATGGCGACCTCCTCCGGGACGGACCGACCCATCATGGGTGGCCCGCGGGAGCCTCGCGCGTCGGCGTCTCAGCCGCGCGGCGCCCAGCGGGCGGCGAGCTCGTCGTCGGTCGGGGGCGTCCCCGGCAGCGGCCCTGCGCCGGTGGCGCGCCACGCCTCCAGGTGGAGGGTGAGGTAGCGGCGGCGCAGCTCGGCGGTGCGCTCGGGGTCGGGGACCCGCACGGCCGTGACCTGCTCGAGCAGCATCGTGAGGTCGCCCTGCGCGAGGTCCTCGCGCACGGCGCCCGCGGCACGCGCGGCCGCGAGGATCCGCTCCTGGAGCTCCCGCGCCTCCTGCGCGAGACGGCCCAGCTCCGCCGTGGGCGTGAACGTCCCCGCGAGGCTCACCGTCAGCGAGTGGACGTCGGAGTCGACGACGCCGCGCACGAGCGCCTCGAACGCCTCGCCGGGGTCCGGGCGCTCCAGCGCGTCGCGCGCGACGGCCACGAACGTGCGCAGGCCGTCGCGGCACAGCGTCTGGAGCAGCTCCTCCTTGCCCGCGTAGCGCCGGTACACCGCACCCACCCCCACGCCGGCCTCCCGCGCGACGGCATGGATCGACGCCGCAGGGTCGCGCACGAACACCGTCCGGGCGGCCGCCAGGATCTTGGGGTCGTTGCGCGCCGCCTCGGCCTGCCGGCCCGCCAGCGGCCGGGCCGCGCGCTCGCTCGTCTCGGTCATGTCCCGCAGCATACCCCTTGACCGGAACGGACCGTTCCGTTACGGTGAAACGGAACGCTCCGTTCTGATCCAGCGCCACGACTCCGAGGAGCTCCGATGTCCGCCACCACCGGCCTGTCCAGCACCCGTCCGTCCAGCACGGGCCCGTCCAGCACCGGTCTCGAGACCGTCCGCCCCACCACGATCCAGGTGCCGGAGGCCGACCTGGCGGACCTCCGTGACCGCCTCGCCCGCACCCGGTTCGCCGACCCGGCTCCGGACGACCACGGCGTCGCCGTCGAGGAGGTCCGCGGCTGGCTGGAGCACTGGTCGGACCGCTTCGACTGGCGCGCCCTCGAGGCCCGGCTCAACGCGATCCCGCAGTTCGAGACGCACGTCGACGGGCAGAGGGTGCACTTCTTCCACGTGCGCTCCGGCCGCCCCGACGCCGTGGGGCTGATCCTCACCCACGGCTGGCCGGGCACGGTCCTCGAGCACGTCGACGCCATCGAGCCGCTCGTCGCGGCCGGGTACGACGTCGTGGTCCCCTCGGTCCCCGGCTTCGGCTTCTCGGGTCCGACGACGGACGGCGGCTGGGGCACGCAGCGCGTGGCCCGGGCGTGGGTCACCCTCATGCGCCGGCTCGGCTACGAGCGCTACGGCGCCGTCGGGAACGACGGCGGGTCGATGATCTCGCCCGAGGTCGGGCGCCTCGACCCCGAGCACGTCGTCGGCGTCCACGTGACCCAGCTCTTCTCGTTCCCCTCGGGCGACCCCGCCGAGACGGAGGGGCTGAGCGAGGACGAGCAGGCCGCGCTGGCGCACCTGAGGTGGTTCTGGGAGAACATGGGGGCCTTCAACACCCTGCACGTCCAGGCGCCCCAGACGCTCGCGCACGCCCTGGCCGACTCCCCCGCCGGGCTGCTCGGCTGGAACGGCCAGCTGATGCGCGGACTCGACCCCGACTTCGTCGTCGGCAACGTCGCGATCTCGTGGCTGACCCGCACGGGCGGGTCCTCGATCCGCTTCTACCGGGCCAGCGCCGCGGAGCCGACGCCCCACGGCCCGACGACGGTGCCCACCGCCCTGTGCGAGTCGACCAACGACTTCCGCTCCATCCGCCGCTTCGCCGAGCGCGACCACGCGAACATCGTCCGGTGGCGGACCTACGACACGCCGGGGCACTACGCCTCGGTGCAGGCCCCCGACGTGTGGCTGCGCGACGTGCAGGAGTTCTTCGGCTCCCTGTGAGCTCAGCAGGTCGCCAGCAGGCGGTCCAGGACGCGGGTGCCGAACCGCAGCGCGTCGGTCGGCACCCGCTCGTCCACGCCGTGGAACATCCCGGCGAAGTCGAGGTCGTTCGGCAGGCGCAGCGGCGCGAAGCCGTAGCCGGTGATGCCGAGGCGCGACAGCGACTTGTTGTCCGTCCCGCCCGAGAGCGTGTACGGCAGGACGGTCGCACCCGGGTCCTCGGCGTGCAGGGCGGCGACCATGGCGTCGACGAGGTCACCCTCGAACGGCACCTCGAGCGCCACGTCCTGGTGGATCGGCTCGATGCGCACGCCGGGCCCGGCGAGCTCGCGCAGGGTCGCCATGCCCGCCTCCTCGTGCCCGGGAAGGAGGCGCACGTCGATCGCGGCCTCGGCACGCCCGGGGATCACGTTGGCCTTGTAGCCGGCGTCGAGCTGCGTCGGGTTCGACGTGTGCCGCACGGTGGCGCCGACGAACTTCGCGGCCGGACCCAGCGCCGCGACGAGCGCGTCCACCGTGGCGGGGTCCTCCGGGTCGAACGGGAGCCCGGTGAGGTCGGCGACGCCCCGCAGCAGGCGGTCGACCGTCGGGGTGAGCGTGTACGGCCACGCGTGCCGGCCGATCCGGGCGACCGCGCCGGCGAGCTGCGTCACCGCGTTGTCCGCGTTGACCTGCGAGCCGTGCCCGGCACGGCCCTCGGCGACGAGCCGCAGCCAGGCCAGCCCCTTCTCCGCGGTCTGGAGCAGGTAGGCCCGGCGCCCGCCGACCTCGACCGAGAAGCCGCCCACCTCGCTGATCGCCTCGGTCGCGCCGTCGAACAGCTCGGGCCGGTGCCGCACCGCCCAGCCGGCGCCGTACGCCCCGCCGGCCTCCTCGTCGGCGAACATCGCGACGACGACGTCCCGCGCGGGCCTGCGCCCCTCGCGCGCCAACTGGCGCACGACGGCGAGGATCATCGCGTCCATGTCCTTCATGTCGACGGCGCCGCGGCCCCACAGCAGCCCGTCGGTCTCCTCGCCGGCGAACGGGTCGACCGACCAGTCGTCGGCGGCCGCCGGCACGACGTCGAGGTGCCCGTGCAGCACCAGCGCGGGTCGCGACGGGTCCGTGCCCTCGAGCCGCGTCACGACCGACGCGCGGCCGGGCTCGGACTCGAACAGCTCGGCGTCGAGCCCGACCTCGGCGAGGAGCGCGGCCACGTGCTCGGCCGCCTTGCGCTCGCCCGGACCCTGGTTGTCGCCGTAGTTCGAGGTGTCGATGCGCAGGAGGTCCTGGCAGATGCCGACGACCTCGTCCTCGGCGGTCGGGTGGGTCGCGGGGGTCGTCGTCTCGGTCGTCACTCCCCCACCGTACCGAGGCCGCGGCGTGCCAGGAGCGGGGCGATGTCGGCGTCGCGCCCGCGCAGGTCTCGGAACGACGCGAGCGGGTCCTGCGAGCCGCCGCGGGCCAGGAGCCGGCGTCGGAAGGCGTCGCCGTTCTCCCGCGTGAGGCCACCGTTCTCGCGGTACCACTCGACGGTGTCGGCGTCGAGCACCTCGGACCAGATGTACGAGTAGTAGCCGGCGGAGTAGCCCGAGCCGAAGATGTGGTTGAAGTAGGTGGTGCGGTACCGCGGCGGCACGGGCCCGTAGTCGGCGCCGGCCTCGGCGAGCGCCTTGGCCTCGAAGTCCGCGACGTCCTCGACGGACGTCGGCACGTCCTCGGGCGCGAGCTGATGCCACGCCTGGTCGAGCAGCGCCGCCCCCAGGTACTCGGTCGTCGCGAAGCCCTCGTTGAACTGGCGTGAGGCGAGCATCGTGTCCACCCACTCGGCCGGCATCGGCTCGCCCGTCACGTGGTGGACGGCGTAGGAGCGCAGGACCTGCGGGTCCCACGCCCACATCTCGTTGACCTGGGACGGGTACTCGACGAAGTCGCGCGGCACCTCGGTGCCGGACTGCGAGGGGTACCGCACGTCGGACAGCAGACCGTGCAGCGCGTGACCGAACTCGTGGAACAGGGTGATGACGTGGTCCCACAGCAGCAGCGTGGGCTCGCCCGCGGGCGGCTTGACGATGTTGAGGTTGTTCACGACGACGGGTCGCTGCCCGAGCAGGTGGTTCTGGTCCACGAGGTTGTTCATCCAGGCGCCCCCGCGCTTCGACGGGCGCGTGTACCAGTCGGCGAGGAACAGGCCGAGGCCCCGGTCCCGCTCCCCCGGCTCGGGCGAGTCGAAGACCTCGAAGACGCGGACGTCCGGGTGGTAGCCGACGAGGTCGTCGCGCTCGACGAACGACAGGCCGTAGAGCCGGTGCGCGGCCTCGAAGACGCCGTCGCGGAGCACGCGCTCGAGCTCGAGGTACGGCCGCAGCAGCGCGTCGTCCAGCGAGTACCGCTCCTTGCGCACCGCCTCGGACAGGTACGCCCAGTCGGACGCACGCAGCTCGGCGTCGGGCTCCGAGCGGTGCAGGAGCTGCTCGAGCTCTGCACCCTCCGCCCGGGCGTTCGCGACGGCCGCCGGTGCGAGCCGGGCCAGCATCGCGTTCACGGCCTCGGTCGTCCGGGCGGTGGCGTCCTCGGCGACGTAGGCCGCGTGGTGCTCGTAGCCGAGCAGCCGGGCCCGCTCCGCGCGCAGCCGCGCGAGCTCCAGGAGCGTCGCACGCGTGTCGTTGTCGTCGCCGAGCGCGCCGCGGGACTCGCTGGCCCGCTGGACGCGCTCGCGGACGTCGCGCCGCACCAGCGACGCCACCACGTTCTGCTGGGTCGGCAGCTGCAGGTCGAGGAGCCAGGCGCCGTCGTGCCCGCGCCCGGCGGCGGACGCGGCCGCGGCGGCGATCGCGTCCTCCGGGAGCCCCTCGAGCTCCGCGACGTCGGTCACGAGCACGGCGGAGGCCTTCTCGCCCGCGAGCAGCTTGCGCCCGAAGACGGCCTCGAGCTCGGTGATGCGGCCGTTGAGGCGGCGCAGCTCCGCCTGGCTGTCGCCGTCGAGCTCGATGCCGGAGCGGCGGAAGTCCTTGAGCAGCGTGTGGAGCAGCCACGCGGCGTCGGGCTCGAGCGCGAGCTCGCCGGCGTCCGCCGCGTCGGCCAGCGCACGCACGCGTGCGTGCAGCCGGCCGTCCATGTAGATCGCGTCGCGGTGCGCGGCCAGCTCCGGCGAGACCCGCTCGTAGACGTCCTCGAGCGCAGGGGTCGCGTCGGCGCTGACCTGGTTGTGGAACGCGTGCAGCGCCCGGCTCAGCAACCGGCCGGACCGCTCGAGCGCCTCGAGCGTGTTCTCGACCGTCGGCGGCTGCGGGTCCGTGGCGATCGCCTCGACCTCGCGGCGCTGCTCCTCCATCCCGGCGCGGAGTGCGGGCTCGTAGTGCTCCTCGCGGATCGCGGTGTAGTCCGGGAGCTCGTACGGCAGGGGCGAAGGAGCGGCGAACGGGTTGGCGGCGTCGAGGGTCATGGCCCTATACAAGCACCACCCCGCCGGTGCCCGGTGCGAGGTGGAGCTCCGTGGTGATCCCCAGGCGGTCGAGGAAGGCGCGGTCGTGGCTCACCACGAGCAGCGCGCCGCGGTAGGCCGCGAGCGCCTCCACGAGCCGGTCGACGCTCGCCAGGTCCAGGTTGTTCGTCGGCTCGTCGAGGATGAGCAGCTGGGCCGGTGGGTCCGCGAGGAGCAGCCGGGCGAGCGCGACGCGGAACCGTTCGCCGCCCGAGAGCGTGGCGACCGGGCGGTCCACCTGGTCGGCGCGGACGAGGAAGCGGGCGAGCCGCGCGCGCAGCTCGCCCGGCGGCACGTGCGGCGCGCCGGCCCGCACGGCGTCGAGCACCGGGTCGCCGTCGTCGAGCACGTCGAGCCGCTGCGGGAGGTAGCAGACGCGGTCGGTGAGGAGGCGGCCGGCGTCCGACGGACCCGCGAGCAGGCGCTCGAGCAGCGTCGTCTTGCCGGCGCCGTTCGGCCCGGTGAGCGCCACGCGCTCGGGACCGGCGACGACGATCTCGCGGCCGTCGGCCCCGCGCAGCTCGGCGAGGCGCCGGCCGGCCGGCACGTCGGGGTCCGGGAGGTCGACGACGATCCGGTCGTCGTCGCGCAGCGCCCGCCCGGCGGCGTCGACCGCCGCGCGGGCGGCGGCCTCCTTGCCCGCCGCCTGCCCCCGGCGGGCCGCCTGGGACTTCTCGGCGGAGTTCCGGCGGTCGTCGACGACGGCCTTGACGTACCGGCGGTTCGCGACGTCCTTGCGGCCCTGGCGCTGCGAGTGCGCGATCCGCTCCTCGGTCTCGATCCGCTGCCGCCTCTCGCGGCGCAGGACCTGCTCGGCGTCGCGCAGCGCCTGGCGCGCCGCCTCCTGCTGGACGGCCACCCACCGCTCGTGCTCGGAGTACGTCCCGCCGTACGTGGTCAGGGAGCCGTCGCGCAGCTCGGCGGTCTCGTCGACGAGCTCGAGCAGCTCGCGGTCGTGGGACACGACGACGAGGGCGCCGCGCCAGGTCCGGACCAGCTCGTGGAGCCGCTCGCGCGCCGCACGGTCGAGGTTGTTGGTCGGCTCGTCGAGCAGCGCGACGTCGGCGCCCCGCAGGCGCACCCCGGTCACGGCGACGAGCATCGCCTCGCCCCCGGAGAGCGTGCCGACCGGTCGGTCGAGGACCCCGGGCGTGGCCGGCAGCCCGGCGGCCGCGAGCGCGGCGACGGCGCGTTCCTCGACGTCCCAGGCGTCGCCGACGGCGTCGAACAGCTCGGGACGCACGTCCCCGTCGGCGATGGCCCGGACGGCGTCGACCGCTGCGCGCACGCCGAGCAGGCCGGCGACGGTCGCGCCGGTGTCGAGCGTCAGCCGTTGGGGCAGGTGGTCGACGGTGCCGGAGACGCTGATGCTGCCCGACGACGGCACGAGCCGTCCGGCGACGAGCGCCAGGAGCGTCGACTTGCCGGTCCCGTTGTCGCCCACGAGGCCGGTGCGGCCGCGGGAGAACGCGCCGGAGACGCCGGCGACCGGCGTGCCGCCGTCGGGCCAGGAGAAGGTGACGTCGCGCAGGACGACGGACGGTGCGGGGTGCACGGAGGGGGCTCCTCGGGGACGGGACGGTGCGCCGACGTCCCCCCGGGGGGCGTCAGCGCTCGGGCGCGGGACCGCCGTTCCTGTCCGTCATCCGTCCGTCCTTCCGTGCGTCCCCTCTCACGCGCGGCCGACCGCGGGGACGGGACGAGGTTGCCAGCACGTCCCCGCGGCGCGCAACGCATTTCTCAGGGCGCCTCGGCCGGCCAGGGCTCGACCGGCTCGCGCGGGTCGTCGGGCAGCAGCGACCCGACCCACGAGTCGCGGCGGACGCCGCGCTGCACGGCCCAGCGCCGCAGCGTGCCCTCGTGGCGGAACCCGAGCTTCCACGCGACGCGACGCGAGGCCCAGTTGCCCACGTACGCGCTCCAGTGGACGCGGACCAGGCCGAGACCCTCCGGGTCGAGCGCCCAGTCGACGACCAGGCGCGCCGCCTCGGTCGTCAGGCCCCGACCGCGCGCCGCGGGAGCGGCCCAGTAGCCGAGCTCGCCGACCCGTTCGGCGTCGGCCGGGCCCTCCTGCGTCATGCCGACCATGCCGAGGACCGGTCCGTCGGCGTCCCCCGGCTCCCGCACGGCCCAGGTGAACGCGGTCCCGGCGTCCCAGCCGTCCGCCACCGCCCCGGTGACGAACCCCTCGGCGTCGGCCCGCGTGTAGGGCGACGGCACGGTGGTCCACTCGGCGATCGCGGGGTCGGCGCAGATGGCTGCGACGGCGTCGACGTCGCGTGCGGTCGGGACGGACAGGCGGACTCGCTCCGTGGCGAGGACGAACGGCTGCATGGCCCGCATCGTGCCACGCCCGCGCCGCGCCGTTCACGGCTATTGCCGCTCGGGCTGCCGTCCCTCGAGCGGCGGCGCACCGCCGTCGTGCGCACCCCCGTCATGCGCACCCCCGTCGTGCGCCCCACCGTCGCGCGGGCCGCCGTGGGCACCGGCGTCGCGCCGGTCGGGCGCCCGCACCTCCGGGTCGAGCGCCAGGCTCAGCGGGACGGGGACGAGCAGCTCGCCGCGCAGCGTCGAGAACACGGTCCACGCCACCGCGACCAGGGGGAGCGCGATGATCGCGCCGAGGATCCCGGCGAGCACCGTGCCCGACAGGACGGACAGCGCCACGACCACCGGGTGCAGGGCGACCTGCTTGCCCATGATCAGCGGCTGGAGCACGTGGCCCTCGAGCTGGCCGATGAGGGCGATGCCGACGGTCACGATGAGCGCGGTGACGAACCCCTGCGCCGCGAGCGCCACGACGGCCGCGATGATCATCGCGAGGGGCGCGCCGATGAGCGGGATGAACGCACCGATGAAGACCAGCACGGCGAGCGGCGCGGCGAGCGGCACGCCGAGGATCGTCAGCAGGACGAACGCCAGGATCCCGTCGGCGAGCGCGATGATGACGGTCCCGCGCGCGAAGCCGGAGAACGTGTACCAGCCGGCGGCCGCGGCGTCGTGCCAGCGGGCCCGGTACGCGAGCGGGATCTGGCCCAGGAACCAGCGCCACATCTGCGCGCCCGAGTTGACGAAGAACACGGTGCAGAAGATCGCGAGCGCGACGACCATGAAGCCCTCGACGACGGACCCCGCGCTCTGCGCGGCCTGGCTCAGCAGGTTCTCGGCGTTGTCGGCGACCCAGTCGCGCCCCTGGTCGACGAGGTCGTCGATCTGGTCGACGGTCACGGAGACGCCGAACGGACCGTCCTCGAGGAGGTCGAGGATCTGCTGGATGCCGGTGTCGAACTCCCCCGCCAGCTGCGTCCACTGCCCCGCGACCGAGGCGACGACGTACGTGAGCAGACCGCCGAACAGCAGGATGCCCGACAGGAGGGCGAGCGCCGTCGCGAGCGGGCGGGGCATCGCCCTGGCGTACCAGTCGGTCACCGGCCGCAGCACCGAGGTGAGCACGAGCGCGAGGAAGACGGCGACGAACACGATCCGCACCTGCGCGGTCGCGTAGAACACCAGGGCCACGGCGGCCACCACCGCGATGAGCCGCCACGACCAGCCCGCCGAGGTGCGCAGCCATGCGGGCACGTTCTCGCGCGAACCCTCGGCCACGCGCCACCTCCTCCTCGTCCGGTGTGCCCAAGTGTGCCCCACACGGACGACCGTGGCAGGAGAGCACGACGAAGGCCCCCGACGTGGAGATCGGGGGCCTTCGTCGTCGCTGTCTCAACGAGTGTCCGGAGGGGGACTTGAACCCCCACGCCCTATACGGGCACTAGCACCTCAAGCTAGCGCGTCTGCCAT
>JAPSLD010000213.1 GCA_031181105.1 Isoptericola sp. | reverse complement strand
GCCCGCGCCGTGGCCTCGGCGCTCGCCGCGCTGGCGCGCTCGGTGCTCTCCGGGGAGGACACCGCGCGCGCGGTGGTCGAGCGGGTCGCGGAGACCTTCACCGTCGCTCACGTGCGGCTCGAGGAGCGCGACGGCGAGAACGCGCCCTGGCGCGTCCTCGCCGCCGCGGACCGCTCGCCCGTGCCTGCGGACGCTCGCGTCGGGCGCGGAACGGGGCCCGCCTCCCAGACCGAGGTGCGCATCGACGCCCGCCGCCGCCTGCTGCTGCGCGGTCGGCCGCTGGGCGCGGCAGACCGGCAGTCCGTCGAGGCCGTCGGCGCACAGGCCGGGATCGTTCTCGAGCACCGCCGCCTGCGCGAGCGCGCCGAGCAGGCGCACGCCCTGGAGCTCGCCGAGGCGACCCGCACCGCGCTGCTCGCCGCCGTGTCGCACGACCTGCGCACACCCCTGGCCGCGACCCGTGCGGCGGTGGACGGCCTTGCCGCGCACGACGTCGACCTGCACCCCGACGACCGTGACGCGCTCGTCTCCACCATCGCCGACTCCACGGCCCGCCTCGAGCGCCTCATCGGCGACCTGCTCGACATCTCCCGCCTGCAGACGGGCGCCGTCCACCCGCTGCTCCGGCCCACCAGCCTCGAGGAGGTCGTACCGCTCGCGGTCGAGCCGTGGCTCGGCGCGGTCGCGCTCGACGTCCCCGAGGACCTCCCGCTCGTGCACACCGATGCCGGTCTCCTGGAGCGGGTCGTCGCGAACGTCGTGTCGAACGCGGTGCGCCACTCGCCGGACGACGTCCCGGTCGTCGTCACCGCGTCGGCGGGCCCCGACCGCGTCGAGATCCGCGTCGTCGACACCGGTCCGGGCGTGCCGCGGTCGCGCAGGAACACCATGTTCGAGCCGTTCCAGCGCCTGGATGACACCGGCACCGACGGCCTCGGCCTCGGGCTCGCCGTCGCGTCCGGGCTGTCACGCGCCGTCGGGGCGGAGCTGGTGGCCGACGACACGCCGGGCGGTGGCCTGACCATGGTGCTGAGCGTCCCGCGCGCGGCAGGCGCCGACGCCCACGCAGCGTCGGGCGACCGCGGACGTGAGGGGATCGACGCGTGAGCCGGCAGCCGGACGCGGCGCCGCCGTCGGGCAACCACGTGCTGGTGGTGGACGACGACGCCGGGCTGACCCGCGCGCTGGCCATCAACCTGCGCGCCCACGGCTGGCAGGTGACGACCGCCGCGACCGGGGCGGAGGCGCTCGGCGCGGCCGCGAGCGCGCACCCCGACGTGGTGCTGCTCGACCTCGGCCTGCCCGACCTCGCCGGGCTCGACGTCATCGCGGGGGTCCGGGGCTGGAGCCGCGTGCCCATCGTCGTCCTGTCGGCGCGCCAGCTGGGCGACGACAAGGTCGCCGCCCTCGACGCCGGCGCCGACGACTACGTGACGAAGCCCTTCGCGATGAACGAGCTGCTGGCCCGGCTCCGCGCTGCCGTGCGCCGGGCGCAGCCCGGCCACGACGCGGAACCGGTCGTCGAAGCCGGCGACCTGCGGATCGACCTGGCCCGCCGGGTCGTCTCCCGCGCCGGGCAGGACGTCCGGCTCACCCCGACGGAGTGGGCGCTGCTCGACGTGCTCGTCCGTCACCGCGGCCGCCTGGTCGGCCGTCAGCAGCTCCTGCACGAGGTGTGGGGACCCGCGTACTCCAGCGAGACCAACTACCTGCGCGTGTACACCGCCCAGCTGCGCCGCAAGCTCGAGGCGGACCCTGCCCACCCGCGCCACATCCTCACCCATCCGGGAGCCGGGTACCGCTTCGAGGCCTGACCAGGCTTCCCAGGGCCGGCGCGTCGAGTCGTCCCCGGCACTCCCGACGTGTCGAGCCACGGGCCGTCACCAGACGGTGTGCAAACGTTCCCACAACCGGCGTCCCCACGTCGGCGCCGTGGGTCAGAACCCTGACACTTCGGGGCTCAACGGGGCCTGAACAGGCGGCCCGTCCCTGCAGCATCGGGGTCCACCGGCTGCGCAAACGATTGCACCAGTCTCGACGAAACTCTTGCGACCGGGGGCCCAGGCGCCTTACCTTTGGCGACCAGGACGCCAATGGAGGCGCCCACTGGGGAGGAAATCACTCATGACACGCACACAGGTCCGATCTCCGCGGATTTCGAAATCGATTTCGATCCTGACAGCGCTCGGCGTGGTCGTGGCTGGCTCGACCGCCGCCCGGGCGACGGACGACGCCGCGAAGACCCCGACCGTCCGCCCGACCGCCGTCGTCGACTGGGCTGACGAGCGCCAGGACGTCGACGGCTTCGGCGGCGCGTTCGCCTTCCACAAGGCGGGCTCCATCCAACGGCTCGGGGAGCCGCTGGCGTCCCAGATGCTCGACATGATCTTCGACGACGAGACCGGGATCGGCCTCGACATCGCCCGCGTGATGGTGGGCGACGGCGGCGTCGGCGTCTGGGGCGACCAGCTCTACGACGGCCCGACGCAGACCATCGAGCCCGCGCCCGGCGAGCTCGTCTGGGACCAGCCGGACTGGGAGCAGGTGAAGCCGACGTTCGACCGCTACCAGGTCTGGCTCATGAAGGAGGCGCAGGAGCGCGGCGTCGACACGATCCTCGCGAGCGTCTGGAGCCCGCCGGCCTGGATGAAGGAGAACGGCTCTGTGACCCGGACGTCGGACGGCAGGCCGAACCGCCTGCGCGACGACATGTACGACGAGTTCGCCGACTACCTCGCCGAGTACGTGATCGGGTACGAGCGGGAGTTCGGCATCCGGATCACGCACGTCTCCCCCACCAACGAGCCTGACCTCGCCACCAGCTACTCCAGCGCCGTGTGGACCCCGGAGGAGCTGCGGGTCTTCGTCCGCGACCACCTCGGTCCGACGTTCGCCGAGCGCGGGGTCGACGCCGAGATCGTGCTCGGCGAGGCCGTCGGGTTCGACGAGCGCTGGGTGCTGCCCGCGATCACGGACCCGGCGGCGAACCAGTACGTCGACGTCGTCGCCGCGCACGGGTACGCCGGCCTCGTCGACGGCGGGACCCGCGCCGCGCCGGGCGCCTTCACGACGTCGCACGAGCTCGGCAAGCAGATCTGGCAGACCGAGTACATGAACCAGGGATCGCCGCGCGACCGCCTGTTCGTCAACAACACGATGACCGACGGCCTGCGGTACGCCGAGCTCATCGGCAACCTCTTCAACGAGACCCGCCTGGGTGCCTACTTCTGGTGGTGGCCCGTGGCCAACAACGGCGCCGACGGCTCGGACCTCATCCGCCTGGTGAACACCGGGACGCCGCAGAGCGGCAACCCGACGGAGACGGGCGAGTACCGGATCTTCAAGCGCTACTACGCGATCGGCCAGTACTCGCGCTTCGTCGACCCGGGCATGGTGCTGCTCGGCACCACGCCCCAGCCGGCCCCTGGCGTGACCGTCACGGCGTTCAAGGACCCGCGGACCGGCGAGTTCGCGGTCGTCGTGGTGAACGAGAACGCGCACGACGTCCCGCTCGACCTCCAGCTCGACGGCGGCTTCCCGCTGCCTGAGCGCCGGCCCGGCGCCCTGGCCGCGTACCGGACGTCGGCCAGCGAGAACATGGTCCGGCTCGACGACGTGCGCGTGCGCGACGAGGTGGCCACCACGACGCTGCGCGCCGGGAGCGTGAC
>JAPSLD010000212.1 GCA_031181105.1 Isoptericola sp. | reverse complement strand
GTGAACGCGTGGATGTCGCTGCGCGGCCGGCCCAGGCGGTCCATCGCCCTGGCGGCCACGATGAGCGCGTGCGTCGAGTCGAGCCCGCCCGAGACGCCGATGACCACCGTGGGCTGCCCGATCGCGTTTAGCCGCTTCTCCAGGCCGGTGACCTGGATGTTGTACGCCTCGTAGCAGTCGAGCGCGAGCCGCTCCGCGTCGTCGGGCACGAACGGGAACCGGTCGACCTTGCGCCGCAGCCCGACGTCGCCCGACGGCGGTCGCACCGACCAGCTGACGGTGCGGAAGCCCGAGACCCGGTCGGCGAGCGCCCGCCGGTTGTCGTCGAACGACCCCATCCGCAGGCGCTCCTGGCGCAGCCGGTCGAGGTCGACGTCGGCCACCGCCCGTCGGGGGCCGTCCGGGAACCGCTCCGTCTCGGCGAGCAGGTCGCCCGCCTCGTAGACGAGGGTCTGCCCGTCCCACGACAGGTCCGTCGTGGACTCGCCCTGCGCCGCCGCCGCGTAGACGTACGCGGCGAGGCACCGGGCCGACGTGGAGCGCACCATGAGGCGCCGGTCCTCGGCGCGGGCCACGGTGATGGGGCTCGCGGACAGGTTCAGCAGCACGGTGGCGCCGGCGAGCGCCGCCTCCGCCGACGGCGGCACGGGGACCCACATGTCCTCGCACACCTCGACGTGCACCCTCAGCCCGGCGACGTCGTCGGCCGCGAAGATCAGGTCCGGGCCGAATGGCACCTCCTGCGCGTCGCCGAACGGCAGCGTCACGGTGCGGCCGCGCTGGTCGTCGCCGGGCGCGAACCACCGCTTCTCGTAGAACTCCCGGTAGTTCGGCAGGTAGGACTTCGGCGCGACGCCGAGCACCCGCCCACCGTGCACGACGACCGCGCAGTTGAGCACGCGGTTGCCGACCTCGACCGGGGCGCCGACCACGAGCATCGGGCGCAGCGCCGCGCTCGCGGCCACGATCTCGTCGAGCGCGGCGTAGGTCGCCTCGAGCAGCGTGTCCTGCAGGTGCAGGTCGTCGAGCGCGTAGCCCGAGACGCTGAGCTCGGGGAAGAGGGCGACGGCCACGCCGTCGTCGTGGCAGGCGCGCGCCTCGGCGAGGATGGTGGCGGCGTTGGCTCGCGGGTCGGCGACGGTCACCGGGACGGTGCACGCCGCCACGCGCGCGAAGCCGTGGGCGTAGGCGGAGTAGAAGTCCACGCCCCGAGTCTAGGAACGCCGGCGCCGTCCGCCCGTCGGGCGGTGTGACGTCGCCCGACGGCGGTGCCCGGCCTTGCCGGGTCACGGTGCGGGGGAGCTAGGGTCACCTCGTGCCGACGTACTCCACGAACCACCGCAGCGTCCCGCCGTCCGCCCGCACCGTCGTCGCGGCGCTCGTCGCGCTGGCCGTGACGCTCCTCGGGGCCGTGGCGTTCAGCACGGCGGTGACCGTCGCGACCGCCGGCCCGGCCGGCGCGCACGACCAGCTCGAGGCCTCGGACCCGCCCGCCGACGCCGAGCTCGCCGCGCCGCCGGTCCAGGTCGTCCTGACCTACAGCGGCGACATCCTGCCCACGGGGAGCCAGGTGGTCGTCACGACGCCCGCGGGGCCGGTCGAGGCCGAGCTCAGCGTGGACGGGCCCGAGGTCACGGCCGCCCTGCCGTCGGACCTGCCCGGCGGGGAGTACGAGGTCGCCTGGCGCGTCGTGTCGTCCGACGGCCACCCGATCGACGGGACGTTCGGCTTCACGGTCGCGGAGCAGCCGACGCCCTCGCCGGCCGCGACCGGCGACGCCGCAGCCGACGACGCGGCGACCGACGAGCCGACGGCGACCGACGAGCCCGCGGCGTCGCCCGAGCCCGCGCCCGACGCGACGGACGCGGCGGCGGACGGTGACGCCGCCGCCGGCTCCGGCATGCCGTGGCTCTTCGGGCTGGCGCTGCTCGCGATCGTCGCCGTCGCGGCCGCCGCCGTCTGGCGCACCCGCCGGCAGCTGCACCAGGGCCACGGCCCGCCCGGCCAGGACTGAGCGCTAGGCGCGGTCGAGCGCGAGCCGGGCGCCGAAGCCGATCAGCGCGAGGCCGGACACCGCGTCGACGACGCGCCGTGCGACGGGTCGCAGGAGCTTCTCGCGCAGCGCGCTCCCCAGGACGGCGACGGCGAGCAGCCAGGCCGTGCCGACCACCGGCAGCGTCCAGGCGTGCAGGAGCCAGGTCCAGAGCGGGGCCTCGGCGCCGACGAACTGCGGCAGGAGCGAGAGGTAGAACACCAGCATCTTGGGGTTGGTGATGTTGGTGAGGAACCCTTGGCGGAACGACCGGGCGCGGTGGGCCGGACCGGTGCCCCGTGCGGAGGGAGCCACGTCGCGCCGGCCCCGCACCGCCGCCCGCAGCGCCTGCGCGCCGAGCCAGCACAGGTAGGCGAGGCCGAGCCACCGCAGCGCGAAGAAGAGCGGCTGCGACTGCACGATCAGCGCGCCCACGCCGACCGAGGCCAGCGAGCCCTGGACGAGGGACGCCACCCCGATCCCGCCGGCCGTGGCGACGCCGCCGCTGCGGCCGCTGAGGACCGTGTTGCGCAGCGTCACGACGAAGTCGGCCCCCGGGACCGCCACGACCGCGAGGACCACCAGCAGGTAGGCGCCGCTCACCGCATCTCCCCTCCCCACCGTCCGGAGCGGGTACCCACGCCCGTCCTCGGCCGGGCGGACCGCCGTCCGCCCGCTTCACGCTAGCGCTGCACGCCGGGCGTCGTGAGACGGCGCGACCCGGTGCGCGCGGCGGACCGGCTCACGACGAGTCGCGGTACCGGTCGGCGATAGCTCGGGCGCGGTCGTGCAGGGAGGCCCGCAGCTCCTGCGGGGCGAGTGCTTCGGCGTGGGTGCCGAGCTGCCACAGCGCCCATTCCGCGTGCCACAGGTCCTGGAACGTCACGTCGAGACGTGACCAGCCGTCAGCCTCCGGTTCCTCGGCGCGGACCGCTTCTGCCATGTCGAGGAGCTGGTCCCGCCGCGCCGGGTCCACCCGGACGTGGACGGTGACGTGGTCGTCGGAGAGGAACTGCGCGCAACGCTCGGCCCAGATGCGTCTCAGGTCGACCTGGGAGGGGCGTTCCGCGGGCTGGGGAAGCTCGTCGGCCGCGAGGATCCGGGCGATCCGGTAGGTGCGGTCCGCGCCGGCTCGCCTCGCCAGCAGGTAACCCCTGCCACGCACCGTGACAAGACCGACGGGGTCCACCGTGCGCCACCGTGGTGACTGGCCCCTGGCTGCGTAGTGGATGCGCAGCCGGTGCCCGGCGAGGACCGCGCGCCGCACGTGCGCCATCGTGGTCTCGGAGATCTGGTCGGTGGCCAGGCGGCGCGAGAGCAGATCGGTCCCGGGGTCGACGAGAAGGCGCTCGGCCGCGGCGCCCGCGGCGGCCTGGTGGCCCGGGGGCAGCGCGTCGAGGACCTTCCGCACGGCTGAGGCGAGCGCCGGTCCGAGCCCGAGCACCTGCTCGGCGCGACCCGACCCGGCGGCGAGCACGGCGACGGCTTCGTCGTGGTTCAGCCCGGTGAGCTCGGTCCGGAAGCCGGGCAGCAGCGCGAAGCCTCCGTGGCGACCGCGCTCGGCGTAGACGGGGACACCCGCGGCGGACAACGCCTCGATGTCACGCAGGACCGTACGGGTGGAGACCTCCAGCTCACGGGCCAGCGCACCCGCGGTGAG
>JAPSLD010000018.1 GCA_031181105.1 Isoptericola sp. | reverse complement strand
TCGCGGGCCGTGCCGACGTCGTCGTGGTGGCGCTCAACCAGGTCGACCGCCTGACGGACGCCGAGACGGACGCCATGCTCGCGGACCTGCGCCGCCTCGTGAAGGCGGACGGGCTCGACGGCGCGCGCGTCCTGGCGCTGTCAGCCCGCACGGGTCAGGGCACCGACCACCTGCGGGCGCTGCTCGCCGACGCCGCCCAGCGCCGCGAGGCCGCCACCGCCCGGCTCGCGGGCGACGAGCGCGCCGTCGCCCGCCGCATCCTCGAGGAGTGCGGGCAGGCGCCGTCGGAGCGGGCGGGGGAGCGGGCCGCGGGAGCGTTGACCGACGCGCTCGAGGACGCCGCGGGCGTGCCCACCGTGGTCGAGGCGGTCCGCCGCTCCGCCGTGCGCGACGCCCGCGCCGCGACGGGCTGGCCCGTGACCCGCTGGGTCGGCCGGTTCCGCCCGGACCCGCTGCGGCGGCTCGGCCTCCGGCCGGACGCCGCGCGCACGGGTGAGCGTCCCGAACTCGTGCGCACGTCGCTGCCCCGGACCCGCCCGTCGGTGCGCGCCGCCGCCGCGTCGGCCGTGCGCCGCTACGTGGACCGCGTGACCGACGGGGTCCCGGACCCGTGGGTGCTCGCGGCGCGGCACCGCGCCCAGGAGGGGATCGACGCCCTGCCCGACGCGCTGGACTCCGCCGTGGCCAGCACGACGCTCGAGGCCGCACGCCGGCCGGTGTGGTGGCGGGTCGTCGGCGTGCTCCAGTGGATGCTCCTCGCGGCCGCCGTGGCAGGCCTGCTGTGGCTGGGCGCGGCCGCGGCGCTGGCCTACCTCCAGCTGCCGCCGGTGCCGGCGCCCGAGCTCACGGTCGACCTGACGCACCGCGGCGGGGGAGTCCTCGAGGTGCCGTGGCCGACGCTGCTCGCCCTCGGCGGGCTCGCGGCAGGCCTGGTCCTCGCGCTCGTCTCGCGCGCGCTCGCCGCGGTCGGTGCCCGACGGCGCGCCTCCCGCGCGCGGCGCCGCCTGCGGGAGTCGGTGGCGGAGGTCGCCGACCGGCTGGTGCGGCTCCCCGTCGGCGAGGAGATGGTCGCGCTCGCGCGGTGCCGGGCGGCCGCGGGGACCGCGGCGTCCTGAGGTCGCCGACCGGGCGGGCACAATGGCCGCCATGATCCGACTGCACGTCCCCGTCCCGCTGCGCTGGTCCGACCTCGACGCGTACCAGCACGTCAACAACGTCGCGATGTTCCGCCTCCTCGAGGACGCCCGCATCACCGCGTTCTGGCGGCACGCGGAGGCCGAGGACGGCGACGGCTGGCCGACCGCGGTCCTCGACTCGGGCCCTGCGGCGTCGTCGCACACGCTCGTCGCGGCGCAGCAGATCGAGTACCTGCGCCCGCTCGGGTTCTCGCGCACGCCCGTCCGGGTCGAGATGTGGATCGGCAAGGTCGGCGGGGCGAGCCTCGAGGTCTGCTACGAGGTGCACGACGGCGCGCCCGGCGGGTTCCCGCGCACGGGCCCGGCGTCGGGCGCCGACCCGTACGTGCGGGCCGTCACGACGATCGTCCTCATCGACGCGGCCACCGGGCGGCCGCGGCGCATCGCGGACGCCGAGCGCGACGCCTGGGCGCCGTTCACCGGTGAGCCGCTGGAGCTGCGCCGGCGCTGACGGTGCGAGGGCCCGGACGCCCGGTCACACTGACCGGGTGCCCCGCCTGCGTCGTGTCTCCGTGTCGGCCCCGGGCTACGGCCGCCGTCGGGCGGGGCGTGGCTGGGTCTTCTTCGACACCGACGGCTCGCGCCTGGCCGACCCCGAGGAGCTGGCGCGGTGCAAGAAGCTGGCGGTGCCGCCCGCGTGGCGCGACGTGTGGATCTGCCGGCACCCGAACGGGCACATCCAGGCCTTCGGGTACGACGAGGCCGGCCGCGGGCAGTACATCTACCACGAGCACTGGACCGAGCAGCGGCGCCGGCGCAAGCACGACCGGGTGCTCGACGTCGGGCGACGGCTCCCGGCGGCCCGCCGGCAGGCCGCGCGCGACCTCGAGCTGCCGGGGATGCCGCGCGCGAAGGTGCTCGCCCTCGCGTTCCGGCTGCTCGACCTCGCGTACTTCCGGGCCGGCGGCGAGATCTACGCCAAGCGCAACAAGAGCTACGGGCTCGCCACCATCCGCAAGGACCACGTGCGCGTGCGCCGGGACGGCTCGGTGCACTTCCGCTACCCCGCGAAGTCGGGGCAGGTGCGGGAGGTGCTGGTCGACGACCCGGTGGTCGCGCAGCTCGTGAGCACCCTCAAGCGGCGGCGCGGCGGGGTGGACCTGCTCGCCTGGCGGGAGGCAGGGCCCGCGGGTCAGGCGCGGTGGCACGACGTGACCAGCGCGGACGTGCAGGACTACGTCAAGCAGCGGCTCGGGCCGGACGCCACGCCCAAGGACTTCCGCACGTGGCACGCGACCGTGCTGGCGGCGCGGGCGCTCGCCGACGCGGGCGCGCCGCCGTCGTCGGCACGCAGGCGGCGCGCGATCGTGGCCGGCATCGTGCGCGACGTCGCCGAGGAGCTCGGCAACACCCCGGCCGTGGCCCGCGCGTCGTACATCGACCCGCGCCTGTGGGACCTGTGGGAGCGGGGCGAGACGATCGGCTCGACGCGCTCGACGCGGCGGGCCGAGCGCGAGGTCCTGGAGCTGCTGGCATGAGGGCCGCGGTCACGGGCGTCACGGGGTACGTCGGGGGCCGGCTGGTCCCGGCGCTGCTCGACGCCGGCCACGAGGTGCGGGCGCTCGCGCGCAACCCCGCGCGGCTCGCTGGCCGGGACTGGGCGGACCGGGTCGAGCTCGTGGAGGCGGACGCGACCGACCTCGAGCAGACGCGGGCGGCTCTCGACGGCGTCGACGTGGCGTACTACCTCATCCACTCGCTCGGGACCGGGTCCGCCTTCGAGGCGCTCGACCGGCGCGCCGCGCGCACCTTCGCCCGGGCGGCGCGCGAGGCGGGCGTCGGGCGCATCGTCTACCTCGGCGGGCTGTCTCCCGACGTCCCCGACGAGGAGCTCTCGCCCCACCTCGCCTCGCGCAAGGAGGTCGGCGAGATCCTCCTGGCGTCAGGCGTGCCGACCACGGTGCTGCGGGCGGCGGTCGTCCTGGGTTCCGGGTCGGCGTCGTTCGAGATGATGCGCTATCTGACCGAGCGCCTGCCGGCGATGACGACGCCGCGGTGGGTCGACAACCGGATCCAGCCGATCGCCGTCCGCGACGTGCTGCACTACCTGGTCGGGGCCGCGACGATGCCCGCGGACGTGTCGCGAGGGTTCGACATCGGCGGGCCGGACGTGCTGACGTACCGCGAGCTGATGCAGCGCTACGCGCGCGTGGCGGGACTGCGTCGGCGGCTGATCGTCGGCGTGCCCGTGCTCACGCCGCGGCTCTCGAGCCTCTGGGTCGGTCTCGTGACACCCGTGCCGTCGGGCATCGCGCGGCCGCTGGTCGAGTCGCTGCAGCACGAGGTCGTGTGCCGGGAGGACGACGTCGCGCGGTACGTCCCGGACCCGCCCGGCGGGCTCACGGGCGTCGACCGGGCGATCGCGCTCGCGCTCGAGCGCATCCACGACGGCGAGGTCACCACGCGGTGGTCGTCGGCGTCGGTGCCGGGCACCCCGTCCGACCCGCTGCCGTCGGACCCCGACTGGGCCGGCGGCTCCCTGTACGCCGACGAGCGCGACTCCGACGTCGCCGCGCCCCGCGGCGTGCTGTGGTCGGTGGTCGAGGAGATCGGGGGCCAGCAGGGCTGGTACTCCTGGCCGCTCGCGTGGCGGGCCCGCGGCCTGCTGGACCGCCTCGTGGGCGGGCCGGGCCTGCGCCGCGGGCGACGCGACGACACCCGGCTGGTGATCGACGACGTCGTCGACTTCTGGCGGGTCGAGGCGGTCGAGCCGGGGCGCCGCCTGCTGCTGCGCGCCGAGATGCGCCTGCCCGGGCTGGCCTGGCTCGAGCTGCGCACCGAGGACGGCCCGGGCGCGGGGCGGAGCGTGTTCGTGCAGCGGGCGCTGTTCTCCCCGCGCGGCCTGGCCGGCCACGTGTACTGGTGGGCGGTCGCACCCTTCCACGGCGTGGTGTTCGGCGGGATGCAGCGCAACGTCACGGCCGAGGCCGAGCGGCGCGCCGCCGCCGGCCGACGGGACAGGTGACGCTCACGCGCCGAGGCGGACCATGCCCTCCTGGGCGATGCTCGCCACGAGCGCGCCCGCGCGGTCGTACACGCGCGCCAGCCCTAGGCCCCGGCCGCCCTGGGCGCCGGGGGACTCCTGGACGTACAGCAGCCAGTCGTCGGCCCGCGCGTCGCGGTGGAACCACATCGCGTGGTCGAGGCTCGCCATCGGGACGGCGCCGCCGACGTCGAGCCACGACCGGCCAGCCTGCCGGAGCACGGGCTCGAGCATGACCTGGTCGCACGCGAACGCGAGCAGCGCGCGGTGCAGCAACGGGTCGTCCGACGTCACCTCGTGGCGGGCCCGGACCCAGACCAGCTGGGTGGCGGACCGGTCCGCCGGCGCGCCCAGGTACAGGGAGCCGCCGACGTGGCGGAGGTCGAACGCCGACTCGTGCGACCAGAAGCGGGCGGCGGGGTGGTCGATGCCGCCGAGCAGGTCGATCGCCGACGGCACGTCCTCGGGGGCGGGGACGTCCTCGGGCGCGGGCGTGAAGTGCTCGTAGCCCGGCTGGTCCTCCTGGAACGACGCCGTGAGCGACAGGATCGGCTGGCCGTGCTGGAGGGCGTGCGTGCGGCGGGCGCTGAACGACCGGCCGTCGCGCAGGCGCTCCACCGCGAAGTCGATCGGCACGTCCAGCGCGCCCTCCCGCAGGAAGTACGCGTGCATCGAGTGCGGCAGGCGTCCGGCCCCGACCGTGCGTCCGCACGCCAGGAGCGCCTGCGCGAGCACCTGCCCGCCGTACACGCGCCGGGCCGGTCCCGGGACCGAGTCGCCCCGCCACAGGTCCTCCTCGCCGCGCGGGCCCCAGCCGTCGACCTCGCGCAGGTCGAGCACGGACAGCAGCCGCTCGAGCGCGTCGGGGATGGACTGCGCGGCGTCCGTCGGGGTGGTCGTCTCGCTCATGGGCCGGATCGTTCCTCGGGTCTGGTGGTGGGGGTGCCGCGACGCCGGGTCGCGGTCAGTCCTCGAAGGTGTTGATCATGCTGAACGCCGCGCGCTCCAGGTAGTCCCACAGCTGGGCCTCGTGGATCGGCGCGAGGCCGAGGGAGTCGACGGCGGTGCGCATGTGCCGCAGCCAGCGGTCGCGGGCGTCCGGGTTGACCTTGTACGGGGCGTGGCGCATGCGCAGGCGCGGGTGCCCGCGCTGCTCGCTGTACGTCGTCGGGCCGCCCCAGTACTGCTCGAGGAACAGCGTCAGGCGCTCCTTGGCGGGGCCGAGGTCCTCCTCGGGGTACATGGGACGCAGCACCTCGTCGGTCGCCACGCCGTCGTAGAAGGCGTCCACGAGGCGCACGAAGGTCTCGTGGCCGCCGACGGCGTCGAAGAAGGAGTCAGGTCGCACCGGGACAGTCTCCCAGACCGCGAGCACGCCGAACCCCGCTCCGGCGCCCGACGGGATACGCTGGGAGCGGACCTGCAACGACGCATCCCCCAGGAGTGACCGAATGAGCAAGGCGGACAACATCCTCGCGGCGCTGGGCGGCACCACCAACGTCGTCGAGCTCGAGCCGTGCATCACGCGGCTGCGCGTCCAGGTGACCGACCCGTCCCTCGTGGACGAGCCGGGCCTGAAGCAGTCGGGCGCCTTCGGGGTGGTCCGCTCCGGCCGGGTCGTCCAGGTCATCGTGGGCCCGGAGGCGGACAACCTCGCCGCGGAGATGGACACGCTCCTCGCCTGACGGAGCCGTCAGGCCTCGGCGACCTCGTCCCCGGTCTCGACGGCCTCGCCGCGCAGCACCCCCGCGGCGCGCAGCTGGGCCTGCGCGGCGCGCAGGAGCGCGCGCGACACCTCCCACTGCTGCCCGGGCTGCACCTGGGCGTGCAGGGTGAACGTCATCGTGAAGTCGTTCACCGCGTCGACGCCGCGCACCGACGGCGCCTCGAGCAGCGACGGCGCGAGCTCGGGGTCGGCCTGCACCGCGTCGGCCGCGCGGCCGAGCGCGCCGCGCACGACGTCGACGTCGGCGTCCAGGGGCACCCGCACCTCGGCGAGCGCGCGGGACCACTGCTGCGTGCGGTTGCCGGCGCGCAGGATCTCGCCGTTGCGCACGTACCACAGGGTGCCGTCGAAGCTGCGCACCTGCGTCGTGCGCAGCTGCACCTCCTCGACGGTGCCGACGGCGCCGGACCCCAGGTCGACCACGTCGCCGACGCCGAACTGGTCCTCGACCAGCAGGAAGACGCCCGAGATGAAGTCCTTCACGAGGCTCTGGGCGCCGAAGCCGAGCGCCACGCCGGCGATGCCCGCCGACGCGAGGAGCGGGCCCACCCGCACGTCGAGCTCCTGCAGGACCATGAGGAGGATGAGCGTGCTCACGACGATGTTGGCCGTGGAGCGCAGCACCGAGCCCACCGTGCGGGCCCGCTGGGCACGGCGGGCCGTGGCGAGGGGGTTGGCGATCGCCAGCGCGTCCTCGAGCCGGCCGCGCCGGAGCACGCCGCGGTGCGCGGGCTCGTCGGTCGTGGGGGTGCCGGCGCCCTCGGCGATGCGCTCGGTGATGTGCGCGATCGCACGGCGCAGGAGCCCGAGCACCGCCAGGCCGACGACGACGATGATCAGCACCCGCAGGGGCCAGCCGGTGAACCACTCCCAGAAGACGGAGCCGGCCTCGGCGGCGTCCTGCGCAACCGAGGACTCGGCGGGGTCCGGCACGGTGGTGGGTACGGTCATGACGGCAGGCAGGGGCAGGGCGGTGAGCGATCCGATCACGGGCGCCACGGTAGCGGGCCGACCTGAGGGTCCGGCCCGGTGTCCCGGCGTCTGTCCCGGCGTCTGTCCCGGCGTCGTGACCGGACCCACGCCGAACCTGGGGAAAGGCCGCGTGGGCGCAGTGCCCGGGCGGGTGTTCGATGGCAGGATCGTCCCGTGAGCGACGACCTGACGACCGGCGACGACGTCCCTGCCGAGCTGCTCGAGCTCGCCGCTGCGCACGGGGTCCTCACGGAGCACCACACCTTCGAGGGCGGCACCGAGCGCGTCCGTGCGTCGACGCTCGTGGCGGTCCTCGAGGCCCTCGGCGTCCCCGCGGCCACGCCGCAGCAGGTCACGCACAGCCTCCAGCGCGCCCGCGACGAGGAGTGGCGGTCCGTCCTGCCGCCGGCCGTCGTCGTGCGCCAGGGCGAGCCGGCGCAGGTGCACGTGCACGTCACCGACGGCGTGTCGGTGCACGTGTGGACCGAGATCGACGGCGCCGAGCCGACCGCCCGCCGCCACCAGCACCGGCCGCGGCGCGACCTCGAGCAGGTCGACGCCTACGTCGAGCCGCGCGTCGTCGACGGACGCCGCGTGGGGCGCGCGACGTTCACGCTCCCCGCGGACCTGCCGCTCGGCTGGCACTCGCTGCACGCGCTCAGCGAGGGGCACGAGACGCGGGCGACGCTCGTGGTGACCCCTCGGCGCCTCGAGCTCCCGCCCGCCGTGGCCGACGGCCAGGTGTGGGGGTTCCTGGTCCAGCTGTACTCGGTGCGGTCACGCACGTCGTGGGGGCTGGGCGACCTCGCCGACCTCGCCGACCTCGCGTGGCTCACGGCGCACCAGGCGAACGGCGACTTCGTGGCGGTCAACCCGCTCGCGGCGGCCGAGCCGGTCGTCCCCATGACGCCGTCGCCCTACCTGCCGACGAGCCGCCGGTTCCTGAACCCCGTGTACGTGCGCGTCGAGGACATCCCGGAGACGGCGTACCTCTCGGCGGCCGACCGCTCGCTCGTCGAGTGGGCCGCCGACCCGGTGCGCGAGCTCACGCAGGACCCCGGTCCGATCGACCGCGACGCCGTCTGGGAGGCGAAGAAGGCGGCGCTCGAGGTCGTCTTCACCGCTCCCCGGCGCGCCGCGCGCCAGGCGGTCTACGAGGAGTTCGTGGCCGGCCAGGGCAAGGGGCTGCGGGACTTCGCGACGTGGTGCGCGCTCGCCGAGCACCTGGGCGGCTCCGAGTGGCCGGCCGAGCTCGCCGACCCGGACTCGCCCGCGGTCGAGGCGCTGCGGACGCAGCTGGCCGAGCGGGTCGAGTTCTACTGCTGGCTGCAGTGGGTGGCCGACGAGCAGAAGCACACCGCGCAGCGCGTGGCGCGCGAGGCCGGCATGCAGGTCGGGATCATGCACGACCTCGCCGTCGGGGTGCACCCGGCGGGCGCCGACTCCTGGGCGCACCGCGACGTGCTCGCGCACGGGGTCACGGTGGGCGCGCCGCCCGACATGTACAACCAGCAGGGCCAGGACTGGTCGCAGCCGCCGTGGAACCCGCGCGCCCTGGCCCGGGCGGGGTACGGGCCCTACCGCGACATGCTGCGCACGGCCCTGCGGCACGCGGGAGCGCTGCGGGTCGACCACATCCTCGGGCTCTTCCGCCTCTGGTGGGTACCGGCCGGCGCCCAGGCGTCCGCCGGCGCGTACGTCCGGTACGACCACGAGGCGCTCGTCGGGATCCTGTGCCTCGAGGCGCACCGGGCCGGCGCGATCGTGGTCGGCGAGGACCTGGGCGTCTTCGAGCCCTGGGTGCGCGACTACCTGGCGGACCGCGGCGTCCTCGGCACCTCGGTGCTGTGGTTCGAGAAGGACGAGGACGGACGGCCGCTCCCGCCCGAGAAGTACCGCCGCATGACGCTCGCGTCGGTCGGCACCCACGACATGCCGCCGACGGCCGGCTACCTCGCCGGCGAGCACGTCGACCTGCGCGAGCGGCTCGGCCTGCTCGCCGAGGACCCGCAGGTGCTGCGCCAGCGCGCCCGCGCCGAGCGCGACGCGGCCGTGCGGGCGCTCGCCGAGCGGGGCTACGTGGGTGACGACCCGTCCGAGCGCGAGATCGTCGAGGGCCTGCACCGGTACCTGCGCCGGACGCCCGCGGCCCTGGTGGGCGTGCAGCTCGTCGACGCGGTGGGGGAGCGGCGCTCGCAGAACCAGCCGGGCACGGACCAGGAGTACCCGAACTGGAAGGTGCCGCTCGGCGACGCCGCCGGGAACGTCGTCCTCGTCGAGGACCTGTTCGACAACGCGCGGCTGCGCTCGCTGGTCCACGCCCTCAACACCGCGAGGTAGCGCGTCCCTCGCCGAGGTAGCGCGTCCCTGCGCGAGGTAGCGCGCTACCTCGCGCAGGGACGCGCTACCTCGGCGTCACGCGTCGGCGGCCTGGGCCGCCAGGGCCCGCTCGGTGTCGGCGAGCTGCTCGGTCACCATGCGGCGCAGCGCGGCGGGCGCGTCGGTGTGCGCCTCCAACCAGCCGCGGACGGCGTCGCGCAGCGCCTCGGACGCGAGCGGTGCCGGGTAGAGGCCCTCGATGAGCTCCTCGCAGATGTGGTAGCTGCGCGACTCCCAGATGGGCATCAGGGCGTCCACGTAGCGGCGCACCAGCGGCTCGAGCACGCCCGCGTCGGCGCCGACGTGCACGAAGCCCGCCGCCGTCGAGCGGATGATCGCGTTCGGCACGTCGGTCGTGTCGACGATCGAGGCGAACGCGCGCTCCTTCGCCTCCGTGGTGGGGATGGCGGCACGCGCCCGTGCGGCGGCCTGCCGCCCCGTCGCGGTGTCGTCCTGCTCGAGCGTCGCGTCGATCTCGTCCTCGCCGGCGGCGCCGAGGATCACGAGGCCCTCGAGCAGCTCCCAGCGCAGGTCCGTGTCGATCTCGAGCCCCTCGAGCGTCGTCGTGCCGTCGATCAGACCGCGCAGCGGAGCCACGTGGTCGGGCGTCGAGGCCAGGAGCGCGAAGTACTTGACGAGCTGCAGCTGGAGGTCGGAGCCCGCCTCGGCCTCCCGGGCCAGCGACCACAGCGTGTCCCCCACGCGGGCGAGCGTCTCGACCCGGCGTGCCGGCTCCACGTACCGGCGCGCCGCCAGCCCGAGCTGGGCCAGCGTGGTGCGCACCGTCGTCGACTCGGTCTCAGCGGCGATGTTGCCCAGCACGAGCTCGACGTACGACGACGCGCGCGTCTCGCCGTCGCGCACCGCGTCCCAGACCGAGCCCCACACCAGCGAGCGTGCGAGCGGGTCGGCGATCCGGGACAGGTTCTTGATCGCGAACGCGAGCGACGCCTCGTCGAGCCGGATCTTGGCGTACGCCAGGTCGTCGTCGTTGAGGAGGATCAGGCCGGGGCGGGTGCGCCCGACCAGCTCCGGCACCTCGGTGCGCTCGCCGTCGACGTCGATCTGCACGGCGTGCGTGCGCACGAGCGCGTCGTCGACGAGGTCGTAGAAGCCGATGCCGAGGCGGTGCGGGCGGATCGTCGGGTGGTCGGCGGCCGCGGACTGCACCACGGCGAACCCGGTGATGCGCCCCTCGGCGTCGGCCTGGACGTCGGGCCGCAGCGTGTTGACGCCCGCGGTCTCGAGCCAGAGCCGCGACCACGAGGCGAGGTCGCGGCCGCTCGTGGCCTCGAGCTCGGTCAGCAGGTCGGTGAGCTCGGTGTTGGACCAGGCGTGCTTCTTGAAGTAGGCGGCGACGCCGGCGAGGAACTCCTCACGGCCGACCCAGGCGACGAGCTGCTTGAGCACCGACGCGCCCTTGGCGTACGTGATGCCGTCGAAGTTGACCTGGACGTCCTCCAGGTCGTTGATCGGCGCGACGATCGGGTGCGTCGAGGGCAGCTGGTCCTGGCGGTAGGCCCAGGTCTTCTCCATCGCGGAGAACGTGGTCCACGCCGCCTCCCACTCGGTGGCCTCGGCCGTCGCGAGCGTCGAGACGTACTCTGCGAACGACTCGTTGAGCCACAGGTCGTTCCACCACTTCATCGTGACGAGGTCGCCGAACCACATGTGGGCCAGCTCGTGGAGGATCGTCACGACCCGGCGCTCGCGGACGGCGTCGGTCACCTTGGAGCGGAAGACGTACGACTCCGTGAACGTCACGCAGCCGGGGTTCTCCATCGCGCCCATGTTGTACTCGGGCACGAAGAGCTGGTCGTACTTCGCGAACGGGTAGGGGAAGTCGAAGGTCTTCTCGAAGAACTCGAAGCCCTTGCGCGTGGTCGCCATGATGTAGTCGGCGTCGAGGTGCTCCGAGAGCGACGCGCGGCAGAACACGCCGAGCGGGATCGTCCGGCCGTCCGCCGACGCCAGCTCGCCGCGGCGCACCGCGTACGGACCCGCGACGAGCGCCACGAGGTAGGACGAGATGCGCGGTGTCGGCTCGAAGTGCCAGGTCGCGGCGGCGACGTCGGGCTCGGTGGCGTGCTGCGCGGCCTGCGGCTCCGGCGTCGGCTGGTTGGAGACGACCTGCCACGCGGCGGGCGCCGTGACGGTGACCTGGAACGGCGCCTTGAGGTCCGGCTGCTCGAAGGTCGCGAACACGCGCCGGGCGTCGGGCACCTCGAACTGCGTGTACAGGTACACCTCGCCGTCGACCGGGTCGACGAAGCGGTGCAGGCCCTCGCCCGTGTTGGTGTACGCGCAGTCGGCGACCACGCGCAGCTCGTTCGTGGCCTCGAGCCCGTCGAGCGCGATGCGCGAGTCCGCGAACACGGTGGCGACGTCCAGCGGGCGTCCGTTGAGCACGACCTCGCGCACGGTCGGCGCGACCAGGTCGACGAACGTGCTCGCACCCGGCGTCGCGGAGAACCGGATCACGGTGGTCGACGCGAACGTGGTCGGTCCGGTGGTCAGGTCCAGGTCGATCGCGTACGACTCGACGGCGGTGACGACGCCGGCGCGCTCGACCGCCTCCGCACGGGTCAGGTTCTCTCCGGGCACAGGTGCTCCCTCTCCTCGACGGTGCCGCGGGTCGCGGCGCGTGGGGACCGCCACGGTGCGGCCCAAGGGCCGATCATGCCACCCGCTGCTCCGGCCCCCGAACGGATTGCGGGCGGCGTGCCCGGGGCGGCCGGCCGCCCCGGCGGAGCGGCCGTGACGTGCCTGGTCAGGGCGATGCGTTCGACCATCGAGACCGGACCGTGACATCCTTCGCGGTGCGCCGCGCCCCACGCACCTCGCGTGCGGCGCACCGACCCGTGAGGGAGGAGACCCGATGTCCGGCACCGTGCCGCCCCCGCCGCCGCCTCCGCCCGGGCACGTGCCCGGACCCGAGGGGACGCCGGAGCCCGGCGTGCCGCCGCGGGTCCAGCGCGTCCCGTCCGCGCACCGCATGCCCCCGTCGTTCAGCCCGTCGGGCGGCACCGCGCCGCCCGCGCCCCCCGCTCCGCCCGCGTCGACGCTGTCGACGGCGTCGACGGCGTCGTACGGGCAGCCGGCCCCGGTGCAACCGCACGCGTACGGGCAGCACGGCTACGGTCAGGAGGCCTACGCGCCCCCGCAGCCTCAGGTGCCGCCGGACGGGTACGCCGCCGGGCCGGCCTACGGCGCCGCCGGGCCGGCCTACGCCGAGGCTCCGGCCGCCCACCCGGCCGCCCCACCGGCTCCGCCCGGCCCCGGCGGCCCGGGCGGTGGCCGGTCTCGCCGCGGGCGGCTGACGCCGGGCTGGATCGCCTTCATCGCGGTCGACGCGCTGCTGCTCGTCGTGGCCGTGGTGTTCGCCGTGCAAGTCTTCGGCGGCGGGTCGCCGGGCACGCACGAGGCCGGTGCCGGGCCCGGGGCGCAGGCGGGCCAGGAGTCCGGCGAGCAGGACGGCGCGGGGGACGACGGGTCGGACGGCGCGGCCGAGGCCGAGGTGCTGGCGCAGTTCGCGTCGCCGTCGCGCAACATCACGTGCGAGATCACGACGGCCGGCGCCTCGTGCGGCATCGCCGAGCTCGACAAGCAGCCCGCGCCGGTCGAGGGCTGCGACGGCACGACCGGGTACGTCGTCGCCCTCGACGGCGACGGGCGGGTCTCGCTGCCGTGCGTGCCGTCGTCGGAGCAGCCCGAGAAGGCGTCCGAGGACGCCGACGTGCTCGAGTACGGCGAGTCGATCACCGAGGGCGACTACACCTGCTCGAGCGCCGAGACGGGGATGTCCTGCACGTACGACCCGTCGGGCCGGGGCTTCTCGCTCGCCCGGGCGGGCATCGGCACGTTCTGACGAGCGGGGCGGGAGGCCGGTGACCGGCCACCCGCCCCGTCGGCTCACCAGATGCGCACGCGCTCCTGCGGCGCGAGGTACAGCGCGGCGTCGGGCTCGACGCCGTACGCGGCGTAGAACTCGTCGACGTTGCGGACGACGCCGTTGCACCGGAACTCGTTGGGCGAGTGCGGGTCGGTGGCCAGGCGCCGGACGACCTCCTCGTCGCGGCCCTTGGCCTGCCAGACCTGCGCCCAGCCCAGGAAGATGCGCTGCAGCCCGGTGAGGCCGTCGACGACGGGCGCCTCCTCGAGCGGACGCCCGAGCGCGATCCGGTACGCCTTGATGGCGATCGAGAGCCCGCCCAGGTCGCCGATGTTCTCGCCGATCGTCAGGGCCCCGTTGACCCGCGGGCCGTCGTCGGGCAGCTGCGCCGGCCGGTAGGCCGCGTACTGGTCGACGAGCGCCGTGGTGCGCTTCTCGAACTCGGCACGGTCCTGCTCGGTCCACCAGTCCTCGAGCCGGCCGTCGCCGTCGTACTTGGAACCCTGGTCGTCGAACCCGTGCCCGATCTCGTGGCCGATGACGGCGCCGATGCCGCCGTAGTTGACGGCGTCCTCGGCGTCGGGGTCGAAGAACGGCGGCTGCAGGATCGCGGCGGGGAAGACGATCTCGTTCATGCCGGGGTTGTAGTAGGCGTTGACCGTCTGCGGCGTCATGAACCACTCGTCGCGGTCCAGCGGACGGCCGATCTTCCGGAGCTCGTAGTCCTGGTCGAACGCGTTGGAGCGGCGGACGTTGCCCACCAGGTCGTCGGCGGTGACCACCAGACCGGAGTAGTCGCGCCACCTGTCCGGGTAGCCGACCTTGGGCGTGAACTTCTCGAGCTTGGCGAGGGCCTTGGTCTTGGTCTCCTCGCTCATCCAGTCGAGGCCCGTGATCGACTCGCGGTAGGCGGCGACGAGGTTGGCGACGAGCGTGTCCATGCGCTCCTTGTGCGACGGCGGGAAGTGCCGCGCGACGTACTCCTGGCCCACGGCCTCCCCGAGCGCGCTCTCGACGAGCGCGACCCCGCGCTTCCAGCGCTCGCGCACCTCCTGCGCGCCCGAGAGCACGCGGCCGTAGAAGTCGAAGTTCGCCTCGACGACCTCGTCGCTGAGGTACGGGGCCCGGGCGGTCACCAGGTGGTAGACCATCCACAGCTGCCAGTCGGCGAGCGGCTCGGAGGACCACAGCTCGGCGAAGCCGCGCGCGAAGTCGGGCTCGCGCACGACCACGTCCTCGAGCGAGCCGGCGGGCGCGCCGAGCGCGGTCGCCCAGGCGCGCCAGTCGAACCCGGGCGCGGCCTCGGCGAGCGCGTCCAGCGACATCGGGTTGTAGGTCAGCGTGGCGTCGCGGTCGCGCACGACGTCCCAGTGGTGCGCGGCGAGCCGCGTCTCGAGCGCGACGACGCGCTCGGCCGCCTCCTGCGGCGTGGTGCCCCACGTCTCGGGGGACACGCCTGCGATCGCGAGCATGCGTGCGACGTGCGGCGTGTACTTCTCGCGGACCGGCGCGTACTGGTCCTCGCGGTAGTAGGCCTCGTCGGGCAGCCCGAGGCCGCTCTGGACGAGGTAGACGACGTAGCGCTCCGGGTCCTTGGCGTCGTTGTCGACCCAGAAGCGCAGCGCGGCGGCGCCACCGGTGCGCTGGAGCGCGCCGAGCGCACCCGTGAGCTCGGCCTGCGTCGTCGCGCCGCGCACGAGCGCGAGGTCGGGCCCGAGGGGCGTGGTGCCGAGCGCCTCGATGCGCTCGGTGTCCATGAAGCTCGCGAACAGCGCGCCCACCTGGGCCTGCGGGCCGGTGGCGTCGCCGCGCTCGATCGCCTGGGCGGCGTCGGTGATGATGTCGCGGACCTGCTCCTCGGCGGCGTCGTGCAGCGCCCGGAAGGCGCCGTCCATCGAGCGGTCGGCGGGGATCTCGTGCGTGGCGAGCCAGCGGCCGTTGACGTGGCGGAAGAGGTCGTCCTGCGGGCGGACGTCCGGGTCGAGGGCGGACAGGTCGATCCCGGACCGCAGCCCGGTCGCTTCGGCAGTCATGGCGCCAGACTACGGGTCCGGTGCGACGCTCGTGAGACCTCCGGGCGAGCGCCCCGGGAGGTGGGGGAGAATGAGCGCCATGCGTCTGCACATCGCCGCCGATCACGCCGGATACGAGCTCAAGAGCCACCTGGTCGAGCACCTGCGCGCCGCGGGTCACGACGTCGTGGACCACGGCGCCCACGAGTACGACCCCCGCGACGACTACCCCTCCTTCTGCATCTCCGCGGGCGAGGCCGTCGTGGCCGAGCCGGGCTCGCTCGGGATCGTGATCGGCGGGTCCGGCAACGGCGAGCAGATCGCCGCCAACAAGGTCACGGGCGTGCGCGCCGTGCTCGCGTGGTCCGCCGAGACCGCGATGCTGGGCCGCCAGCACAACGACGCCAACGTGATCGCCGTCGGCGGGCGCATGCACACGTTCGAGGAGGCGACGAGCTTCGTCGAGGCGTTCGTGGCGGAGCCGTTCAGCGGGGACGCGCGCCACCAGCGCCGCATCGACCAGCTCGCGCAGTACGAGGCCTCGCGACCCGCACCGACGGCCTGACGTGCCCGAGGGCCACACCGTCCACCGCCTCGCGCGGACGTTCCACGACCTGTTCGTGGGCCAGACCCTGCGCGTGAGCAGCCCGCAGGGCCGCTTCGCGGACGGTGCGGCGCTGCTCGACGGGCAGGTCCTCGTCGCCGCCGAGGCGTGGGGCAAGCAGCTGTTCCTGGGGTTCGCCGCGGCGCGTGCCGGCGCGACGGCGGAGCGCTGGCTGCGGGTGCACCTGGGGATGTACGGCGCGTGGACGTTCGCCGGCGACGGGAGCGCCGACGTCGTGCACGCGATCGGCGCGCCGCGCAGGCGGATCGGCGAGCGCGAGACCGTGCCCGCCGGGCCGGACGACCCGGGCACCGGCGACGACTGGGAGCCGCCCGCGCCGCGCGGAGCGGTCCGCGTCCGGCTGCTCGGCGAGCACGCCGTCGCCGACCTCACCGGCCCGACGGCGTGCGAGGTGATCACGCCCGGGGAGAAGGCCGCGGTCGAGGCGCGTCTCGGCCCGGACCCGCTGCGCCCCGACGGCGGCCGCGGGTCGCGCGACGCCGCGCGCGCCGACTTCGTCGAGCGCGTGCGGCGGTCCCGCGTGCCCGTCGGCCGACAGCTCATGGACCAGGCGGTGATCGCCGGCGTCGGCAACGTCTACCGGGCGGAGGTGCTCTACCGCGCCCGCGTCGACCCGATGCGACCCGGCCACGACGTGCCGGCGTCGGAGATCGGCGGGATGTGGGACGACCTCGCCGTCCTCATGCGCGACGGCGTGGCCCGGGGGTACATCGTCACGACGCGCCCCGAGCACCGCGACGCGGGCGGCGGCGCCGTGCCGCCCGTCGCGGCGGGCCGTGCCCGGCGCCGTCCGCGCCAGAACGCCGACGGGGAGCCGGGCGCCGTCCCGGTCGAGGAGGCGTTCTACGTCTACCGGCGCGACGGCCTGCCGTGCCGCGTGTGCGGCACCCCTGTCCTGACCCGCGAGCTCGCCGGGCGGAACCTGTACTGGTGCGGCACCTGCCAGGGCTGAGCCCGGACTCTCAGCCGGTGCCGTCAGGGCCGAGCACGCCCGCGAGGTGCCGGGCCGGCGCCTCACCCCAGTCGTCCCACTCGGCGTCGCTCGCCTCGGCCAGCGCGCCCCACCAGGTCCACGCCCGGTTGACGGCGTGCACGACGTGGGCGGCCCGCCGCAGCCCGGTCCACGCGTCGTCGTCGAGGGCGGTCCCGGCGCCGTCCGACCACGCGTCCCGGTAGGCGCGCTCGACGTCGTCCCACGGCAGCCCGGTGTGGTGCACGACGGCGGACGGCACCTCGAGCACCTCGAGGGGGTGCGCCCACTGCGCGTCCCCGAGGTCGAAGACCCGCAGCTCGTCGCCGAAGACGAGCACGTTGCCCGGGTGCAGGTCGCCGTGCTGCAGCGTGGGCGCGAACGGCCCGGCGCCGAGCAGCGCCGCGGCGTCCGCGACCGTGCGGCCGGCCCGGGCGAGGCGGTCGACGAGGTCCGGATCCGGCCTGGCGGGGTGCCCGGCCGGGAGCCCCGCCAGCGCCGCGAGCACCGCCTCGAACCGGCCGGGGACGGACGCCGGCGAGCAGTCCGGCAGGCCCGTGGCGAGCACGGCGTCGCGGTGCGGCGCGAGCGCACGCTGCACGCGGGCGAAGCGTGCCACCACGGCGGCCCAGTCGCCGGGCGTCGGCTCGTGCCGGTCGCGCAGCGTCGGTCCGCGGTCGGTCGTGAGCATCCACCCGCGCGCCGCGTCGACCGCGACCGGGGCGTCGACGTCGCCGGGGACGAGGCGGGCCAGCGTCTCCTGGAGCGCAGGCTCGAACGCCGCCGTGCGGCACGTCGCCTTGAACCACAGCCGGCCCTGGTCCGTGGTGACCACGAGCTGGGTCGACCACGGCCGGACGCGGGGCTGCTCCAGGCTCACGACCCGACCGCCGCGGTCGGCGACGACGTCCGCGACCCACCGTTCGACCTCGAGCCGCCAGCCGGTCGACGTGACGCGGTCGGAGAACCCCGCCACGTCAGAACACCCAGCTGCACACGGGCGCGACGGGCCAGCCGAAGGCGGCGCTCGCGGGCGCCAGGGCGCCCGGGGTGCGCACCGTGACGAGCCCGGCCGTGGCGAGCGCCGCGAGGGAGGTGCCGCCGAGGTAGGCGGCGCCGAGCTCGCGCACGTCGAGCTCCAGGTCCGGCTCGGCGTCGGTGCGCTCGCAGGTCGCCTCGCCGAACGCGCCGGCTCGCACCCGCCACGCGCCGGCGTTGTCGGGCAGCCGGTCGTCACGGACGCCGAGCACGACGTCCACGTCGGCGGCGTACCGGCGTCCGGCGAGAGCGGTCGGGACGTCGACCACGCGCACCCACACGTTGTCGACGAGCTGGGGACCGGCGACCCGGGGGTCGAGCAGCAGCTGCGTGAGCACGTCGTCGGGCGCGAGGACGAACGGCTTCGTCTCGGTCATGAGGTCGAGGTCCAGCAGGACGCCCCACAGCGCGCGCGCGGCCGCGGCGTCGAGCGCGACCACCTCACCCACGTGCGCGGTGCCCTGCGCGCCCGTGGTCGTCCAGTCGAGCTTGCGCCGGAAGGTCGCGTAGCCGCGCGGCTCGCCGTCGCGCTCGACGACGACGACGCGCCGCGACTCGAGACCGCGACGGAACGCCGGGTCGTCGTTCCAGTACGCGGTCTGCAGCGCCTCGGTCTCGCGGGTGGCCCAGCCGGGGCGGTTGACCCCGGGCAGGCCGCCGGGAGCCGCGCCGGCCGCGCGGTGCACGCGGGCGACCAGCTCCCCGTGGCGTTCGGGGCTCGCGTGCTCGACGCGCACCGTGTGCTCCGCTGCGCCCGGGACGTCCCGCAGCTCGGCGCCGCGGCGGAGCGTCACGCGCAGGTCCGAGGCGGCGCGCCCGTACCCGAACCGGCCGTAGATCGGGTACTCGGCCGCGAACAGCGCGGACAGCGCCTCGCCGCGCTCGCGGCAGCGCGCCAGGTGGAGGTCCATCATCGCGGTGAGGAGCCCGCGGCGCCGGTGCTGCGGGTGCACGCCGACCCACGTGAGTCCCGCCGTGGGGAGCTCGCCGCCGGGCACGGGGAACCGGGAGAACGGGTATGAGGCGTGGTGCCCGACGAGCGAGCCGTCGTCGGCGCCGTCGGCCTCGATGCCGACGGCCCGCTCCCAGGTGAGCGGGGAGGCCGATCGTGCGGCGTCCTCGAGCGAGCCCGAGGACGGGAACGCCCAGGCGTCGATCTCGAGCACGGCCCGGTGGTCGTCGGGGGTGAGCTGGCGGAACCGGTAGCCGGCGGGCAGCGGCGCGTCGATGAGCATGGCTGCATGGTCGAGGACGCGCACGGTCGGGCGCCAGGCCATTACCGCCTGACGTGCCAGGTGGTCGACAGCGTGGTCCACCGCTTGATGCCGGGACCCGGGCGGTGCCAGGGTGCGGCCATGACCGCGCGCGACGACCACCCCGCCGTCCCCCCGGCCGAGGAGTACCTCGACGAGGTGCTCGCCGTCGTCGAGCGCGTGCCGTCCGGTCGCGCCACGACCTACGGGATCGTCGCCGAGGCGGTGGCCGAGGTCCTGGGCCGCGGTGGACCTCGCCAGGTGGGCCAGGTGATGGCACGGGCGGGGTCCGGCGTGCCCTGGTGGCGCGTCGTCAACGCGGCCGGGAGCCCGCCCGCCCGGCACCTCGACCGTGCGCTCGCCGAGCTGCGCGCCGAGGGTTGCCCCCTCACGCGCGACGGGCGGCGCGTGGACCTGCGCCGGGCGGTGTGGTTCCCCGACGAGTGACCGTCAGGCGGTGCGGGGCGCGAGGCGGCCCAGGAGCGAGCCGACGGCGGCCCGCGCCCGCCCGGTGGGCGTCGGCTCCTGCGCCGCGGCCAGCACCGTGAGCACCGACGGCGGGTCGC
The DNA here is from genome assembly GCA_031181105.1 of Isoptericola sp. Taxonomy (GTDB): domain Bacteria; phylum Actinomycetota; class Actinomycetes; order Actinomycetales; family Cellulomonadaceae; genus Isoptericola. The sequence continues at coordinate 5,836 of JAPSLD010000018.1, read as the reverse complement.
CCTGCAGGAGCAGCGTCGTCACCGCCGTGCTCTCCCAGCGCGCGAGGTCGCGCGCGACCTTGGCCGCCGGCCCCACGAGCGCGACCTCCTCGACGAGCTCGAGCGGCACCGCGCGGGCGGCCTCCTCCTTGCGGCCGGCGAGGTAGAGGTCCTGCACCTCGTCCAGCACCTCGGCGTAGCCGAGCCGGTCGAGCGACGCCTTGTGGAAGTTGGCTTCCTTGGCTCCCATCCCGCCGGCGTAGAGCGCCACGTACGGGCGCACGACGTCGGCCGCCCGGTGGACGTCGTCGCGCACGACGACGGGCACGGTGGCCAGGACCTCGAACGAGGCGGCGGGGGAGCGCTCGTCGGCGCGCGCGGCGAACCCCTCGGCGAGGAGCTCACGGAAGTGGGCGTCCATGCGAGGGGCGTAGAAGCCTGCCATCCACCCGTCCGCGATCTCGGCGGCGAGCGCGACGTTCCTCGGTCCCTGCGCCGCGAGCACGACGGGGATCTCGCGCCGCAGGGGATGGACGGTGGGCTTGAGCGCCTTGCCGAGACCCGTGGCGCCCGGGGTACCGGCGGGCAGCGGCAGGCGGAAGAAGTCGCCCTCGTGCGTCACCGGGCGCTCCCGCGCGACGACCTGGCGCACGACGTCGACGTACTCGCGGGTGCGGGCCAGCGGCCGGCGGTACGGCTGGCCGTACCAGCCCTCCACGACCTGCGGACCGGAGGCGCCGAGGCCGAGCACGAACCGGCCGCCGGACAGGTGGTCGAGCGTGATGGCCTGCATCGCGGTGGCGGTCGGTGTGCGCGCGGCCATCTGCGCGATGCCGGTCCCGAGGCGCAGGCGACGCGTGCGCGAACCCCACCAGGCGAGCGGCGTGAAGGCGTCCGACCCGTACGCCTCGGCCGTCCACACCGAGTCGAGCCCGAGCCGTTCGGCCGTCGCGAGCGCGGCGACGATCCCGCGCGGGGGGCGGCGGGACCAGTAGCCCGTCTGCAGGCCGATGCGCATGGTGCTCCTCGTCGAGTCCGGGGTCGGGGTTCGGAGTTCAGGGTCGAGCCGATATCCGAGACCGGGCGTCTCGGGTAGTGCGGTTCACACCCTAGCGGGCGCGGGCGTAGCGTCGGCGCATGGCCACGTACGACGACGTCGCACGGCTGGTCGCGGCGCTCCCGGAGGTCGACGAGGGCACGCGGTACCGCGGGCTGCGCACCTGGTCCGTGCGCGGCAAGGTCTTCGCGTGGGAGCGGCCCTTCTCCGGCGCGGACCTGCGCCGGTTCGGCGACGCCACACCGCCCGCCGGGCCGATCCTCGCCCTGGCCGTGGCGGACCTCGGCGAGAAGGAGGCCGTGCTCGCCGCGCACCCCGAGGCCTTCTTCACCATCGCGCACCTCGACGGGTACGCGGCCGTGCTCGTCCGGCTCGAGGCGGTCGCGGACGACGAGCTCGCCGAGGCGCTCGAGGACGCCTGGCTCGCCAAGGCGCCGCGAGCACTGGCCGAGCGGCACCTCGCCGGCCCCGGCTGACGTCAGGCGGGGCCGACCTGCGGCGCAGGACGTAGCCGGCCACGCACGACCAGGACCGCGTCCAGGACCGCGGGCACGATCCACCCGGACCAGAGCAGGGGCGCGTGCCACACGCCCCACACGACGCCGGAGACGACGAGGGCGGGCACGGTGCCGAGCCGCAGCAGGCGCGGGAAGAGGTAGCCCCGCCAGCCGAGCTCCTCCCCGAGCGCGGGCACGGTGTTGACCACCGCACCGATCACGACGTTGACCAGCTGGCCCACGAGCAGCGCGGCGACCGGCACCTCGAGGGGCGGTGCGCCCACCGCCTCGAGCTGCTCGTCGACGACCGCCCGCAGCCCCGAAAGACCGGTGAAGTCCGCCGGGTACACGCCGAGGAGCGCGCCCACGGGCAGGGCGACGAGCACGATCGCCACGCACACGCCGAGCGCAACGGCGGCCCATCCCAGGATCCGTGCGGGCGATCCTCCGGGGGTCACGACGCCGAGCCGCGTCCAGACGCGGCGCTCGCGGTCGACGAACCGCACGGTCATCAGCGCCGCGACTCCGGGTGTCAGCATCACGAGCAGCGAGACGGGCAGGAACCAGGGGCTCGCCTGCCCGCCCGTCAGGTACAGGGGGAGCGCGACCAGCCACGCCAGCGCCACGGCGAGGACCGTGAACGCGACCGGCCCGCGCCGACCCGCCGGCGACGGACCGAGCCGTTCCGGCGCGGGGAGCCGCCCGTGAGCGGGTCCCTCGGGGCGGGCGCTCACCGCGCGCGCTCCGCGACCGTGTTGAGCAGGCTCGCGGCGGTCGCAGCGTCGTCCACGGTGACGACCAGCCCGCGCCCACCCGTCCGTTCGACCTCGAGCGACTCGCCGGCCCGCAGCACGACACCGGTGCGGCCCCCCGCACCGACGCGCCAGCCCCAGCCGCCGAAGTCGCGGAGCGGGCTGACCCGGGACACCCGGGCACGCTCGATCTCGTCGGCCGGCACGTGCGTCCGCGGCCACCCCAGGACCGAGCGGACGGTCAGGCCCGTCGCGTCGACACGCACCGTGAACGCGAACATCGCGGCGACGGCGAGCGCGAGGAGGACGGGCGCCACGAGCATCGCCCAGACCTGCAGGAAGACGGCGAGGAGCGCGGTGCCGACCACCGCCACGCCTCCGGCCGCGAGCGCGGGGCCGCCGCCGACACGGCGGATCCAGACCGCGCGCTCGCCCGGGCCGAGGCGCGTGCGCGCGGCGTCGGCGTCGGGCGGCGCGACCGCCGGACGGTGCGGGTCACCCGGCACGAGCCACGCTGCCACGGCCGCCGGCACGAGCGGCACGAGGAGGGCGAGCGCGAGCGCGGTGCCCGGGGCCGTGGCCTGGGCCGCGTCGTCGAGGCCGCGCTGCGTCGCGACGGTGCCCAGCAGGAGGGTCGCACCGAAGCCGCCGACCCAGACGGTCGCCGCCGCGACCGTGCGGCGGGTCGACGACGCGGCACCCCGGAACCAGCCGATCGCCCCGAACAGGAGCGAGCAGCCGACGACCATCGCGACCGTCGTCAGGACGAACGTGCCGAGGGACATGAAGCCGTCCGGGCGCCCGGCGCCGCTCCAGTGGGAGGCGACCGGGTCGGGCAGGTCCTCGCGCCACGACCAGACGACGACGGCCGCCACGGTCACCAGCACCAGCGCGGCGAGCGCCGAGCAGGCCGCCGCCAGCCGTGCGTGCGGGCGCCAGGCCTCGGTGGACGGGCCGGACGGGGGAGTCATCGCTTCATCGCCTCCTTGACGAGGGTGGTCGTGGCCTGCGGGGAGAGGCGCGCGTCGCGGGCCGCCGCGAGAAAGGCGGCGAGCGCCTTCTCGACGGGTGACAGGTCGCGAGCCGCGGCCCCGGTGACCACCGCGCCCCGCCCGCGGCGCAGCTCGATCAGGCCCTGATCCCGCAGCTGCTGGTACGCCTTGAGCACCGTGTGGATGTTGAGCTCCAGGGACTCGGCGAGCTCCCGTGCCGCGGGCAGGCGGTCGCCGGGAGCCACCTCGCCGCGGGCGGCGGCGAGGTGCACCTGCGCGACGAGCTGGGAGTAGAGCGGCTCGTCGCTCGCCGGGTCGATCCGCCAGAGCATGAGCGCCACTCTAGTTGTTCTACATCAACCCGAACAACTCGAGCAGGCGTCGGCGACGACACCGCGGGGGACAGGACTCAGATGACGTACTCGATGAGCTCGGACGGGTCCTCGACGCGCGGGCGGGCGGTGGGACGGGCGTGCGGCTCGCGGACCCGCGCCGGGACCCCGACGGCCACGCACCCGGCGGGGACGTCCTTCGTCACGACGGCGTTGGCACCGACCTGCGCGTCGTCACCGACCCACACGGGTCCGAGCACCTTCGCCCCCGCTCCGACGAGCACGCGGTCGCCGAGCGTGGGGTGGCGCTTGCCGGGGCTCATCGAGCGGCCGCCGAGGGTCGAGCCGTGGAAGAGCACGCAGTCGTCGCCGATCACGGTGGTGGCGCCGATGACCACGCCCATGCCGTGGTCGATGAACAGCCGCCGGCCGATCTGCGCCCCGGGGTGGATCTCGATGCCCGTGAGGAACCGGGCGAGCTGCGAGATCAGCCGGGCGGCCAGGCGCAGCCCGGGGTTGTGCCACATCCGGTGCGTGAGCCGGTGCACCCACACCGCGTGCACGCCGGGGTACCCGAGCGCGACCTCGAGCCGCGTGCGCGCGGCGGGGTCGTGCGCGTGTGCTGCGTCCAGGTCCTCGAGCAGGATCTCGAGGAGGTGGCGCAGCCCGGGCCGGTGGCCCGCGGGCATGGCGTGGTCGAACTCGTCGTACACGTCCAGGTGGTCGCCCGGCGTGCGCGCGGTGGGGTGCGTGGTCACGTCAGTCCATGAGGTCCGAGTAGAGGATGGTCGACAGGTACCGCTCGCCGAAGTCCGGCACGATCACGACGACGGTCTTGCCCGCGTTCTCGGGGCGCTGCGCGACCTGGACGGCGGCGGCGAGCGCCGCGCCGGACGAGATGCCCACGAGCAGGCCCTCCTCCTTGGCGGCGCGGCGGGCGAAGTCGACGGCGGTCTCGGCGTTGACGTCGATGACCTCGTCGTAGATGTCGGTGTCGAGGATCTCCGGCACGAAGTTCGCGCCGATGCCCTGGATCTTGTGCGGGCCGGGGGCGCCGCCGTTGAGGATCGCCGACTCCTCGGGCTCGACGGCGACGAGCCGCAGCCCGGGCTTGCGCTCCTTGAGCGCCTGGCCGATGCCCGTGATGGTCCCGCCGGTGCCGATGCCCGAGACGATGATGTCCACCTCGCCGTCGGTGTCGGCCCAGATCTCCTCCGCCGTGGTCTCCCGGTGGATCTTCGGGTTGGCCTCGTTCGCGAACTGGCGGGCCAGGATCGCGCCGGGACGCTCCGCGGCGATCTTCTCGGCCGCGGCGACGGCGCCCTTCATGCCCTCTGAGCCGGGCGTGAGCACGAGCTCCGCGCCGTAGGCGCGCAGGAGCGCACGCCGCTCCTTGGACATGGTCTCCGGCATCGCGAGCACGACGTCGTAGCCACGTGCCGCGCCGACCCAGGCCAGCGCGATGCCGGTGTTGCCGGACGTGCCCTCGACGATCGTGCCGCCGGGCTGCAGCGCGCCGGACGCCTCCGCGGCGTCGATGATCGCCACGCCGATGCGGTCCTTGACGGAGTTGGCGGGGTTGTAGAACTCGAGCTTCGCGGCGACCGTGGCCGCCGCGCCGTCCACCAGCCGGTTCAGCTTGACGAGCGGGGTGCGGCCGATGAGCTGGGTCGCGTCGGCGTAGATCTTGGCCATGGTTGTCCTCTTCGGGTAGGGCTTGCTGTTGGTCGCTGATGGAGCGTGATGGTCGCGGTGCGTCCAGGGTGGTGGGGTGGTGGCGGTGTCGCCACCGGGGCAGGCGGGTGCACGACGCCGGTGGGCGGTTCGGTGCAGGGCCAGCGAGCGTCGCGCGGTCGCCACGGCCCGCCGGTCGGCGGGTCAGGCGTGACGCGGACGCCCTAGAGACAGCGGCAGCAGCAGGAGACGCACGAGCAGGGGAGGGCGACGACGACGGTGACGTGCGTGCGACGCATGTCCGTGGTCCCTCCCGTGCGTGCGGCGCCTCGTGCGCCGCGGGCGTGCGGTCGATCCTGCATGCCGGCCGCGGCGACGCGACCGGCGTGGATGAGACGAGCGTATCCGCAGTTCACGTGGCGGACAACGCTCGTCTCGCAGAGCGGGCGACGGGAATCGAACCCGCGTAGCCAGTTTGGAAGACTGGGGCTCTACCATTGAGCTACGCCCGCACGCGCCCGACGGCGGACCGGGCCAGGCCCGGGAGCGTCGG
>JAPSLD010000211.1 GCA_031181105.1 Isoptericola sp. | reverse complement strand
CCGTCGCAGCTCCTCTCCACGGGTTCCCCACCCCAGTCCCGGGGCTGTGACCGCCCTCTACGACCTATCCGCTCGCCGCCAGGCGAACACACCAGGAAGTCCACCAGTGGCAAACATCAAGTCCCAGCTCAAGCGCATCAAGACGAACGAGAAGGCGCGCCTGCGCAACAAGGCCGTCAAGTCTGAGCTCAAGACGTACGTTCGCAAGGTCCGCGAGGCCGTCGCCGCGGGCGACAAGGAGGCCGCGACCACGGCGCTGCGCCAGGCCTCGCGCAAGCTCGACAAGGCCGTCTCGAAGGGCGTCATCCACTCGAACCAGGCCGCGAACCGCAAGTCGGCCATCGCGAAGACCGTCGAGAAGCTCTGACCCTCCTCGAGGTCGAGCCCGGCTGAGGTCGAGCCCGGCTCCAGGGCAGGACGCCCCTCCGCGCACCGCGCGGAGGGGCGTTCGTCATCTCCGGGACCGGGCGATCGTGAGCACGGCCCGCTCCACCGCGTAGACCGGGTCGCGGCCGCCGCCCTTGACGTCGGCGTCCGCCTGCGCGACGGCCGTGATCGCCGTGGCGAGCCCTTCCGGGGTCCACCGGGCGAGGTCGCGGTTGGCGTTGCGGACCTGCCAGTCCTGCAGACCCAGCTCGCGCGCCGTCACGCCGCCGCCGCGGATCGCCGCGACCCGGGCGAGCGTCCGCAGGCGCGTCGCGAGGGCCCCGACGATCGGGACCGGGTCGGCACCGGTCGCCAGCGCGTGCCGCAGGAGTGCGACGGCACCGCCCGCGTCGCCCGCGACCGCCGCGTCGGCGACCTTGAACCCGGTGGCCTCGACGCGGCCTCCGTAGTACCGGTTCACGACCGCCTCGCTGATGGTCCCCGTGGTGTCGGCGGCGAGCTGTCCGCAGGCCGAGGCGAGCTCCCGCAGGTCGCTCCCGAGCGCGTCGACGAGCGCCCGCACGGCCGCCGCGTCGGCGCGCCGCCGTGCGGCCCGGAGCTCGGCGGTCACGAACTGGATCTTGTCGGCGTCCTTGGTGATCGGCTCGCACTCGAGCACGGGCGCACCCGACGCGACGACCGCGTCGAGCATCCTCTTGCCCCGCTGGCCGCCGCCGTGCACGACGACGACCGTGGTCTGGGGGTCCGGCGCCGCGACGTAGGCCACGACGTCGGCGACGAGGTCGTCCGTGCACGCCTCGGTGGTCCGCAGCACCACGACCTTGGCCTCGCCGAACAGCGACGGGCTCGCGGCCACCGCGAGCTGGCCCCCGCCGTACGTCGCGCCCTCGAGCTCGACCTTCTCGACGTCGGGGTCACGCTCCCGCGCGAGCCGCACCACGCCGTCGACCGCACGCTCGGCGAGGAGGCCCTCGGCGCCGCGCACGAGCACCACCGGCGCGAGCGTCGGGTCGTCCCAGGGCCGGCTGTTCGCGGCGGCGCGACCGCGGCGGGGGGTGCGGGTGGCGGGGGGCACGGACACAGCCTGCCACGGGTCACCCACACTCCCCGCCGACGATCCACCGGCTACCGCGAGCGCTGGGCCACGACCCGCACCACCCGGTCGTCGCCCGCCGCGCGGGCGAGCACGAGCTCGTGCGGGCCCGGCCGGACGTCCGGCATGACGAACCGCACGACGACCGTGCCGTCCACGCCGGCGGTCACGCTGCCGACCGCGAGCGGTTCCGGCGTCGTGCGGCCGCTCCCCCGCGGGTGGAGCGCCACCCGCACCGTCTCGCCGGGTGCGTAGCCGCTGTCGGAGAACGCCACCTCCTGACCCGCCCTGACGCGCAGGTCGCCGTCGAGCGGCGGCGCCGGCTGCGCGGGCTCCTCGGGCTCCTCGGGCTCGTCGCCCGGGAAGCCGGTGCCGGCGAACGTCGCGACCGAGGCCCCGCTCAGGTTGTTGCCCGCCGCGTACAGACCGGCGTCGAGCCGCTCGGTCGCCGAGCCCGTCAGGGGTGCGGTCCCGACGACGGACCACGCGTCCTCGGCCGAGACCCGCCAGTAGCCCGTGACGGCGTCGGCCGCGGTGCGCTCGAGCCGCAGGTGCACCGGCCACGTGGCCTCGGCGACCTTGGCCGACTCGGTGTCGAGGAACCCGTCGGCGTCCGCGTCCCACTGCAGGAACGTGCCCGACGGGCTCGTCGTGAGCGTGACGTAGCCGGTCGCCGAACCCGTGCCCGTCAGTCCCAGGTCGTCGCGCACGACGATCCCCGAGCGCGGGTCGGCGTTGTCGCCGCGGTCCATCCGCACGGCGTGGGTCTCGACGGCGTCGCCGACGGCCAGGCGGTCGGGCTGGTGGATCACGCTGAGGTCGTCCTTGGTGGTCCACGCGCCGTCGTTCGCGTCGGAGATCCGGAACGCGCCCTCGACGCCCGCGCAGAACTCGGCGCGCGCCGGGTCGCCCCACGCCGTGGCTCGCCACGGCTCGCGCACCTCGCCCGTGCACGACGGCGCGTCCTCGAGGTGCACCGCGTAGGTCCGGGCCGCGACCGGTGCACCGCCGTCGTGCGCGGTCACCGTCGCGAACGCCCACGGCCGGTCGGCCGTGGCCTGGTCGACGGTGACCGTCGCCGACGCGTCGGCGGGCACGGCCGCGACCGTGCCGCCCACGGGGCTCGCGGTGTACTCCCAGACCGCCGGGTCGAAGCCGGGCACGGCGGCGCCGTCGACCGTGAGGTCGGCGAGCTCGGTCCCGGAGGCGGGCGCGAGGCCGAGGATGCGGACCTCGGCGATCGACTGCCACGTGCTCGTCTCGGTCGTGAGGTCCAGCCGGAGCCCTGTCGTCGGGGGCAGGCTCGTGACGTCGAGGTGCACGACGGGCGCGCCCGCCGCCGGGTCCTGCGCGACGTCGGCGGCGACGCTCGTGGTGACCCAGGCGCCGTCGAGGTCGCGGTAGCGCACAGCGACGCGCGACGGCCACGTCGCGGTCGGCCCGTCGGCGTAGGTGTGCACGACGACCTCGCGCGGGGTGCGCGGCTCGGTCCAGGTGTAGGCGAGCCAGCTCGAGCGGGGGTGCTGCCCGCCGGAGACCCAGTCGTCCCAGCCCTTGCCGAGGCTGCCGTCGCGCGTCGTCGCCGCGAGGTTCTGCCGGCTCGACGCCGTGACGGTCGCGGTGCGCGCGAGGTTGTGCTCGCCGTAGGGCTCGACCTCGACGGTGCGGTGGAAGGCGCGGCCGGGCGCGAACCCGTCACCGCCCGCCAGGGTCCCCGTGATCCGCTGCGTGCCGGGGTCGGTGAGCACGGTGGGGCTCCACGTGACGGCCACGTCGGTGGTGACGCCGCCCGCGGTCACCGCGACCGTGCCGGGCAGCTGCGCCGAGATGTCGGTCCCCGCGCGGACCGTGCGGGGCAGGTCCGGGGCGTCGACCGTCCAGATCGACGCCCCGGCCCCCTTGTCGTCCCAGTACGCGGGCGTCCAGCCCTCGGCCCAGCGCGCGTCCTCGGCCACCGGGTTGCGCATCTCGATCCGGCCGTTCTCCCCGATGACGAGGGGTAGCCAGACGTACGTCGAGTCGGCCGCGCCCGCGTTCCACCGGTCGCCCATGTAGACGAACCGGCCGTCGCCGAGCGGCAGGACGTTCGTGGACTGGGAGCCGAAGCTCGTGCGGCGCACGTCGCCGGCCGCGAGGAGGCCGTCGCCGCCCTCGGGGATCGTGTTGTACTGCACCGTCTCGTGCGCGTCGTCGGGCTCGACGCCGCGGATCCACGTGCCGAGGATGTCGTCGGCCGTGTAGTACGTCAGCGGGTT
>JAPSLD010000210.1 GCA_031181105.1 Isoptericola sp. | reverse complement strand
TCGGGCGCCTCGACGGGCGACCAGCCCATGTGCGGCACGACCGGCGCGTCGAGCCGGTCGACGACGCCGCGCCACTCCCCCAGACCGTCGGCGCGCACGCCGTGCTCCACGCCGGCGTCGAACATGACCTGCATGCCGACGCAGATGCCGAGCACAGGGCGGTTGCCCGCGAGCCTGCGGTCGACGACCTGGTCGCCGCGGACGGCGCGCAGGCCCGCCATGCAGGCGGCGAACGCGCCGACCCCGGGAACGACGAGACCGTCGGCCTCGGTCGCCGCCGTGCGGTCGGCGGTGAGCTCGACGTCCGCGCCGACGCGCTCGAGCGCCCGCACGGCGGAGCGGACGTTGCCGAAGCCGTAGTCGAGCACGACGACGCGGGGGCGGCCGGCCGCGCGCGTGCGGTCCGGTGCGCCGGTCGTGCGGCGGTTGAGCTCGGCGGACGCACCGCCGTCGGGCAGGAGCTCGGGCACCTGCTCGGTCATCGCGTCACCTCTTCTTCCGGGCCTTGCGCGCCGCGCCGGTGAGCATGCGCATCGCCTTGAGCCGGCTGATGCTCGACGACGGCACGACGCCGGCCAGGTCGTCGACCGTCACCTGGCCGGTGAGCAGGTCCTCGAGCTCCTCGGGTGCGCCGCCGAGCACCAGCCCGGGGGCGAGCGTGCCCTCGCTCGCGCCGTCCTGGTAGCGCACGCACGTGAGCTGCTCCCCGCGCCGCGTGACGAGCACGAGCGGCACGCCCCGGACGAGCTGGGAGACGGCGGAGGCGGCCCGGTCGGGCGCGTCGCCGCTCCGGTCGCGCAGGACGGCGAGCGCGCCCACCGACGTCGGCACGGCGTCGACGTCGAGCTGCGCGAGCGAGCACGCCGCGGCGAGCGGCTCGGCGCCGGCGATCTGGGTGATGAGCACCGCGAGCTCGGGCTCGTGGGTCGGCTCGGTCAGGCCCGACAGGTCGTCGGGGATCGCGATCTCCTCAGGCATGTCCGCGGGGAGGTCGTACTCAGGACGGTCGGGCACCCTACAGCGCTCCCTTGGTCGACGGGATGCCCTCGACGCGCGGGTCGAGGGCGACGGCGGCACGCAGCGCGCGCGCCAGGGCCTTGAACTGGGCCTCGACGATGTGGTGCGGGTCGCGTCCCGCCAGGACGCGCACGTGCAGGCAGATGCCCGCGTGGTGGGCGATCGACTCGAGGACGTGCCGCGTGAGCGACCCGGTGAAGTGGCCGCCGATGAGGTGGTACTCCTGGCCGGCGGGCTCGCCGTCGTGCACGAGGTAGGGGCGGCCGGAGACGTCGACGACGGCCTGGGCGAGCGCCTCGTCGAGCGGCACCAGGGCGTCGCCGAAGCGCGCGATCCCGGCCTTGTCGCCGAGCGCGACCCGGAGCGCCTCGCCGATCACGATCGCCACGTCCTCGACGGTGTGGTGCGCGTCGATGTGGGTGTCACCGCTGGCCTTGACCGACAGGTCGATCAACGAGTGCTTGCCCAGCGCCGTGAGCATGTGGTCGTAGAAGGGCACGGTCGTCGAGACGTCGGTGCGGCCGGTGCCGTCGAGGTCCAGCTCGACGACGACGCTCGACTCGCTCGTCGAGCGCTCGATGCGCGCGGTGCGGGCTGCCATCAGCTCTCCTGCTCTCTCATCACGTCGGTGAGGGCGTCCTTGAACGCGCTCGTCTCGGCCGGCGTGCCGACCGAGACCCGCAGCCAGCCGTCGGGGCCGGTCTCGCGGACGAGGATCCCCCGGTCGAGCAGCCCCTGCCAGACCGCGTGCCGGTCGGCGAAGGCACCGAACAGCACGAAGTTCGCGTCCGTGTCGGCCACCTGGAGGGGCCGGCCGGCGTGCCGCTGCGCGCGCAGCCAGTCGACGAGCGCGTCGCGCTCGGCGCGCAGCGCGTCGACCTGGCCGAGGAGCTCGGTGCGGTGGGCCAGGGCGCCGCGCGCGGCCGCCTGTGTGACGGCCGACAGGTGGTACGGCAGGCGCACGACCCGCAGCGCGTCCACGAGCTCCGCCGACGCGGCCAGGTAGCCGACCCGCAGGCCGGCGGCCGCGAACGCCTTCGACATGGTGCGGGTCACGGCGAGGTGCGGGTGGCCCTCGAGGAGCTCGAGCGCCGACGGCGTGCCGGTGCGCCGGAACTCGGCGTAGGCCTCGTCGACGACGACGACCGCGGGGACCGCGGCGGCGGCGTCCAGCACCGCCTCGACCACGTCGCGCGGCAGCGCCGTGCCGGTCGGGTTGTTCGGGCTCGCGAGCAGGATCACCGAGGGGCGCACCTCCTCGATCGTCGCGACCGCGTGGGCGGCGTCGAGCGTGAAGTCCTCGGCGCGCCGGCCGGTGACCCAGCGCGTGTGCGTGTCGCGCGCGTACTCGGGGTACATCGAGTAGGTCGGCGCGAACGACAGCGCGGTGCGGCCCGGTCCGCCGAAGGCCTGCAGGAGGTGCAGCATGACCTCGTTCGAGCCGTTGGCCGCCCAGACCTGCTCGGGCGCCACGCGGACGCCCGACTCGAGGGCCAGGTAGTCGGCGAGGTCGGCCCGCAGCGCGGCGAAGTCGCGGTCCGGGTACCGGTTCAGGCCGGCGGCCGCGGCGGCGACCTCGCGCGCGATGGTGGCCACGACGGCGTCCGACGGCGGGTACGGGTTCTCGTTGACGTTGAGCCGCACGGGCACGTCGAGCTGCGGGGCCCCGTACGGCACCTGGTCCGCGAGCTCGGGACGCAGCGGCAGCGCGGCCCGCGCCGGACGCGCCTCGGTGTCCACGGGGCTGCCCGTGGAGGTGTCTGCGGGGATCGTCACCGGGCCAGTCTACGAACCGTCAGGCCAGGACGACGTCGCCGTCCACGACTGTGACGGACACCTCGCCGAGCGGCTCGGACGCGGGACCGCCGAGCACGGACGCGTCCTCGAGCGTGAACCGCGAGCGGTGGCAGGGGCACTCGAGCTCGCCGTCGCCCGGCACGACGGTGCAGCCCTGGTGGGTGCAGACCGCGCTGAAGACGTGCACCTCGCCCTCGACGGGCTGCGTGACGAGGACCGGCTGGCCGTCCACGTCGGCGCTCGCCGCGCCGCCCACGGGCACCTCGGTGAGCGCGATCACCACGGTGCCGGCGCCGGCCGAGGCCACCGACTCGGCGGCCTGACCGGGGTCGGTGCTCTCCGAGCAGGCCGCGACCGCGGACGCACCGACCACCGTCCCGGCCGCGACACCGGCGCCCCGGAAGACCTGCCGGCGCGTGAGGCCGTGGCACCCCACGGCGGGTGCCGGTGCCGGTGTCGGTGTCGGTGCGGTCATGCGCTTCCTCCGTCGTCTCGGCGGGGCCGTCGTCCCCGTGCCCGTCGTGCCCGTCGTGCCCGTCGTACCCGTGTCGCGACGGCGGGCGACCTGGCAGCATGTCCAGCATGAGCGCCCAGCCCTCGTCGACGCCACCTTCCCACGGGCGCGGCCCTGCCGCCCGGCCCGTCGCCCGGGCGTGGCGGTGGGTCGCCGCCGTCGGCGTGCTCGTCTCCGCGGTGGTGCACCTCGTGCTGTGGGCGCAGGGGTACTCGGACATCCCCGTCGTCGGGCCCCTGTTCCTGCTCAACGCCGTCGGCGGCCTCGTGCTGTCCGTGCTGCTCGTCGTCTGGAAGCACTGGTTGCCCCTGGTCGGGGGGATCGCGTTCGGGGTGGCCACGCTCGTGGCGTTCGTCCTGTCGACCACGGTCGGCCTCTACGGCGTGCACGAGACGTTCGCGGGCGTCAACGAGCTCCTCGCCGCCGCGGC
>JAPSLD010000017.1 GCA_031181105.1 Isoptericola sp. | reverse complement strand
TCAAGGGCTACTTCGACCACGTCGAGGAGTTCGACGGCTACAAGGTCGTCCTGGGCTCCAAGCCCGTCACCCAGACCCGGTACGAGCCGATGGAGCGGAAGTACTGATGACTGCTGTGCTCGAGAACACCGCCACCGAGTCCACCCAGGCCGAGGCCGGCGCCGTGCCGTCGTTCGAGGTCACGCTGCGCGTCCGCCGGTACAACCCCGAGTCGGCGCACGGCGACCAGGCCGTCTGGGAGGAGTTCACGGTCACCGCTCACGGCACCGACCGCGTGCTGGACGCCCTGCACAAGATCAAGTGGGAGCTGGACGGCTCGCTCACGTTCCGCCGGTCGTGCGCGCACGGCGTCTGCGGGTCCGACGCGATGCGGATCAACGGCCGCAACCGCCTGGCCTGCAAGACGCTGCTCAAGGACGTCAACCCGGACAAGCCGATCACGGTCGAGCCGATCAAGGGCCTGCCCGTGGTCAAGGACCTCGTGGTCGACATGGAGCCGTTCTTCGCCTCCTACCGCGAGATCATGCCGTTCCTCATCACCTCCGGGAACGAGCCGAGCCGCGAGCGGATCCAGTCCCCCGAGGACCGCGCCCGCTTCGACGACACGACCAAGTGCATCCTGTGCGCCGCGTGCACGTCGAGCTGCCCGGTGTTCTGGACCGACGGCCAGTACTTCGGCCCGGCCGCGATCGTCAACGCGCACCGGTTCATCTTCGACAGCCGGGACGAGGGCGGTCAGCAGCGCCTCGAGATCCTCAACGACAAGGAGGGCGTGTGGCGCTGCCGCACGACCTTCAACTGCACCGAGGCGTGCCCCCGCGGCATCGAGGTCACCAAGGCCATCCAGGAGGTCAAGCGGGCGATGATCACCCGCGCCTTCTGACGAGGTAGCGCGTCCCTCCGCGAGGTAGCGCGCGCCTCCGCGAGGTAGCGCGCGCCTCCGCGACCAGGACGCCCCACGACGGCACGTGCCGTCGCCGGGCGTCCGTCGTCTCGCCCGACGGCAGATCCCGCGCTACCTCGGCGGATCGCGCGCTACCTCGGCGGGACGGCGAGGCGTGCGCGGCGCACGCCGCGCACGACCGGGCTCCACGGGAAGCCGGTGCCCTGCCCGTGCGCGACGATCCGGTCGATCTCGGCGGCGTGCCGCTGCGCGTCCACCTCCCGCTCGGCGTGCGCGAGCTCGTCGACCCGGGCCGGGTCGTGCATCCACGCGCAGATCAGGAGCAGGACGCGTGCCACGGCGTTGACCAGCACGAGCACCGTGCCCAGGACGGCGAACGATGCCAGCACCGGGTTCCGCGACGCCGTCTCGGCCACGACCGAGGTGCCGACCCACCGCAGAGCGCTGGCGACCAGTCCCGCCGCGAGGCAGCCGAGGACCAGGTCTCGGGCGCGCTCCGGGCGCACGTGGGCCACGGCACGGATCACGAGGAACACGAGCAACGCGTCGAGCACCAGACCGACCGTGGCCGTGCCGAGCGACAGGCCGAGCCGCACGACCACGGACGCGCCGAGGAGCTCCTCCACCTGCCGGTCGACGGTCTGCGACACGATGCTCGCGGCCGCCGACGCGAGCACCATGACGCCGAGGATCGCGAAGCCGAGCAGCTCCCAGACCTTGGACAGCACCAGGCTCTCCTCGTCCGTGGGAACGTCGAACATCGCGCGCACCGACGTCCGCAGTGCTCGCATGAAGCCGACGGCCGTGAACAGCAGCACCACGGTGGCGATCATGCTCGCCGGGTTCACGGCACTGGGGAAGGTGAGGTCGGAGGGATCGAGCAGACCGCCCGACGGGTCGGTGTCCAGGAGGCCGGGCAGCCAGGTGTCGACCTGCTCGAACACGGCCTCGCGCAGCTCGACGTTCGTTCCGAGCGTGGCGAAGAAGATGCTGAACCCGATCGTCAGCGCGGCGAAGAGCGAGAAGATCGCGCTGTAGGCGATACCGCCGCACAGCAGGGTGCCGCGCCGGGCGCCGTACCACGCGACGCTGCGGGCGACACGCGTGTCCTTGGCCCGGTCGACCAGCCGCCCTGCCCTGGTGCGCAGGTCTGCGAGGCGGCCGTCCACAGTCGTCGAATCTACGGAGCCTGCACACCGCCCGCGAGCGGGAAGCGTCGCTGGGGCCGCCACACCCCGTCGTCGCCGTGCTCGTACTGCCAGACGGCGTCGACGTGGAACACCGCCTCGTACCCGGCGAGCTCGTCGAACGCCCGGTCGAGCGCGGCGTCGGGGACCTCGTGCGCCACGGTCACGTGCGGGTGGTAGCTGAAGCGCAGCTCCTGGTCCAGCACGCCCGTGCGGACGGCCTGCTCGAGGATCTCGCACTCGGCGATGCCCTCGGCGACCGTGACGAACACGACCGGCGAGACCGGCCGGAACGTCCCCGTCCCCCGCAGGTGCACCCGGAAGGCCGGGACGTCGCCGACCACCTTCTCGAGGTGCTCGCCGACCGCGGGCAGGACGGACTCGTCGACGACGGTCGGCCCGACGAGCGTGATGTGCGGCGGGATCGCCCGCGCGAGCGGGTCGCCGAAGCGCGCCCGGGCGTCCTGCAGCTCCGTGGCGAACGGCTCCGGCACCTCGATGGCGATGCCGATGCGGACCTGCGAGGGTCCGCGCTCGGGCAGGTTCACCGGGCGCCTCGCGGGAGGAGCCCGAACCGGTCGTAGATCCGCTCGAGGACCGGCCGGGCGATCGCGCGCGCCCGCTCGGCGCCGTCGTCGAGCACCTTGTCGAGCTGGCCCGGGTCCGACAGGTACGTCCGCGCCCGCTCCTGGAACGGCTCGAGGAAGGCGACGACGGCGTCTGCCAGGTCGACCTTGAGGTGGCCGTAGCCGCGGCCGTCGTACTCGGCGGCGATCTCGTCCACGGCCCGGCCCGTGACCGCCGAGAAGATCGTCAGCAGGTTCGAGACGCCGGGCTTGGCCTCGGGGTCGTACCGCACGCCGTAGGACTCGTCCGCGTCGGTGACGGCGCTCTTAATCGCCTTGGCCGCCCGCTTCGGGTCCTCGAGCAGCCAGATGACGCCCTTGCCGCCGCTCGTCGACTTGCTCATCTTGGCCGTCGGGTCCTGCAGGTCGTAGATCTTGGCCACCGAGCGGACGATGTGCGCCTCCGGGACGACGGCGGTGCCCTCGCCGAATCGGGTGTTGAGCCGCTCGGCCAGGTCGCGCGTGAGCTCGAGGTGCTGGCGCTGGTCCTCGCCGACGGGGACGAGCGCGGCGTCGTAGAGCATGATGTCGGCGGCCATGAGGACCGGGTAGGTGAACAGCCCGACCGTCGTGCCCTCGCTGCCCTGCTTGGCCGACTTGTCCTTGAACTGCGTCATGCGGCCGGCCTCGCCGAACCCCGTCTGGCAGCTCAGGAGCCACGCGAGCTCGGCGTGCTCGGCCACGTGCGACTGGACGAACAGGATCGAGCGGTCCGGGTCGATGCCGCCGGCGAGGTACTGGGCGGCCGTGCGGCGCGTGCGCTCGCGGAGCGAGGCGGGGTCCGGGTTCACGGTCAGGGCGTGCAGGTCGACGACGCAGTAGAGCGCGTCGTACGAGTCCTGGAGCGCCACCCACTGGGCCAGGGCCCCGAGGTAGTTGCCGAGGTGCAGCGACCCGTCGGTCGGCTGCATGCCGGAGAAGATGCGGGGCCGGGCGCCGCCGTGCGCGGCGCCCGTGGACGCGAGGTCGGACATGGGCCTCATTCTGGCAGGTCGTCCGTCCCGGACGGAAACGCCCCGACCACCCGGGCCGGCCGGCTCAGGTCGCCTCGTCGTCGTAGGGTGCGGGACCGGTGGCGCGCGGCGCGGAGGCGGTGCGCGAGGCGGCCGCCGCGGCACCGCCGGCGGCGGCGCCCGCCGCGCCGGCCCCGCCCGCGGGGACCGGGGTGTCGTCGAGCAGCGCGTCGCGCACGATCCGGCGCGGGTCGTACTGGCGCGGGTCGAGCTTGGACCAGTCGACGTCCTTGAAGTCGTCGCCGAGCTCCTCGTCGACGCGGGTCTTCGCGTCCTGCAGCAGGGCCTTGCCCCGCTTCACGAGCACGGCGAGCTGCGCGGCGTAGCGCGGGAGGCGCTCGGGGCCGATCAGCAGCACGGCGAGCACCACCAGGACGATGAACTCGCCGCCGTTGATGTCGATCACGCGGACAGCCTAACGGGCGCCGGGGTGCGGGATCACTGGCTCGCCTGCTCGCGCAGCACGACCCGCACCTCGCGCTCCTGGTCGCCGGAGCGGACGCGCAGGGTGACCGCGTCCCCCGGCTGCCGCGCGCGGATGGCGACGATCAGCTCGTCGCTCATCGACACGGGGCGCCCGTCGATCGCGAGGATGACGTCGCCGGGGCGGATGCCCGCCTGGTCGGCGGGCCCGCCCGGCGTCACCGGGGCCTGGCCCTGCTGCGCCTCGGTGGCGACCTGGACGCCCTCGCCCCGGTAGCTCGAGTCGAGGAGCACCCCGATCACCGGGTACGTGGCCCGGCCGGTCTCGATGAGCTGCTCCGCCGTGTGACGGGCCTGGTTGGCCGGGATCGCGAAGCCGAGCCCGATGCTGCCGGTCGCCGACATGGTCCCCGGCGGCTGCGCGATGGCCGAGTTGATGCCCACGACCTCCCCCGCGGCGTTGACGAGCGGGCCGCCCGAGTTGCCGGGGTTGATCGCGGCGTCCGTCTGGATCGCGTCGATGAAGGCGGTCTGGGACGCCTCACCGGCCTGGACCGGCCGGTGCAGGGCGCTCACGATGCCGGCGGTCACGGTCGACTCCAGACCGAGCGGGGCGCCGACGGCGAGCACCGCGTCGCCGACGACGACGTCGTCCGAGTCCCCCAGGACGAGCGGGGTCAGGTCTCGCGCCTCGACGCGGACCACGGCGAGGTCGTAGTCCGCCGTGGCACCGACGAGCTCACCGGGGTGCTCGCTGCCGTCGGCGAACGCGACGGTGATCGCGCCCTGCGCCGGGGCGCCGGCCACGACGTGGTGGTTGGTCAGGACGTACCCGTCCGCGCGCAGGACGAAGCCCGAGCCGGTCGAGACACCCTCGTCCCGCTGCACCTCCAGGGAGACGACGCTCGGCAGGACGGTCGCCGCGATGTCGGCGACGGAGCCCGCCGGCCGCGAGGGCGCGGTCTGCTCCCCGTCGCCGCCCAGCGCGGGCGCCACGGGCAGCGCCGCGTCGGCCGGGCGGTCCGGGTCCACGCGGTCCGAGACCTGGTCGCCCACCACGCCGCCCACGAGGCCGGCCACGAGCGCGCCGACCAGGATCGCCGCGCCCCGGCCGCGCCTGCGCCGCGCGGGCGGCACGGGTTCCGGCCCGGTCGCCGGCGCCGGTGCGGCGTGCGCGTGACCGGGCGCGACGCCGGGTCCCGCGGCGGGTCCCTCCGCGGGGCCCTCGATGTGACCCTCGCCGGGTCCTGCGGCGTACCCGGCGGGCAGCCCGGGAGCTCCGGGTACGCCGACGGCCGCGTGCCGTCCCGCGGCGTGCGGCGGGACGTCGGCGTCGGCAGGGGCCGGCGGCTGCGGTGCCGGACGGACCGGTGTCGCGGGCTCGGGCGGAGCGAAGAGGTCGTCGTGCGGTGCGGGCTCCGGTCGGTCCGTCATGGTCTCCAGATGGCTCCTGTCACGGTGGTCCAGCCGCGGGAGATCCGCGGCAGGACCCCGGCATCGTAACCACGGCCCGGGAACGCCGCCACGACGTCGGCGAGCACGTCGTCCGGGACGTCTCCGACCACCTCGACGGCCACGTCACCCGACTGCCAGGCGACGTGCCACGGGTCCCGCGAGAGCACCTCGACCTCGTCGCCCGGTGCGTCGGTCGCGCTGAGCCGGCCGACCTGCTCGCGCACGACGACGGTCCCCTCGGGCCCGTCCAGGTCGAGCTCGATCGCGTCCGGCTCGTCACCGACGACGCGCACCGCGGTGATCTCGTACCCGTCGGGCAGGCTCGTGGGCGCGACCCACCCGTGCTCGGCGAGCCACTCCGACGCGGAGCCGACGCCGGCGGGCGTCTCGTCGGGGGCCACCGCCGCGCCGTCGTCTCCCGCGTGCGACAGCAGCGCCAGGGCGGCCGAGCGCGACGGGTCCGGTGTGACCGGCGGCGCCTGACCGAGCACGAACAGCGCGAGGCCGAGGACCCCGACACCGCCCGCACCCGCCGCGACGAGCCGCCGGGTGCGGCGCCGTCGCGACCGGTCCTCGAGGTCGCCGGTGAGGGTCGGCAGCCACTGCTGCGGGGTCTCCCAGCCGGTGACGCGCACCGGACGCCGCAACGGGTCGTCGGCCGCGGGCGGGATCGTGGCCGACAGGGCGAGCAGCCGCTCGGCGAGGTCGGGGGCGGGCACGACGTCGCGGGCGCGCTGCAGCGCCGCGCGCGCGGCACGCGCGGCCTCCAGCTCCTGCGCGCAGCGCAGGCAGGACGCGACGTGGGCGAGCGCCGCCTCGGTCGCGGCCGGGTCGAGCTGTCCGTCGGCGAGCGGGCTCACCCAGGACCCGAGGTGACCGGTCACGGCGTCACCTCCGGGCGACGGTGCGCGAGCGCCTCGCGGAGCTGCGCCCGCGCGCGGTGGATGCGGGACCGGACGGTGCCGAGCTTCACGCCGAGCGTGACGGCGATCTCCTCGTAGCTCAGGCCCTCGATGTCGCACAGGACCACCGCCGCCCGGTACTCGGGGCGCAGCGCGTCGAGCGCGAGCTGCACGTCGTTGTCGAGGTTGGCGTGCTCGAAGCCGCGCTCGGGCCTGCCGTGGTCGTCCGTCGAGACCACCCGGGCCGCGTCCTCGCCCATCGCCTCCATCCGGATGCGCTTGCGGCGCCGCGCCTGGTCGAGGAAGAGGTTGGTGGTGATGCGGTGCAGCCAGCCCTCGAACGTGCCGGGCGTGTAGCTCGAGAGCGACCGGAACACGCGCAGGAACGTCTCCTGCGTGAGGTCCTCGGCGTCCTGCGGGTTGCCGCTCAGCCGGTACGCGAGCCGGTAGACGCGGGCGGAGTGCTCGCGCACGATCTCGTCCCACGACGGCGGGCTCCAGTCGGGCTCCGCCGCCCCGGGACCGGTCGCGTTGGCCTCCGTCGACAGGGTGACCGCGGGGTCGGTGCTCATCAGGACCATCGTCCCACGCCAACGTGCGAGCAGCCTGGGAAGTTCCCGCGTACGATCGCCGTACGATCGCCGCCGAGTGCACGCCGGTGTCCCGGCGCCCCGTCCCGTGGAGGTCCGTCATCAGCCCCGACATCTCGACGTCCGCCGGTCCTCACCACGACCACCGCACCGCGTCGTGGGCGTACGCCGAGGCGTTCGTCGCCGAGGACGACGTCCTGCTGCGTGCCCGTGAGCGCGCCGCCGAGCTGGGCTGCCCCGCCGTGCTCCCCGGCGTCGGCGCCGTGCTGCGCGTGGTGGCCGCCGCCCTGAGAGCGCGCGCGGTGGTCGAGGTCGGCACCGGCACCGGCGTCGCGTCGCTGTGGCTCCTGCGCGGCATGCCGGCCGACGGCGTGCTGACCACGATCGACGTGGAGGTCGAGCACCAGCGCGCCGCCAAGCAGGCGTTCGCGGAGGAGGGTCTCGCGCCGGCGCGCACGCGCACGATCCCCGGGCGGCCGTCGGACGTGCTCCCCCGGCTCACCGACGCGGCCTACGACCTCGTGCTGGTGGGCACGGACCCGCACGCGTACCCGGAGTACGTGGGCGAGGCGCTGCGCCTGCTGCGCCCGGGCGGCGTCCTCGCCGTCGACGGCGCGCTGCACGGCGGGAAGGTGGCCGACCCCACGCGGCGCGACGAGCTCACCACCGCGGTGCGCGAGGTCGGGCGCGCCCTGCGGTCGGACGACCGGGTCGTCCCGGCGCTGCTGCCGGCGGGCGACGGCCTGCTGCTCGCCGTCCGGCGCTGACGGCACCGGCGGCACGGCCGCAGACAGCACCGGGCGCGGGGCAGATGTCCTGCCCCGCGCCCGGGAAGCGTGGTGAACCGCGTGTCAGGCGGCCACGGCCCGTGTCAGGCGACCACGGCCTGGAGTGCCTCGCCCAGCTCCGTCGCCTCGGTGGAGTTCAGCTCGACGACCAGCCGGCCACCGCCCTCCAACGGGACCCGCATGACGATGCCACGTCCCTCCTTGGTGACCTCCAGCGGCCCGTCACCCGTCCGCGGCTTCATCGCAGCCATCTGTGGCTCTCCATTCCGTTGTCCGGTCCTGGCCCTCTGCCCGCGCCCGGGCATCGGAAAGCGTGTCCCGGGCGAGACTTACCGGGCCATTCTAGTTCAGGACGGCGACATCTCCCGCCTGCTCACGCCAGCCCCCGCACCGCTGCACGGGGCGGAGCCTCGCCGCGCACGGCGGCGACGAGGTCGAGCACGCGGCGCGTCGCGGCGACGTCGTGCGCCCGGAACACCCGCGCCCCGAGCCACGCCGCGAGCGCGGTGGCCGCGAGCGTCCCCTCGAGCCTCTCCTCGGGCGGCAGCCCGAGCGTCTCGCCGACGAAGTCCTTGCGCGACAGCGCCACGAGCAGCGGGTGGCCGAGGCCGGCCAGCTCCCCCGTGCGGCGCAGGAGCTCGAGCGAGTGCCACGTGTTCTTGCCGAAGTCGTGCGTGGGGTCGACGAGCACCGACGACGGCGGCACCCCGCAGTCGACGGCGCGCGCCGCGGCGGCCCGCAGCGTCGCCACGACGTCGTGCAGCACGCCGTCGGGGTACTCGACCCGGTACGGGTCCGTGCGCGGGAGCGCCCCGCCGGTGTGCGAGCAGACGACCCCGACGCCGGCCGCGCCGGCGACCTCGACGAGCGCCGGGTCGTGCCCCGACCACGTGTCGTTGATCAGGTCGGCGCCCGCGGCGATCGCCTCCCGGGCCACGCCGGAGCGCCAGGTGTCGACCGAGACGAGCAGGTCGGGCACCTCCTCGCGCACGCGCGCGACGAACGGGACGACCCGCGCCGTCTCGGCGGCCTCGTCGACCTCGGGCCCGGTGCCGGCGCGCACCCCTCCGACGTCGAGGATCTCCGCGCCCTGCTCCCACGCCCGGTGCGCGGCCTCGACGGCGGCACCGTCGTCGGCGAGGCGGGCCGGCGCGTAGAACGAGTCGGTCGTGCGGTTGACGATCGCCATGACCACCCCCCGCAACGCACCGTCCGGCCCTCGGCCCACCTCCCGGCCGCGCAGCACGAGAGGTGCGGCGCCCGCGGGCACGCCGTCGGGCAGGTCGGTCACGCCGGGTCGGCCGCCGCCGCGGCCGTGGCGTCCTCGGCCAGCTCCCGCACCGCTCCCTGCTCGGCCGCGGCGAGCTCGGCTCCCCGCTCGCGCACGTACTCGACGGCGTCGTGCGCCGTGTCGGTCAGGTGCAGCAGGTCGATGTCGGCCTCGCCGATCATCCCGCGGTCGAGGACGGCCGTGCGCAGCCAGTCGAGCAGGCCGCCCCAGTAGTCGCTGCCGACGAGCGCGATCGGGAAGCCCGTGACCTTGTGCGTCTGGACGAGGGTGAGGGCCTCGAAGAGCTCGTCGAACGTGCCGAAGCCGCCCGGCATGACGACGAAGCCCTGGGCGTACTTGACGAACATCGTCTTGCGGGCGAAGAAGTAGCGGAAGTTCACGCCGAGGTTGACGTACTCGTTCATCCCCTGCTCGAACGGCAGCTCGATGCCCAGGCCGACGGAGACCCCGCCCGCCTCGGCCGCACCCTTGTTGGCGGCCTCCATGATGCCCGGGCCGCCGCCGGTGATGACGGCGTAGCCGGACTCGACGAGCAGCCGGCCCACCTCCTCCGCGAGCGCGAAGTCGGGGTGCTCCGGCTTGGTCCGCGCCGACCCGAACACCGAGACGGCGGGCCCCACCTCGGCGAGGGCGCCGAAGCCCTCGACGAACTCCGACTGGATGCGCATCACCCGCCAGGGGTCGGCGTGGACCCAGTCGGCCGGCTCACCACCCCTGAGCAGCCGCTGGTCGGTGGTCTGCCCCGGGATCTGCGTCCCACGCAGGATCACCGGGCCCTTGCGGTAGCCGCGGCCCCGCTGGGGCACGCCGTCGTCGCTCCGTTCGCTCATGCCCTCGAGCCTATGCACTCCGGTGGATCCCGGCCGGACGAAGCCCGACGACACGTGGCACCCGCCTTCATGACGCAACGTTTCCGCGAGGTTCCTCACACGTCGGGCGCATCACTTCCCCGCACCTAGGCGTGTCTTGACAGGTGTAGGTCACGTCTCGGCCGACCAGGGGGAACCGTGCACCACCGTCGCCACGCACGTCCGGACCGCGCGCCCACCCGGCACGCCCGTGAGCCCGTCCTGCTCGCGACCGACGACGCCGAGCTCGAGCCCCAGACCACCCTGCCCGTCGCGGCGGGGTCCGGACTGCTCGTGGAACGCCGGGGCAGGCGCGCCTGAGCAGGGAGTGCCGGTGGCGTCCGTCCGCCCCCGTACGGGCGCCACCGGTGCATTTTCACCCGCTGGACCGCACCGGACCGGCGTAGAGTCCGGATCGTCCTGCCGCACGCCGAGGGGGCGGTTCGCGGCAGGCTCACCATGGCAGAAGTCGACCGAACGGACCTGAGACGTCCGCACGAGAAGCCCGCGTCCGGCGACGCGGGCCGTCGTCGTGCGCAGGAGTACACCGAGCTGTCGGACGTCGAGCTCCTCGAGCTGGTCCGGGAGGGAGAGACGTCCGCGTTCGCCCCCCTGTGGGTCCGGCACGCCGACTCCGCCCGGCGGGTCGCCGCACGGATCTCCTCGACGGTCGATCCCGACGACCTCCTCGCCGAGGCCTACACCCGCATCTTCGCGGCCGCCCGCACCGGCAACGGGCCGCGCACGACGTTCCTGCCGTACCTCTACGCGACCATGCGGAACATCTCGCAGAACGCGGGCCGTCGCCAGGACGGCGACATACCGCTCCCGGACGCCGAGGGTCCGGACACCACGACCCCCACGACCGACGAGCTGCTCGACCGGTCGATCCTCCGGGAGGCGTTCGCGAACCTGAGCCCGCAGTGGCGGACCGTCCTGTGGCTCACCGAGATCGAGGGCATGTCGGCGCGGGACGTCGCGGCGGCGACCGGCCAGACGCCCAACGCCGTCGCCGCCCAGACGTACCGCGCGCGCGAGGCCCTCAAGACCGCGTGGCTCACCGCGCACGTGCGCGGGCCGTACCCCACCGACCGCTGCCCGTGGGCCGTCGAGCACCTCGCGCAGGACCGGCCGCTCCGACCGCGGGTCCGGCGCCAGCTGGAGAACCACCTCGCGACGTGCGACCACTGCGCGCTCGTCGCCGAGGAGTTCGCCGTGCTGCGGTCCCGGTTGCGCGGCCCCCTGCTGCCGCTGCTGCTCGGCCCGACGGCGAGCGGGCCCGGCCCGCTCGGCTGGCCCGGGCGTCCGGCCGAGACCGGGCTGTCCCTGGACCTGGACGCCGGCGGGATGCTGCCGGCGTCGAGCGCCGGGGTCGCCTCCGGCCTCGCTGCGGCCGCGGCCGCCGCGGCGACGGCCCTCCTGATCGCGGGCGTCGCGGTCGACGTCCTCGCCCCGGGGCCGGCCGCCGGCGCGCAGGAGATCGTCGCCGCGCCCCCTGCCCCGCCGCCGACCTCCTCCGCCGGTCCCGCCCCGGTACCGGAGACGGAGCCGGGCCCGGTGCCGCGGCCGTCGCCCGCGCCGCCCACCCCCGGCCCTGCGCCCGCGCCCGGCACGCCGCCGGCCTCGCCCGGCACGCCGCCGGCCTCGCCCGCCGACCTGCCCGAGGTCGTCACCGGGTCCGGCCCGACGCGCGACGCGGTCGACGTGCCCCGACCGGTCGTCGTCCCTCGCCCCGAGCCGCAGCGACCCGTCGAGCCGGAGGAGCCTCAGGAGCCCGGTCAGGACCCCGGCGACGACCCGGACGAGAACCCGGGCGACCCGGGCGAGGACCCGGGCGACCCGGGCGACCCCGGCGAGGACCCGGAGACGCCGTTCGAGGCCGTTCTCGCCGACGCGGGCGGGATGCTGCTCCCCGAGGTGTCTGGCACGGCCGAGCCCGGGACCGTCGTCGAGGTCCTCGTCGACGGCGAGGTGCTCGGCGTCGTGACGGCGGACGAGGACGGCGCCTGGCGGCACGCCGTGGACGCGGCGCCGGGGGTGCACGCGCTGGCCGTGCGCCCCGCCGGGGCACCCGACGAGACCGCCGAGCTCGGCACGGTGGAGCTGCTCGCCCCGACGCTCCGCACCGTGCAGCACGAGGGCACCCTGCAGCCGATCCTTGTGGTGGGCTGGGACCGGGGCGACGAGGGCCTCGTGGCGGTCGCGACGGTCGACGACGTGCCCACCGGGCGGCAGCACGCGCTGGGCCCGCAGACCGCCCACCTCCAGCTTCCCCCGCCGGAGGCGCCGGTCGAGGCGGAGCGCGTCGTCGTCGTGACGATGCGGTACCTCGACGCCGCGACGGGACGCCAGGGCGCCGCCCTGGTGGTGCCGGTCGTGGTCGGCCCCGAGCAGCCGCCCCGGGTCACCGACACCCCGCTGTGAGCCTCACCCGCTCCCGAGCAGCCAGGTCCGCAGAGCGTCCCGGCAGGCCGCGAGCTGCGCGACCGGCAGCCGCTCGTCGTCCTTGTGCGCGAGCAGCGGGTCGCCCGGCCCGAAGTTGACCGCCGGGACCCCGAGCTCGGCGAAGCGGGCGACGTCGGTCCACCCGTACTTGGGCCGGGGCGCGCCGCCGGTCGTGGCCAGCACGGCGTCGACGAACTCCGCGGCGAGCGGGTCGTCGAGGCCGGGTCGCGCGCCGCCGGCGGCGTCGGTCACGACGACGTCGAACCCGTCGAAGAGCTCGCGCACGTGCGCCTCGGCCTCCGCCACCGAGCGGGACGGGGCGAACCGGTAGTTGACCGTGACCGTGCACGCGTCGGGGATGACGTTGCCCGCGATCCCGCCCGAGATGCCGACCGCGTTCATGCCCTCGCGGTACACGAGGCCGTCGACCTCGACGTCGCGCGGCTCGTACGCCGCGAGGCGCGCGAGCACCGGCGCCGCGGCATGGATCGCGTTCGCACCCGTCCAGGCGCGGGCCGAGTGCGCCGCGACCCCGGTCGTGCGGACGTCGACGCGCAGCGTGCCGTTGCACCCGCCCTCGATGCCGGCCTCGCTCGGTTCGCCCAGGATCGCGAAGTCTCCGGCGAGCAGGTCGGGGTGGTTGCGCACCACCCGGCCCAGGCCGTTGAGCGCGGACTCGACCTCCTCGTGGTCGTAGAAGACCCACGTGAGGTCGGCGGCGGGCTCGCGGCCTGGGCGGCCGAGCTCGACCGCGAGCGCCAGCATGACCGCCACGCCGCCCTTCATGTCGACGGTGCCGCGGCCGTGGAGCACGGCGTCGCCACCCTCCCCCTCGAGCCGCGTGGGCAGGTTCGGCGGGTCCGTCGTGAGCGGCACGGTGTCGATGTGCCCGGCCACGACGACGCGGCGCGCCCGGCCCAGGCGGGTCCGCGCGACGACGGCGTCCCCGTCGCGCAGCACGTCGAGGTGCGGCTGCGCCCGCAGGACGCGCTCGATGGCGTCCGCGAGCGCCGTCTCGGCGCCCGAGACCGACGGGATGTCGCAGATCGCGGCGAGCAGGTCGACGAGGTCCGAGGACGCGACGACCGCGGGGTCCACGAGCGCGGGGTCGATCCGGGGCTGGTGCGCGGAGGCGGTGCTGGTCACGGCCCCATCGTGGCACGCGCCGGTGCCGGCCCGCGCCGTCGATAGGCTGGGCGCATGACGACGCCCAGCACCGCCCGCACCGCCTGGGGCTTCGGCCTCTCCACCGTCGCCGACGACGGGACCACGCTCGACGTGTGGTACCCGGCCCCGACGCTCGGCTCCCCGTCGGAGGCCGACACGGACGTCCCGCCCGAGCTCGACACCCTCACCGAGCGGGACGAGGCCCGCCGGGTCGACGTCGTCGTCGTGCGCACGGAGATCGAGCTCGACGCCGCCCCGAAGGACGCCGCCGACGCGTACCTGCGCCTGCACCTGCTCTCGCACCGTCTCGTGCAGCCCCACGGCGTCAACCTCGACGGGATCTTCGGCGTCCTGGCGAACGTGGTCTGGACCGACCACGGGCCCTGCGCCGTCGAGGGTTTCGAGGCGACGCGGCTGCGCCTGCGCGCCGCGACCGGCCGCACCGTCACGGTCTACGGCGTCGACAAGTTCCCGCGCATGGTCGACTACGTCGTCCCGCCGGGCGTGCGCATCGCCGACGCCGACCGCGTGCGCCTCGGCGCCCACCTCGCCGCCGGCACGACCGTCATGCACGAGGGCTTCGTCAACTTCAACGCGGGCACGCTCGGCGCGTCGATGGTCGAGGGCCGCATCTCGGCCGGCGTCGTCGTCGGGGACGGGTCCGACGTCGGCGGCGGCGCCTCGATCATGGGCACGCTGTCGGGCGGCGGCAAGGAGGTCATCTCGGTCGGCGAGCGCTCGCTGCTCGGGGCCAACGCGGGTCTCGGGATCCCCCTGGGCGACGACTGCGTCGTCGAGGCCGGGCTCTACGTCACGGCCGGCACCAAGGTGACGGTGCTCGGCGAGATGGGCGAGGACGGCGAGCCCCTCGTCGTCAAGGCGCGCGAGCTGGCCGGCCGCGACAACCTGCTGCTGCGCCGCAACTCGCGGACCGGCGCGGTCGAGGCCCTGGTGCGCGGCGGCGTGGGCGTCGAGCTCAACGCCGCCCTGCACGCGAACTGACGCGCGTGGCCTCACGACGCGGACGCGCGCGGGGCGCCGGTGCCGTCGCGGCCGTGCTCGCCGTCGGTGTCGCGGCCACGGCGGGAGTGGTGTGGGTCCTGGCCGGGCGCGACGCCGGACCGACCACGGCGCGGTGCGCCGCGACGCTCGACGGCACCGACTGGTACTTCTCGGCCGTCCAGGCGGAGAACGCCGCCCTCGTCACGGGCGTCGCGATCCGGCGCGGCCTGCCCGCGCGCGCCGCGACCATCGGGCTCGCGACGGCGCTGCAGGAGTCTCGGCTCGTCAACATCGACTACGGCGACCGGGACTCGCTCGGCCTGTTCCAGCAGCGGCCGTCCCAGGGCTGGGGCACGCCCGAGGAGATCATGGACCCCGTGTACGCGACGGGCGCCTTCTACGACGGGCTGGTCGAGGTCGAGGGCTACGAGGACATGGAGGTCACCGTCGCCGCGCAGGCGGTGCAGCGCTCGGCGTTCCCCGACGCGTACGCCCAGCACGAGACGCGCGCCCGCGCGTGGGCGTCGGCGCTGACGGGCCACTCGCCGGGCGCGGTCACGTGCGAGCTGCCGCGGGCCGGCGCCGACGGACCCGTGGGCGCGGCCGCCCAGGCCGCGTTCGCCGAACGGATCGGGCGCGACCTCGGCCTCGGGCCGGACTCGGCCGTCCGGCCCGCGCAGGACGGGACGAGCGTCGTCGTCGACGCGACCGCGCTGCCCGTCGACGACGAGGCGCGCGCCGCCTGGGCCGCCGCGCACTGGGCGGTCGCGACCGCGTCGGTCACGGGTGCGGTCGAGGTCCGCGTGGGCGACCGGGCGTGGACGCGCGCGGACGGAACGTGGCGGACGACCGACGGCGACCGCGTGCCGGCCGGCCAGGTGGTCGCCGCCGTCGACCCGGACCGCGGCTAGCCGCTGTGAGCGGACTTTTGGCCCACTCTCGCTCGCGAGAGTGGGCCAAAAGTCCGCTCACAGCGGCTCGTGGGACGGTCAGCGCTGCTCGAGCGGCACGTAGTCGCGCTCGGTGGGACCCGTGTAGACCTGGCGCGGGCGGCCGATCTTCGTCTGGGGGTCCTTCATCATCTCGCGCCACTGCGCGATCCAGCCGGGCATGCGGCCGAGCGCGAACAGCGGCGTGAACATGGCCGGGCTGAAGCCCATGGCCTTGTAGATCAGCCCCGTGTAGAAGTCGACGTTCGGGTAGAGCTTGCGCTCGACGAAGTAGTCGTCGCTGAGCGCGATCTCCTCCAGGCCGCGGGCGATGTCGAGCAGCTCGTCCTTGGCGCCGAGCTCGTCGAGCACGGCGTCGGCGTGCTTCTTGACGATCGCGGCGCGCGGGTCGTAGCTCTTGTACACGCGGTGGCCGAAGCCCATGAGGCGGACGCCGTCCTCCTTGTTCTTGACCTTCTTCATGAAGGTCTCGACGGAGTCGCCGCCCGAGCGGATGTTCTCGAGCATGATCAGCACGGCCTCGTTGGCCCCGCCGTGCGACGGGCCGGAGAGGGCGTTGATTCCGGCCGCCACCGACGCGTAGAGGTTCGCGTTGGACGAGCCCACGATGCGCACCGTCGACGTCGAGCAGTTCTGCTCGTGGTCGGCGTGCAGGATCAGCAGCTTGTCCATCGCGGACACGAGCACCGGGTTGGCCTCCCACTGCTCGTACGGCCGGGCGAACGACATGCGCAGGAAGTCGTCGACGTAGCCCCGGGCGTAGTCCGGGTACAGCAGCGGCTCGTCACGCATCGACCGGTGCACGTAGGACGTGATCGTCCGGATCTTCGCGAGGATCAGCACGGTGGCGAGCTCGACCGCGTCGTCGTCGTGCGGGTTGAGCGACTCCGGGTAGTACGTCGCGAGCGCGTTGACCGCCGACGCCATGATCGACATCGGGTGCCCGGCGCGCGGGAACGACGAGAGGAAGGCCCGGAACGCCTCCGGCACGAGCGTGTGCCGGTTGATGCGGTGCGAGAACGCCTCGAGCTGCT
Source organism: Isoptericola sp. (assembly GCA_031181105.1). GTDB lineage: Bacteria > Actinomycetota > Actinomycetes > Actinomycetales > Cellulomonadaceae > Isoptericola. The sequence goes on along the minus strand of JAPSLD010000017.1, from coordinate 9,009 downwards.
CGGCCGAGGGCAGCTCGCCGTGGATGAGCAGGTAGGCCACCTCGAGGAACGTCGAGCCGTCCGCGAGCTGCTCGATGGGGTACCCGCGGTAGCGCAGGATGCCCTGGTCGCCGTCGATGTAGGTGATGGACGACTCGCACGAGGCCGTGTTCATGAAGCCCGGGTCGACAGTCACGAGGCCGGTGTCCTTCAGCAGCGAGGAGACGACGATGCCGTCGTTCCCCTCTGTCGCCCTGACGACCGGCAGCTGCCGGCTGGTGCCGTCGACGGTGAGCTCGACCGTGGCGGTGCCGTCCGCCGACGCGGCGGTGTGCTGGGTGGACGTCATGTCTTCCTTCCCTGACGTGCGCGCCTCCCGGCGTCGGGACGGCGAGCGCGTGACTCTCGGTGGCTTCGGTGCGGGCGCCGTGCCGCGGCGCCTTGCGTACGCGTCAGGTCAGCCTCGGCCTGCGGTCGAACCTACTCCTGATTCCCATGGTGATCCAATCCACCGGTCAAGACGATGTGATGCGCACCACAGCGTCCGCGACGGCGTCGTCGGGTGCGGTGAGGGCGACGCGCACGTGCCCCTCGCCCGCGGCACCGTAGAACTCGCCCGGTCCCACCAGGATGCCGCGCGCGGCGAAGCGCCGCGCAAGGTCGCGCGAGCTCGTCGCCCGGTCCGCCTCGTCGGCCGGGCGCACCCACAGGTACAGGCCCGCCTCGGAGTGGTCGACGGCGTACCCGGCGGCCTCGAGCGCGGGCAGGAGCGCGGCGCGACGGCGGCCGTACGTCTCGCGCTGGGCCGCGACGTGCGCGTCGTCGCCCAGTGCGGCGGTCGTCGCCGCCTGCACCGGGGCGGGGACGATCATGCCGAGGTGCTTGCGGGTGGCGAGCAGGTCCGCCACGAGCGCCGGGTCGCCGGCGACGAACGCGGCCCGGTACCCCGCGACGTTGGACTGCTTGGACAGCGAGTACGCGACGAGCAGGCCCTCGTGCGAGCCGCCGCAGACCCGCGGGTCCAGCAGGCTCGGCACGCGCGACGGGCCGCCCGCCCCGGCGGACGCCCACCGGTCCGCCCACGGCAGCTCGGCGTAGCACTCGTCGCCGACGACGACGGCACCGACGGCGCGGGCCGCCTCGACGACGGCCCGCAGCTGCTCGACGTCGGCCACCGCGCCCGTCGGGTTCGACGGCGAGTTGACCCACACGAGCCGCACGTCGCCCCGACCGGCCCAGTCCGCGACGTCGTCCGACGGCAGCGGGGTCGCGCCCGCGAGCCGCGCCCCGACGTCGTACGTCGGGTAGGCGACGCGCGGGTGGACGACCACGTCGCCCGGCCCCAGGCGCAGCAGCGACGGCAGCAGCCCGACCAGCTCCTTGGAGCCGATCGTCGGCAGCACGGCGGCGGGGTCGACGTCGGGCACGCCGCGCCGGCGCGCGAACCAGGCGGCGACCGCCTCGCGCAGGGCGGGCGTCCCGTGCGTCAGCGGGTACCCGGGGGCGTCCGCGGCGGCGGCGAGCGCGTCCCCCACCACGGCGGGGGTCGGGTCGACCGGTGTGCCGACCGACAGGTCGACCATCCCGCCCGGGTGTGCGCGCGCGGTGGCCCGCACGTCGGTCAGGGTGTCCCAGGGGTACGCGAGGTGCCTCAGGTCGGCGAAGCCCATGCGGCGCGGCGGCAGGCGGTCAGGCCTGCTGCGGGAGCGCGGCGATCATCGGGTCGTCCTTCTCGATCAGACCCATCTTCGCGGCACCGCCCGGCGAGCCGAGGTCGTCGAAGAACTCGACGTTGGCCCGGTAGTAGTCCTTCCACTCCTCGGGGACGTCGTCCTCGTAGTAGATGGCCTCGACGGGGCAGACCGGCTCGCAGGCGCCGCAGTCGACGCACTCGTCCGGGTGGATGTACAGCGACCGCTTGCCCTCGTAGATGCAGTCCACGGGACACTCCTCGATGCACGCCTTGTCCTTGACGTCGACGCACGGCTGAGCGATCACGTAGGTCACTGCTGGCTACCTTCCGGTCACGAAGCGTGTGGCTGGCTCGCGGACGAGCCCTGCCGGGAGACTCTAGTATCGCCCACGTGGAAGACCCGCACCCACCGGTCCCGTCGTCCGGCTGGCGAGACTGGCCCGCCGGCACGCGGGTCGTCGTGCGCCGCCGGCTCGCGGCCGGCGAGGCGTCCGGCGCGGCCGCCGGGAAGCGCTGGACGGACGTCATCGGCGTCGTGCTCGCGACCGACGACGCCGGCGTGCGCCTGCGCACGGACGCACCGCGGTCCGAGCCGCGCGAGGTCTTCGTCGCGGCGGCGGACGTCGTCGCCGCCAAGCGCATCCCGCCGCGCCCGGAGAGGTGACCGGCCGCGGCCGCGCCGACTACCTCGGCGGGGTCGCGACCTCGGCGTGGGTGCCGGTGACGCGCACGACGACGGCGCCGGCGGCGCAGCGGTCCACCAGCGCCCCCGCCCAGTCGCCCTCGAGCGGCACCCGCTCGACGTCTCCCCCCGCCCGCGTGCCGGGCACCCAGGTGGTGCGCACGGCGTCGGCCGCGTGGAAGAACTCGTGCACGGGCGCGTTGGCCTCGAGCGCCGCGACGACCGCCTCGAGGTCGCGGACCACCTTGCGCAGCGCCGGCGCCACCCACGCGGCGTTCTCGGTCACCATGGCCTCGGTCCGGGCGGGGTCGGTGAACGCGACGCGCGTGCCGTCGCGGAAGCTGCCGGCCGCGAGGCCGAGGGCGACGTCCCGCACCGGGGCACCGGCGACCGCGTTGAGCAGCTGCGTGGCCACGACGTGCGGGACGTGGCTCACGAGCGCGGCGACCTCGTCGTGGCACTCGTCGGTGAGCACCGCGGCGGTGCCGGCGAGCGGCCCCGTGACCAGGCGCAGGACGGCCGCGACCCGGTGCGGCTCCGTGCCCGGGCCGACCGTCACGGCCCAGGGCGCGCCGTCGAGGAGGCGGGCGTCCGACGACGCGAAGCCGCTGCGCTCCGTGCCCGCCATCGGGTGCGCGCCGACGTAGCGCCCGCCGAGGCCCGCGTCGGCCACGGCCGCGCGGACCGGTCCCTTGACGCTCCCGACGTCGGTCACCGTCGCGGCGTCGTCGGCGTGCCGGGCGACCTCGGCGGCGACGGTGCGCATGGCCCGCAGCGGCACGGCGAGCACGACGAGCCCGCGGCCGGCGACCGCGCCGGCCACGTCGTCCGCGACCGTCAGCCCGGCCGCCCGGGCCGCGTCCCGCGTGGCCGGCGCGGCGTCCGTCGCGACGACGTCGACCCCGCGTGCGTGGAGCAGGCGCGCGAGCGAGCCGCCGATGAGCCCGAGCCCGACGACGCCGACGGTCACCACAGCAGCCCCCGCGTGACGACCTCGGGGTCGTCGGAGCCGCGCACGCTGCCGGTCGGGACGTGGTCGGGCAGCACGCCGTCGAGACCGCCCTCGGCGGGCCCGGACGGGTAGGCGCCGAGCACCTTGAGCGAGTCCCCCGCGGCCAGGAGGTCGTCGAACAGCGGGCGCACGTCGGGGGCCCAGGGCGCGGCGTCGAGCGTCACGACGAACACGTACTGCCCCTCCTGCGCCTTGAGCGGGCGCGTCACCAGGCTCGACATGTTGACGCGCCGTTCGCCGAACGCCGCGGTGATCCGCGCGAGGACGCCGGGACCGGTCACCACGGGCGTGATCGCCAGGACGGTGCGCCAGGCGGCCGCGCCGCGCTCGCGGCGGGCGGCGAGCACGGCGCGCGCGTCGTCGCGACGGCGCAGCACCAGGAACCGGGTCCGGGCGCCGCGGAAGTCCTCGACGGCGGTCGCGAGCGTGTCGAGCCCGTACAGCTCGCCGCACAGCGACGGCCCGAGCGCGACCTGGTGCGGCGTGATGTCGCGGCACGCGGCGGCGTTCGACGACGCCGGCACGGGTGCGAGCCCGCGCTCGGCGACGAAGCGCGTGCACTGCGCGAGACCGTGCGGGTGCGCCGTCGCCTCGACGAGGTCGGCGTGGCCCGGCAGCACGAAGGCGTCGAACGACACGTCCAGGACGACCTCGTCGACCGCGACGACGTCGGCGCTGCCCACGAGCGCGTCGAGCGACGGGACGACGTAGCCCTCGACCGAGCTCTCGATCGCCACGACGCCCCAGGGCGAGCTCCCCGACGCGACGGCGTCGTGCACCGCGCCGACCGACGCGTGGGCGCGGGCCTGCACCGCGCGTCCCTCGCGTGCGGCCCACGTCAGGACCGCCTGGTGCGTGAACGTGCCCTCCGGGCCGAGGAAGGCGACGCCCTGCGGCGACCCGTCCGCCGGGTCGCCCGGGCTCACGACCGGGCCCACCGCGGGACCAGCGGGTCGGGGCCGGGCACGAGCTCCTGGCCCGCCAGCACGGCGAGCGTGCGGTGCGCGACGCCCCGCGCGTCGAGCTCGGCCACGAGCGCGTCGAGGACTCCGACCTCGGGGCACCGGAACGAGGTGAAGAAGACGTGCGGACCGAGGCTCGACGGGTGGCTGCGCAGGTGCTGCAGGTCGATGCCCGCGTCCGACAGGACGGCCAGGGTCCGCTGGAGCGAGCCGCGGTACTCGTCGTAGGGGCCGAACGCCAGCCACACCTGCGCGGGGCCGGCGAACCGGGGCCAGGCGTCGCGCGCCTCGAGCAGCCCGTACCAGAGCGGACGGTGCTGGCCGAGGCGCTCGCTGCCCGGCTGCTCCACCCAGCCGGCCGGCACGCGGGAGCGCTCCACGACGACCGATCCCGTCGGCCCCGCGATCGCCGCCCGCTCGTCGAGCGACGTGCGGGTCGGCACCAGCCGCGGGCTCACGCCCATCGTGCGCAGCAGGTCGCGGCAGTCGCGCATGCCCGCCTCGTCGATGACGACCTGCCCGCCCGACGCACCGGGCGGGGCGACCCACACCCACTGCGCGGGGACGGCCACCGCCGCGGTCACGATGAGCGAGGACGCCCCGGCGAGCAGGGCCTCCTCGAGCGCCGGCGACGGCTGCTCGGGGTGCCCCAGGTGCACGACGGCGGCGAGGTCGTCGATGCTCGCCACGGTCGCCAGCGTCTCGGCGGTCGTGCCGAGGTCGAGCAGCTCGCGCGACTCGTCGCTCACCGCCGAGGGGACGGCCGAGCCCTCCCCGACACCGGACCAGCGCGCGGTGCGAGCGGCGAGCGCCGCGTGGGCCGGCGACTCGCCCTCGGTCCGTCCGAGCATCAGCCCTCCCCGCCGTCGGCGGGAGCGTCGCAGACGATGCCGTGGTCCGGCTTGTACGTCCACGGGTAGGACTCGTCCTTGACCAGCTCGCCGTCGAGGTACACCTTGCGGTAGTTCGTGATGGAGAAGCCGTCGTTGCCCGCCGGGTAGTTCTCGCAGTCGGGTCCGCTGCGGTGCACGGTGGTCGTCGGCACCACGTTGCGCTTGCCGCTGTCGGAGGTGCGCACCTCGTAGTGCTTCGTCGACCAGATCGCCACGTGCAGGCGCCCGCCGGAGACCCACGACTGCATGAGGGCCCCGTAGGGGGTGTCGTTCTTAAACTTCACGTCGAGCGCGCCGACGTAGATCGTCGCCTCGCGGCCCGCCGGGTAGCGCGAGAACCAGTAGCTGTGGGGGCGGTGCTCGACGTCGTCGTACCCGGCGAAGTACCCCGCGTTGTAGGTGGTCGTGGCCATCTGCGACAGCCCGCCGCCGACGCCCTCCGTGTGCACGCCGTTGCTCACGATGCCGGCCGCGAAGTAGCCGTTCTCCACGGTGATCGGCGAGAGCGCGTCGAGCAGCGAGAAGGTCTGACCCGGCTCGACGAGCGTGCCCGTCACGAGCTGCGCCCCGCGCACCAAGTTCTTGGTCCGGACGGGCTCGCTCGTGAGCGGCGTCGAGAACGAGGAGACGACCTCCGTGACCCCGAGCTCCTCGAGCGCCTGCCGCGACGTCTCCGGGTCCTTCTGCACCATCTCCAGCTCGGTCGCGCGCTCGTCGCCCAGCGCGGCCGCGCCGACCGCCTGCGCGACGGCCTCGGGCTCGAGCGTCGTGCCCGGCTCGCCGCCCACGATGACGGGCTTGCCGCCCGAGAACTCGAAGTGCGCGTCGTTGGGTTCGGTGAGCAGGTCGTTCGTGCGCTCGACGATGGCGGAGGTGAGCGTCTCGCCGTCGAACTGCGGCTCGAGCGCGCCGTCGGCCTGGACGAACGTCGTCGCCTGCGCGACGACGTCCCCCGGGAGCTCCGGGCTCTGCCCGCCGACCGTCACGCGCACGGGGGCCGAGACGATCTTCTCCGCCTCGGCCAGCGCGGCGTCGGTCGCGGCCTGGTCGATCTGCGGCTCGACGGCGCGCGTGGGCAGGGCGAGCGGCCCATCCTCGACGAGCCACCCCGAGACGAGGACGTCCGCCGCCTCCTCGACGACGACCTCCGTGCCGTCCTCGGCGGGGGTCGCCACGGCCTCGCCGTCGGCGAAGGTGACGGTGCCGTCGACGGGCTCTGCGCGCAGGGACTCCGCCACGCCGGCGAGCGCGGCGTCCAGGGTGCTCGACGTGACGTCGACGACGGGCGGCACCTCCTCGGCGCCGACCAGGTGGTCCCAGAGCCGCGTGGGGCTGAGCGAGAAGCCGGTCAGCCCCGCGACCGTCGCCTCGGCGTCGAACGCCAGCCCGGCGTCCGCGGGGTCGAGCGTGCTCGAGGCGTCCCCGGCCGTCACGGTGATCGGCTCCGCGGCACGCGGCCCGAGGCCCTGCTCGAGCGCCGCGACGGCGTCCGGAGCGGCCATCCCGCCGATCTCGACGCCGACGACGGTGGTCTCCTGCGGGACCTTGTCGGACACGAGCCACTGGGCGCCGACGTACGCCCCGGCGGCGACGACGAGGCCCAGGCCCGTCCAGGCCGCGACCTTGGGCAGGCGGCTGGGCGCGCCGTCGCCCTGGATCCCGTCGATCGGCGACCCGGAGGACGGCGGCTCGGCGGGCGCACCCGGGGCGGCGACACCCGGGGCGGCGACCACGGGTAGTGCCTGGGTGGGATCGCCCGCGGGCGGGCCCTGGGGGGCACGGACCGTGCCCACGACGCGGTTCTCGTACGCGCGCACGGGTGGCTCGTAGGGGGCGTCGGCGACCGGCTCGGGGGTGGTCCCCGGGTCGGGGGTGGTCTGATCGGGCGTGGTGCCACGCTCGGTCGGATGGCCCATCGACACGCTCCGTGCGGGTAGGACGGCGGAAGGTCGACCGCAGGGGTCAGCCGTGCGACGGCGGCCGCACCTCTCCGATGGTACCTGGGACGCCGCCGCCGAGCCGTCTCAGGAGCGGGTGAAAAGCCGCAATCCGGATACCTCGGGCGCGACCGTCACGGGAACCGGCGCCGGAGGGGACGGTCGGCGAACCACGAGCGGGGCAGGAAGGCCACCACGACGAACACGACGAGCCCGCCGTAGGTCCACCACAGGCCCACGGGCTGCGCCGGCACCAGCACGTCGCCGCCGGGGCCGCTCACCGCGAGCACCTGGACGGCGAGGAGCCAGCCGGCGCCGCAGGCGAGGAGCGCCGCGGTGCCCGCCCAGGCCCGGCACACGACCGCCGTCGACGCCGTGAGCGCCATCGCCACGACGATCCCCACGGGGAGGTCGTGCCAGGCCGTCCGGTGCGTGACGGTCCCGAGCACGCCGGCCACGGCGCCGAGCGCGACGGCGAGCAGCACGCGCCCGAGCACGGCGCGGCCGCGGGCGGGCGCGACGTGGGCGGGCGGTCCGTGGGGCGTCATCGCGCCGAGCCTACCGGGGCGGGGACGTCGCGGACGGCGTACGTCTCGCGGGCGAGCAGGGGTGCCAGCACCCCGTTGCTGAGCGCGTACCGGCCCACGACGTCGGCACCGAGCCCCGTCGTCGCGCCCGTCGTCGCGCCCGTCGGTACGGCGGTCACGTGCTGCACCTGCGTGGCGTGGGCGCGCAGCGCGCCCACGACACGGTCGAGCACCGCGGTCGTGTCGACGGCGACGAGCCTGCCCCGGCGGGCGAGGTCGTCGAGCACGACGTCGGCGACGGCGACGGGCGGCAGGGGCTCCTCCGGGTCCGGCAGGGTCAGTCCGTCCTCCGCGACGAGGCGCCGGGCCCCGGGGTCGTCGGCGAGCGACCGGCGCGCGGACCGGAGCCGGGACTCGGCCACGACGGGCTCCCACCGCTGCGCGCCGGCCCACGGCCTCCCGGGGACGCGGGCGCCCGGGTCGGCGGCGAGCTCGAGCGCCCGGACGGTGACCGCGTGCGCGCGCACGTGGTCGGGGTGGCCGTAGCCGCCGCCCGCGTCGTACGTCACGACGACGGCGGGCCGGCGGTCGCGCACGACCGCGGCGAGCCGGGTCGCGGCCTCGTCCAGCGGGGCCCGCGCGAACGCCGTCGGCGGCGCGTCGCCGGACGGGCCCGCGACGCCGGGGGCCACCCACGCCATCCCGGAGTCCTCGTACCGCTCCCCCGCGCCGCGCGGGGCGCCGACGTCGTCGAGGAACACCTGGTCGCCGACGCCGAGCGCCCGCAGCGCGGCGGCCAGCTCACGCTCCCGGTGCGCGGCGAGCGCCGGACCGTCCCCCTCCAGGTGCCCGAGGCCCGTCGGGTGCCCGGGGGTGTCGATCACCTCGCCCCGCTCCCCGCGCGTGCAGGTCACGACCGTGACCGGCGCCCCCGCCGCCGCCCACGCGGCGAGCAGCGCGCCGGTCGACAGCGTCTCGTCGTCGGGGTGCGCGTGCACGGCCAGCAGCGGCCCGGACCCCTCGCGAACGCTACCCACGGACGTCGAGCGGAGGTCAGGCGCGCTTGGCCCGCGCCGTGGCCCGCGCGCGCTCGGTCGCGTCGAGCACGACCTTGCGGATGCGCACGACCTCCGGCGTCACCTCGACGCACTCGTCCTCGCGCGCGAACTCGAGGGACTCCTCGAGCGTGAGCTTCCGCGGCGGCACCAGGTTCTCGAAGGTGTCGGCGGTCGAGGACCGCATGTTCGTCAGCTTCTTCTCCTTGGTGATGTTGACGTCCATGTCCTCGTTGCGGGAGTTCTCGCCCACGATCATGCCCTCGTAG
>JAPSLD010000016.1 GCA_031181105.1 Isoptericola sp. | reverse complement strand
CGGGGTACTCGGTGCTGGGCCACGACGCGCTCGTGGCCGCCGGGGTCGCCCCGATCGGCGACTGGGCGCAGCGGTGGGAGGCCGCGGCGTCCGTCGTGCTCGCGCCGCAGGCCGGCGGGGAGTGACCTGGCGCGGGTGAGGCCCGCCGCGGCGCGAGCGGCGGGCTCCTCAGTCCTCCTGCAGCAGGCCGAGCAGGTAGGTGCCGTAGCCCGACTTGACGAGCTTCTCGGCGCGCTCGCGGAGCTCGTCGTCGGAGAGGAAGCCGCGGCGCCAGGCGACCTCCTCGGGCGCGCCCACCTTCAGCCCCTGGCGGTGCTCGATCGTGCGGACGTAGTCGCCCGCCTCGAGGAGGGACTCGAACGTCCCGGTGTCGAGCCAGGCGGTGCCACGAGGCAGGACCTCCACCTGCAGCTTGCCGCGCTCGAGGTAGGTCCGGTTGACGTCCGTGATCTCGTACTCCCCGCGCGCCGACGGCGCGAGGTTCTTGGCGATCTCGACGACGTCGTTGTCGTAGAAGTAGAGGCCCGGCACGGCGTAGCTGGACTTGGGCTTCGCCGGCTTCTCCTCGAGGGAGAGCGCCCTGCCCGACTCGTCGAACTCGACGACGCCGTAGGCGGTGGGGTCGGCGACGCGGTAGGCGAAGACCGCACCGCCGTCGATGTCCTCGAAGCGGCCGAGCTGGCTGCCGAGCCCGGGGCCGTAGAAGATGTTGTCGCCCAGGACGAGCGCCGCGGAGTCGTCGCCGATGAACTCCTCGCCCAGCACGAACGCCTGGGCGAGCCCGTCGGGACGCTCCTGCACGGTGTACCGGATGTCGACGCCGAACTGCGACCCGTCGCCGAGCAGGCGCCGGAACTGCTCCGCGTCGTGCGGCGTGGTGATGACGAGGATGTCGCGGATCCCCGCCAGCATCAGGGTCGACAGCGGGTAGTAGATCATCGGCTTGTCGTACACCGGGACCAGCTGCTTGCTGACGCCCAGCGTGATCGGGTGTAGCCGCGTGCCGGATCCGCCGGCCAGGATGATTCCTCGCATGGTGCCGCATTCTCGCACGCGCGCTACCGCGGGGGAGGCCACGAGGCGGCGAGGCCCCGCCGCCGCGCGCGGTGCACGGCGCCGCGTGCGGTACCGTCTTAGCCGTCATGACGGAGGAGGCGTTGTTGTGAGGATCTCGGTGATTGGCCTCGGGTACCTCGGGGCCGTCCATGCGGCGAGCATGGCGAAGCTCGGGCACGACGTCGTCGGCGTGGACGTCGACGCGTCGAAGGTCGAAGCGCTCGCCGCCGGCAAGTCGCCGTTCTTCGAACCGGGCCTGGAGGAGCTGCTCACGGAGGTGGCGGCCACCGGCCGGCTCTCGGTGACGACCGACATGGCCGACGTCGCTGGCGCGCAGGTGCACTTCGTCTGCGTGGGCACGCCCCAGTCCGCCGACGGCTACGCGGCCGACCTCACGTACGTCGACGCCGCCGTCTCGAGCCTCGCGAGGCACCTGACGCCGGGAGACCTCGTCGTCGGCAAGTCCACGGTCCCCGTCGGCACCGCCGCGCGGCTCGCGGAGGTCGTGCGCGCCGAGCAGCCGGACGCGATGCTCGCCTGGAACCCGGAGTTCCTGCGCGAGGGGTTCGCCGTCAAGGACACCCTGCACCCGGACCGCATCGTCTACGGCGTGCCCGACGGCGAGGCCGGCCGCACGGCCGCCGCCGTGCTCGACGAGGTCTACGCCACACCGCTGTCCGAGGACATCCCGCGCATCGTCACGGACTACCCGACCGCCGAGCTCGTCAAGGTCGCGGCGAACTCGTTCCTCGCCACCAAGATCTCGTTCATCAACGCGATGGCCGAGCTGTGCGAGGTCGCCGGCGGCGACGTCACCCAGCTCGCGGACGCGATCGGGCACGACGCGCGCATCGGGCGCCGCTTCCTCAACGCCGGGCTCGGGTTCGGTGGAGGCTGCCTCCCGAAGGACATCCGCGCCTTCATGGCCCGGGCGAGCGAGCTCGGCGCCGGTGACGCGGTGGAGTTCCTCGCCGACGTCGACGACATCAACAACCGGCGGCGCGCCCGGATGGTCGACCTGGCGACCGAGGTGCTCGGCGGGTCGGTGGCCGACGCGCGGATCACCGTGCTCGGCGCGGCCTTCAAGCCCGACAGCGACGACATCCGCGACTCGCCGGCGCTCGACGTGGCCGCGCGGCTCGACGAGCTCGGGGCGCACGTCACGGTGAACGACCCGGAGGCGATCGAGAACGCGCGGCGCAAGCAGCCGCAGCTCACCTACGAGCAGGACCTCGAGGAGGCGCTGCGCGACGCCGACGCCGTGCTCGTGCTGACCGAGTGGCGTCAGTTCCGCGAGCTCGACCCCAGCCGCGTGGCCGAGCTGGTCGCCCACCGCAACGTGCTCGACGGGCGCAACGCGCTGGACCGTGAGGCGTGGACGGCGGCGGGCTGGACCTACCGCGCGCTCGGGCGGCACTGAGCGCCTGAGCGCCCCAGGTCGAGGCCGGGTCGCCGGCGGCCGCCCGGACCCGGGGCGGGCGAGGACCGGCGCTCGTCTGGAACACTGGGCGCGTGACGCGTGACACGGCGCCCATGGCAGCGCTCACCGCAGGGATGTCGACGCCCGAGCACCGGACCTACCGCCGCCTCCTGGCCCTCCTGACGCTGCTCGTCGCGGCGTGGACGCTCGTGTGGGCGGTGGTCACCCCCGCCTTCCGCTCGCCCGACGAGCAGAACCACGTGAACAGCGTGCTGCGCGTCGCGTACGGCGGGGGCTGGCCGCCTCCCGGGGAGGCGCGCTTCGCCCCGGTGATCGAGCAGGCGGTCGAGGAGGCCGCGTACCCGGCGGACCTGCCGGGGCGGTACGCGCACCGCGAGAGCGCCCGCCAGTTCGTCGACGTCACCCCGGTGCCGCGCGAGGAGCGCGCCCGCATCGACGCGGCCTCGGCCCTCCCGGCGGCCGGCGCGGAGATCGACCAGATGACGCAGCACCCTCCGGCGTACTACGCGCTGGGCGCCGCGGTCCTGCGGGTCACCGGGCTCCACGACGCGCGCTGGGACCAGGCGATGCTGGCGCTCCGGCTGCTCGACGTCGTGCTCTTCGCCGCGACGATCCCGTTCGCGGCGGCTGCCGCGCTGCGGCTGACGGGGTCGCGCTCGGTCGCCCTGCTCGCCGCGCCGCTCCCGCTCCTCGTGCCCCAGGTCGGGCACATCATGGGTTCGGTCAACAACGACGTCCTCGTGGTGCTGGCCTGCGCCGTCGCCACCTACCTCACGGCACGCGTCGTCACCGGCGACCTGCGGTGGCGGACGGCCGCCGTGCTCGGGGCGGTGCTGGGCGTCGGCCTGCTCGCGAAGGTGATGGTGGCGTTCGCGGTGCCCATGGTGGTGGCCGCCTACCTGCTCGCACCGGGTGCGGAGTGGCGCACGAAGGTCACCCGGTGCGCCGCCGCGATGCTCGCCGCGCTGGTCGTCGGCGGCTGGTGGTGGGTCCGCAACGTCCTGACCATGGGCGTGGTCCAGCCGGCGGGCCGCGCCCGCGACCTGACGCAGCTGGCCCAGGTGCCCGACGACGAGGCCGTGCCCCTGACCGTCGGCCGCATCGCGCAGTCGTTCTTCGGGCAGCTCGGATGGCTCGAGGTCCGCCTCGACGGCGGCTTCGTCGTGCTCGGGTCCGCGGTCCTGGCCGCGGCGAGCATCGTCGCCCTGGCGTCGCCGGGTTACCGTCGCGCGACGGGCGCGCTGCTCCTCCTGCCGACGACCCTGGCCGCCGGGGTGGCGTACAACGCGCTCGACTACCACGCCGAGACGGGCGTCCTCGTCGCCCTGCAGGGGCGGTACGTGTTCGGCGGCCTGGCGGCCTTCGCGGTCGTCCTGGCCGTCGCCGCCTGGACGCTGCTGCGCCGGTCCCGGCGCCGCTCGGCGGCCGCCGTCCCGCTGACCACCGCGGTGGCCGTCGTCGTCGCGACCGCCGGCGTGTGGTGGGGCTTCCGCACGATGTACCGCGGTCCGGGCGAGGGAGTGCGCGAGGCGTTCGACCGGTGGCTCGCGTGGAGCCCGCTCGAGGGCTGGCAGCTGTCCGTCCTGGTCGGCGTCTCCGCGGTCGTGGCCGTCGCGGCCGTCGCCGGCGCGGTGCGCTGGGCGGTCGTGGCCCGGGGCCCGGACGCGAGGCCCGGCCCGTGACCGCGGCGGGCGCGCGCGCCGGACATCGCGTTCAACCGACGGCAGAGGCGGGTCCGGCCGTATCGTGCGTGCCATGACCACGGTGAGCATGCCGCCGCTGACGCTCTACGGGAGCCTGCGCTGGGACGTCGTCGCGCCGCTCCTGCCGACGACGCCGTCGCGGGTCCTCGAGATCGGCTGCGGGCAGGGAGCCGTCGGGGTCCGCCTCGCCGCGGGCGGCCACGACTGGACCGGCGTCGAGCTGGACCAGGCGAGCGCGGAGGCCGCACGGCAGCGCTTGCAGGCCGCCGGTGCCGCCGGCCGGGTCGTCCACGGCGACCTCGACGACGTCCGGGACGCGCCGCCGTTCGACGTCGTGTGCGCGTTCGAGGTGCTCGAGCACATCGACGACGACGCCGGGGCACTCGCCGCGTGGATCGACCGCCTGCGGCCGGGCGGTCTCCTCGTCCTGTCGACCCCGGCGTGGCAGGCCCGGTTCGGGCCCATGGACGAGGCGGTCGGTCACTTCCGGCGGTACGACCCGCCCGCGATGCGGGCGCTGCTCCACGACGCCGGCCTCGTGGGGACCGGGGTGCGGCTCTACGGGATGCCGCTCGGGTACGCGCTCGAGGCGGTGCGCAACGGCGTGGCGCGGCGGCGGCTCCTCCGCGAGGCCGGGACGGTCGAGGACCGCACCGCCCGCAGCGGCCGCCTGTTCCAGCCGTCGACCGCCCTGGCCGGCCGTGCCACGCGCGCGGCGACGTGGCCGTTCAGGCTGGTGCAGCGCGCGTTCCCCGGCACGGGCACCGGTCTGGTCGCGTGGGGCCGGCGACCGGCCGGCGGAGGGCCGGCCTGACCGCTTCAGCGGGAGCGGGTGGTGCGGAGCTCCGGCGGGACGCCGAGCATCGCACCCCACCGGGGCCCCACGCGTGGGCGGTGACCGACGTACGTCACGGCGAAGAGGAACGCCACGACCGCGCACATGACGGCGATCTCGCCACCGTCCTCGATCACGGTCACGTACGGGTCGAGCGCCGCGCTCGTGACGGTGCCGTGCAGGAAGTCGACGACGACGCCGCACGCGAACAGGCCCGTCGCGAGCCCCACCAGCACCGCCGAGACGGCCCGGGCGGTCCCGCGGGAACGCAGGTGGAGCACGAGCACGACCCCGCCGAGCGCGAGCGCGACGGCCACGAGCCACACGAGCTCGCCCACGTGGTGCACGGCCCCGACCCGGCGGCCGAGGTGCGCGCCGACGCGCTCGTGGACCGTGAACCAGTCGTCGACGAACAGGCACCCGAAGGCGGCCGCCCAGCCGGCCAGCACGCCCGAGCGCTCCCGGACCGCGAGGAGGACCAGGAGGCCCGCGGCCCAGACGGTCAGGATGACGAAGTAGAGCTCCCCGAACCCGCGCTCGAGCCCCAGGCGGAAGCCGTGGTCCCCGGGACGGCCCACGGTGAAGTGCGCGAGGTGTGCGGCGACGAGTCCGCCGGTGACGGCGAGGCACATGAGGAGCAGGCCTCGCGCGGGCCCCTCGCGCACGCCGAGGGTGCTCAGCAGGCGAGCCACGGTGCTCACAGCGTCTCGTTCCGTCCGGCGGTCGTCGGTCACCCCGACGCTACCCGCCGTTCATGAGGGGACGATGAGAACGCGCCGCGGACCGCTCAGCCGGTGACCCGCTCCGTCTCGAGCAGCCGGGCCAGCCGGGGCGCGTCGGCGCGCAGCCCGGCCATGGTGTCGCGCTCGACGAGCACGGCCGACCCGTCGGCGGCCCAGGCGGCGAGCAGCGCACGCAGCACCTCCCGGGCCGGCTCGCCGCCGTCGACGAGGACCCGCGCCCCGCGCTCGACGCCGGCGACCGGCGGGACGAGGTCCGCGAAGGTGACGTGCTCGCCCCCGGGCGTCTCGAGGGCAGTCCCGCCGAGGTCCGGCTCGGGCGCCCACACGACGACGTCGCCGTACGTCATGACCGCCGCCGCGGCGTCGACGGCCCCGGCGGGCAGGTCGCCGTCGAACCGCCGCGCGAGGGCGGGCAGCGTCACCGCGACCAGCTCGGCGCCCGTGCGCTGCCACGCGTCCGGGCGGACGGTCAGGACGACGTCGGCCGCTCCCTCGGCGGGCGCCCCGGGGTCGGTCAGCACCACCGTGGCACCGCACCTCCAGGCACCGAGGGCCCACACCACGGTGCGCCAGTGGACGGGGAGATCGAATTTCACCCGCACCCCCGGGGCGGCGTCGAACTCCTCGACGAGGAGGTTCACCGTCTTGCTCACCCAGTTCTGCAGCACCGCGCCGGACAGCTCCACGCGTTCGCCCTCGGGGCCGTACCACGTCAGGCGGGGGCGTCCCGGGTCCCCGACCAGCACGTTCATCAGACCGGCCACGTCGGCGCCACGTCGGGGTTCGGAGCTCACCGGCTCAGGCTATACGCCGGTCGGGCCCGGATCCCGCGCGCCGGGACCCGGTGGGGGCCCGGGTGAGAAGCGCGACTGCTAGCACATTCCCGCTTGACGCCGGAGAAGGACACGCGTGTAATTCCAGGTATGCAGTTTCTCTGAGGAAGGCATGGAGGGGCACGCCATGTGGAACTTGCTTGACGGGGACGCCGGGGCATTCCCGTCGGACACCGGTACCGAACCGGAGCGCGTCGTGGCGGTGCTGCCGCTCTTCGGGCAGCCGGTCGAGGACGACGACTCCCTCCTGGGGTGGCAGGAGCGAGCCCTGTGCGCCCAGACCGACCCGGAGGCGTTCTTCCCGGAGAAGGGCGGGTCCACGCGCGAGGCCAAGAAGGTGTGCGGCTCGTGCGAGGTCCGGGCCGAGTGCCTGGACTACGCGCTGGCGCACGACGAGCGGTTCGGGATCTGGGGCGGTCTGTCGGAGCGGGAGCGGCGCAAGCTCAAGCGCCGCGCCGTGTGACGGTGCACGACACGCACTGACGCGACATCCCACGCCCCGGCCGGGTCCAGCCGCATCATTGCGGGCAGGATGACTGCTCCAGAGACCACCCGGGTGCACCCGGCACGTTCCCGCGCCGTGCGCCACGACGCGGCTCTCGACGTCGTGTCCGCCGTGACGGGCGCGGTCCCGGTCCAGGTCACGGTGACCGCCGTCGTCGTCACGCGAGGCCGCAGCCCCTTCCTCGCCACCACGCTCGACGCCGTCGCCGCCCAGGAGCGTGCCCCCGACGACGTCGTCGTGGTCGACGTCGACACGGCCCGGTCCACCGGGCTCCACACCGACCTGACGCTCGGCGGGGCGCGGTTCGTCGCCGCGGGCGGGGTCCGGAGCTTCGGCGCCGCGGTCGACGCCGCGCTCGCCGTCGTGGGCGCCCCCGAGGCCGGGTGGCTCTGGCTCCTCCACGACGACTCCGCACCGGCGCCCGACGCGCTGGCGCGGCTGCTGCGCGCGGTCGAGCACTCCAGCGCGGTCGCGGTCGCGGGCTGCAAGCAGCGGCGCTGGCCGGTCGACCGTGCCGGTGCCCCCCTCGAGCCCGGCAGCGGCACGGGCCTGCTGGCCGAGGTCGGCTACACGGTCTCGCCGCTCGGCCGGCGCATGACCGGCATCGACCACACCGAGATCGACCAGGGGCAGCACGACGCGCGCGAGGACGTGCTCGCCGTCGGCCTCGCCGGGGCGCTGGTGCGCCGGGCGGTGTGGGCCGAGCTCGGCGGCACCGACCCCGAGGCCGGCGTCTTCGGCGACAGCCTCGACCTGTGCCGCCGCGCGCGCCTCGCCGGCCACCGTGTCGTCGTCGTCCCCGGGGCGGTGGTGCACCACGCGCAGGCGTCGCTGCTCGGGCTGCGCGACCGCGGCGGCGGCCGCCTGCGCGGGCTCGGCGTGTCGGCCTACGCGCGGCGCCGCGTCCAGCTCTACCAGCGGCTCGTGTTCGCGCCGCCGGCCCTGGTGCCGGTCGCGCTGCTCGCGATGGTGCTGTGGGCGCCGTTCGCGGCGATGTACCGGCTCGCGCTCAAGCGCCCCGGGCGAGCCCGCGACGAGCTGGCCGCCCCGCTCGTCACGGCGCTGCGCGTGGTCCCGCTCGTCCGTGCGCGGCGCCGGGCGGCGCGTACCGCGAAGCACCCGCGGCGCGTGCTGCGCCCCCTCCTCGGCACGTGGCGCGAGGTCGTGGCGGAGCGTCGGGACGTGCGGATGTCGCGCACCGAGGCGCAGCGCAACCGCTGGGCCCCGAGCGAGCTGGAGCGTGCCGAGCTCCGGCGCGTCGCCGTCGCGCGCCGCACCGGGCTCGCGCTCGTGGGGGTCGCCGTCGTGGGCCTCACCGTCGCGCTGTTCGGCTCGTGGCCGGGCGTCCTCGCCGCCGGCGGCCGGGTCGTCGGGGGAGCGCTGCTGCCGGCGCCCGGCACGCTCGGCGACCTCGTCGCGGCGGCGACGTCCGGCTGGGTCCGCGACGGCCTCGGCGCGGCGGCGCCGGCCGACCCCGTGCTGCTGCCGCTCGTCGCGCTCACCGCCCTCGTCGGCGGGTCCGTGCAGACGGCCGTCAACGCCGTCGTCGTGGCGGCGCTGCCGCTCGCCGCCCTCGGGGGCTGGTTCGCCACGGGTGCGGTGGTCCGGTCGCCGTGGGCGCGCGCGGCCGGCGCCCTCGCGTGGGTCGCCGCGCCGTCGTTCCTCGCCAGCCTGGGCAGCGGCCGGCTCGGCGCCGTGGTCGCGCACCTCGCGCTGCCCTGGGTGCTCGTCGCGCTGCTGCGCGCCGTCGGGGTGCACGCGCGGGACCTGCTCGACCTGCCCGAGGTCCGGACGGACCCGGGCTCGGGGCGGGAGGTCCCGACGGCGGTCGCCCTGCGGGCGGGCGAGCAGCGGCGGGGGTCGCTCGGTGCGCTCGGTGCGGCGGGCCTCCTGCTCGCCGTCGCGGCGTGCGGGGCGCCGGTGCTGCTCCCGCTCGCGGTCGTCGCGCTCCTCGGGGGCATGCTGGTCGCGCCGCGCCACCGGCGTTACCTGCTCCTGGCGCCGCTGCCGGCACTCGCCGTCGCGGCACCCTTCTGGGCGCACGTGATCGAGACCTGGTCCGACGGAGGGTGGCGGCTGCTCGTCGCCGAGCCGGGCGCGCCGGTCGTGGCCGCCGGTGCGCCCGACGGCCTCGAGCTGCTCTTCGGCCTGCCCGGCGACGCCGCCGGTACGGGCCTCTGGTTCGGCAGCTGGCTGGCCGAGACCGGCGGGGTGGCCGGCCTGCTCGCGGCCTACGGGCCGTGGGTGCCGGGCGGGTTCGTGCTCGTGCTGGCGACCGTGGCGCTGCTGCGCCCGCACGGCGCCGCCGGCGTCCGCCTCGCCTGGTTCGGTGCCGCGCTCGGGCTCGCGGCGGCGATCCTGGCCGTCGCGACGACCGTCGCGGGAGCGACGGGGCCCGACGGCGAGCCGGCTCCGGTCACCGGCTGGTCGGGGCCGGGCCAGTCGGTGCTCCTCCTCGGCCTCGGCGCCGCCGCTCTGCACGCGGTCGACCGCTCGCACCGCCGCCCCGCCGACGGTTCGTCCGAGCAGGACGAGGGCCGCGGCGCCGGCGAGACCGTCCCGGCCTGGCGGCCCCGGCTCGCCGCGGGCGCCTGGGTGGCGGTCACCGTCCTGGCGCTCCTGCTGCCCGCCACGACCGTGACGTCCTGGAGTCTCCTCGCGACCTCGGGCGCCGGTGACCGCGTCGCGGACCTGCACGCCGACGCGGGACCCGTGGTGCCCGCCGTCGGGCAGCAGGTGCAGGCGCCACCGCGCGCGGCGACGGTCCTGCAGCTCGGGCGTGACGACGCGGGCGTCGTCGAGTACACGCTGCTGCACGCCGACGGCTCGCGGCTCCAGGACTCCTCGACCGTCGTGCAGGCCCGTGCGGCCGGGCTCGTGCCCGCGCCCGAGCGGCCCGCGACCGCGCTGCTCGAGGCCGTGGTCGCCGACCTCGCGGTGGGCACGGCGGGCGACCTCGCCCCCCGGCTGGCGCAGCTCGGCGTCGGTGCCGTGCAGGTCCCGGCCGCCGGGGACGCCGAGCTGTCGACGACGCTCGACCTCGTCGAAGGCCTGACCCGGGTCACCGAGGACGGCACGCTCGTCTGGCGGCTCGAGACCGACGGCCCGCCGTCCGGCTGGGCGAGCCTGCACCGCACCGCGCCGTCGGCGGGCGCGCCGCACGACGTGGTCGGCACGCTCGACGCCGACGGCGCCCGCGCCTGGGGCCGCGTGGACGCGGCGGAGCAGGAGGGGCGCACCCTGGTGCTCGCCGCGGCGGCCGACGCCGGGTGGACCGCCACGGTCGGCGGTCGCCGGGCCGAGCCCGTCGACGCCGGCGGGCTCCAGGCGTTCGCCGTCGGGCCCGACGGCGGCCGGGTCCACGTCGCCTACGACTGGCCCTACCGCGAGGTGTGGCTGGCGGCGACGGGTGCCGTGGTGCTCGTGTTCGCGCTGCTCGCGCTCCCGGTGCGGCGCCGAGGGAGGATCGCATGACGCCGAGGACACCCGCCGGCCCGTCGGCGCGCACGGCCGTCCGGAGCACGCTGCGCGTCGCCGCCATGACGGTCACGGGTGCGCTCGCGGCGGGCGCCCTCGCCGTCGTCGCGACGCTCGGCGGCCAGTGGGCGCAGCGGTGGACGGGCGAGGAGTCGCGCGCCGTCGCGGCGCAGACGCGCACGGTCGGCGTGACCCCCGCGGAGGAGACCCTCGTCTGCCCCGCACCCGTGCGGCTCCCGGAGGGCAGCGACGTCGGCGACGAGCAGTTCTCCGCCGCACCGGTGGCGACGGAGTCCCGCCTCGGGGCCGCCGTGCTCGGCGCCTCCGCCGCCCCGCTCGTGACCGCCCTGCCCGGCGAGGAGCCGGCCGACGACGCGTCGACGGAGCTCGCGGGGCCGGACGCCGCCGTCGCGCGGACCGACGTGAGCGCCACGGCCGCGCTCCGCGCGCAGCCGACCGCCGGCGAGCCCTTCCGCGCCGCCGCGACCCTCGCGTCGGTGACGACCGACGGGGACCTCCGCGGGCTCGCGGCCGCCCGGTGCGCCACGCCCGCGACCTCGCACTGGCTGGTCGGCGGCAGCACGGAGGTCGGCGCGAGCGCGACGCTCACCGTCCAGAACCCGAGCCCGCGGCCCGCCAGCGTGACGCTCGAGGTGCACGGGCCGGCGGGCGTCGTCGCGCTCGGGGGCCGTGGGTCGTTCGCCGTCGCGCCGGGCCAGGAGGTCGTCACGCGGCTCGAGTCGGTCGCGCCCGAGCAGGGCCGGCTCGCCGTCCACGTGCGCTCGGCCGGGGCGCGCGTCACCGCGAGCCTCCAGGCGCAGGCGATCGACGGGCTGCTGCCCTCCGGCACCGAGCTCGTGGCGCCGGGTCCGGCGCCGGCCCCCACGGTCGCCGTCACGGGCCTGACGAGCGCGGGCGAGGCCGTCGACGACCCGCACGCGCCCCGGCTGCGGCTGCTCGCGCCCGGCGAGGCGGGCGCGACGGCACGGCTGTCCCTCTACGGCCCGGGCGGACGCGTCACGCTCCGGGGCGCCGAGGAGGTGGACCTGGAGCCGGGCGTGGTCGTCGACGTGCCGCTCGGCGGTCTGCCCGAGGGTGCGTACACGGTCGTGGTGGACGCCGACGCGCCGGTCGTGGCCGCGGGCGCCGTCGAGACGGCGGGCACCCTGCCCGCGGAGTCGGTGCTCTCCGGCACGCCCTACGACGTCGCGTGGTCCGCGGGGCAGCCGCTCGACGAGACGACGACGGGACCGGACGGCGGGGACGTCGCACCGGCCGACGCGCTCGGGCAGGTCGCGCTGCCGGCCGGGGTCCGGGCGTCGCTCGTCCTGCAGGCGGTGCCGGTCGAGCGCGACCCGGACGTCGAGCCGTCGGGCGCCACGACGGTGACCGTCCACGCGTACGGGCCCGACGGCGCCGATCTGGGCGCCACCGACGTGGAGCTGGCCGCCGGCACCTCGCAGGCGCTGCCGGTCGACGACCTCGCCGAGGCGGAGGTCGCCGCCGTCTCGCTCGACCGGACCGGCGGGGACCCGCTCGGGGTCGTCTGGGCGGTGGCGCTCGAGGCCGACGACGGCACGGACACGCCCGGCACGCTGCGGTCGGTCGTCGTCCCCAGCCCGGCACGGTCCGCGCCGGGCGACGTGGCGGTCCGGGCGGTCGGCGCCGGACGCTGAGGCGTCAGTCGCCCCCGTACTCGGGGTCGATCTCCTCCGGGGAGCGCGCCAGCAGCCCCGCGACCTGCTCGACCACGACGTCGCGGACCAGGTCGGCGAGGTCGTCGGGGTCCGCGGCGCGCGCCTCGACCGGACGCCGGTACACCACGACGCGCGCCGGCTGCCCGGACTCCGCCGGGAAGCAGCGGCCGAGCGGGACGCCCGACTCCCACGGGGCGGGGTCGGACGGCGGCACGTCCTCGACCGCGAACTCCGTGCGCGACAGCTGCTCCGACCAGCGGCGCTGCAGGCCGTCGACGGCGTCGAGGACGAGCTCGTCGAAGCGCTCGGCCCGCGTGCGGTGCGCCGGCATGCCGGGCGGGAACAGCGGACCGCGCAGACCGCGCCCGCGCCGGTCCCGGCGCCGGAGGGGGACGGTGCCGTCCGGCTGCTGCGGCACCGGCTCGAACGGGCCCGAGGGGACGTGCCCGGCCGCCAGGGACCGTCGCGCCCGGGAGTGCGGGCGGCGACCGGAGCCGGGGCCCGGGTCGCGCGAGCCGAAGAGTGCCACGGTCCGAGGGTAACCACGCCCGTCAGGTCACGGCCTGGTCACGACCGGCGCGTCTTCGCGGGGCGCGGGTCCGGGGGCGTACGCTTCGGCGGGTGAGATCGGTCAGGCAGTGCTCCCGCACGGCATGCACGCGTGCCGCCGTCGCGACGCTCACGTACGTGTACGCGGACTCCACGGCGGTGCTGGGCCCGCTCGCCCAGCGGGCCGAGCCGCACAGCTACGACCTGTGCGCGGACCACGCCGAGCGCCTGACCGCACCGCGCGGCTGGGAGGTCGTCCGCCTCACGCCCGCGTTCGAGGAGACCGGGCCGACGCCCGACGACCTGTCGGCGCTCGCCGAGGCGGTCCGCGAGGCGGGCCGGGCGCGCCAGGCGGTGACGCCGGAGCCGCCGTCGGTCACCGAGACGGCGCGGCGCGGCCACCTGCGCGTGCTGCGCGAGGCGGAGTAGCGCCTACGGGACCCAGGCGCACACGGCGTGACCGGGACCGGTCATCTCGAGGGCGCCCGCGACGTGCGGGACGAAGCACGACTCGCCCCGCTTCAGCGGTCGCTCCGTGCCGTCCTCGGTCCGCACCGTCGGCGCCCCGTCGAGGCAGAGCACGATCCGCGGACCGTGCCCGGGGAGCCGGGCCGTCTCGCCGGCGGAGAGGTCGGCGACCGTCAGCGCGAACTCGTGCACCGGCGCGCGGTACGTGGTCACGTGGCCCGGGCCGTCGGCCACCTGCACGACCGGCGCGGTGGGCGGACGCGGCTGGAACGAGGCGCACTCGAGCAGCGCCTCGGCGTCGACGAGCTTGCGCGTGAGACCGGCGCGCAGGACGTTGTCCGAGCTCGCCATGATCTCGACGCCCAGGCCGCGCACGTACGCGTGGATCTCGCCGGGCGGCAGGAACAGGGCCTGCCCCGGCTCGAGCGTGACCCGGTTGAGCAGGAGCGAGGCGATCGCCCCGGGGTCGCCGGGGTGCTGCTCCGCGAGGCGGAGCACCGTCGCGTCCGCGCGCTCGGTCGGCGAGCCGGCCGCCAGCCGCGCCCGCACCGACGCGACCGCCGCGTCGACGTCCTCCTGGCACGCGGGGCGGCCGCGCGCCGCGACGAGGAGCGCGAACGCGCGGCGGACGCCCGCCGTCGAGCGGTCGGCCTGCAGCGCCTCCCGCACCGTGCCCACGAGCCGGCCCTCGAGGCCGTCGAGCAGCCAGAGCGCCGTGCGCGGCGGGCGCAGCCCGGCCAGGGCGTCGAACTCGGACAGGGCGACGATCATCTCCGGCTTGTGCTGGTCGTCCTGGAAGGAGCGCCCGGGAGACCCGGGCGCCAGCCCGAGCTGGTTCTCCCGGTTGAACCCGGCACGAGCGGCGTGCGGGCGCGGGTGCACCTGCAGCGACAGCGCACGGTCGGCGGCCAGGACCTTGAGGAGGTACGGCAGGCGGGGGCCGAACTCGTCCGCGACGCGCGGCCCGAGCGTCCGGTCCGGCTCGCGCCGCACGAGGTCGAGCAGCGACTCCGGCGTCGCGAGCGCGTCGGCGGGGACGACCCGCGACGGCGCGCTCGGGTGCGCGCCGAGCCACAGCTCGGCCGCGGGGCGGCCGTCCGGCACGGAGCCGAGCAGCTCGTGGATCTGCGTGACAGAGCCCCAGTCGTAGTGCTGGACCGTGTTCGCCAGCGGGTAGAGCTCCGCCACGGCCACAGCCTTTCACATCGGCCGCGTACCCTGGCGACGTGGCGACCGACCTGAGCAGGATCATCAAGGCGTACGACGTGCGCGGCACCGTCCCGGACCAGCTCTCGCCCGAGGTGGCCGAGGCGATCGGGGCGGCCTTCGCGCGCGTGGTGGTGCTGCCGGAGGGCGCGACGTCGGTGGTCGTGGGCCGGGACATGCGCGAGTCGGGACCGGCGCTCGTCGCGGCGTTCGCGGCCGGCCTCACGGCCGCCGGGATCGACGTCGTCGACGTCGGGCTGTGCTCGACCGACGGGCTGTACTTCGCCTCGGGGCGGCTGGACGCGCCGGGCGCGATGTTCACCGCCTCGCACAACCCCGCCGCGTACAACGGGATCAAGCTGTGCCGCGCGGGGGCCCGCCCGGTGGGCCAGGACAGCGGCCTGGCCCGGGTGCGGGAGCTGGCGCAGCAGCTGATCGACGGCACCGTGCCGGCCGCTGTGCCGGGCGGGGTGCCGGGCGGGGTGCCGGGCGGGGTGCCGGGCCGGGTGACCGAGCGGGACCTGCTCGCCGACTACGCCGCGTTCCTGCGCGGGCTCGTCGACCTGTCCGGGATCCGGCCGCTGAAGGTCGTGGTCGACGCGGGCAACGGCATGGGCGGGCACACCGTGCCCGCGGTGCTGGGCACCGCGGCCGGGCTGCCCGGCCTGCCGCTCGACGTCGTGCCGCTGTACTTCGAGCTCGACGGGTCGTTCCCGAACCACGAGGCGAACCCGCTGGAGCCGGCCAACCTGCGCGACCTGCAGGCCGCCGTCGTGGAGCACGGCGCCGACGTCGGCCTGGCGTTCGACGGCGACGCCGACCGCTGCTTCGTCGTCGACGAGCGGGGGCGGCCGGTCTCGCCGTCGGCCGTGACCGCGCTCGTGGGCCTGCGCGAGGTCGCCAAGGAGCTCGCGGCCGGGCGCCAGCCGACCGTCATCCACAACCTCATCACCTCCCGGGCCGTCCCGGACCTCCTGGGCGGCGCCGGCGCCACGACCGTGCGCACGCGGGTGGGCCACTCGTTCATCAAGGCGCGCATGGCCGAGCACGACGCCGTGTTCGGCGGCGAGCACTCGGCGCACTACTACTTCCGCGACTTCTGGTTCGCCGACACCGGCATGCTCGCGGCCATGCACGTGCTCGCGGCGCTGGGCGCCCAGCCGCACCCGCTGTCGGCGCTGGCCGAGATGTACGAGCCGTACGTCGCGTCGGGCGAGATCAACTCCAGCGTGACCGACGCCGGAGCCGCCGCCGACCGCGTCCGCGCGGCCTACACCACCGCCTACCCGGACGCCGACGTCGACGAGCTCGACGGCCTGACCGTCTCGCACTGGGACGCCCACCCGCAGTGGTGGTTCAACCTGCGGGCGTCGAACACCGAGCCGCTGCTGCGGCTCAACGTCGAGGCCGCCGACGAGGACATCATGATCAAGGTGCGCGACGACGTCCTGTCGCTCGTGCGCGAGGAGGGTGACGCATGACCGGCACGAGCGGCGAGATCGACCCGTGGGTCCGCAGCGTCCTGCGCTGCCCCGTCAGCGGGGCGGAGCTGGTCGACGGCGTCGGCCCGGACGGTGCGCCGGAGCTGCGCTCGACCGACCCGGAGCGGCCGCTGGCGTACCCCGTGCGTGACGGCATCCCCGTGCTGCTGCCCGACGAGGCGCGTCCGCTCTGACCGGGGCGGGGGCCGGTCAGGTCTCCAGCGCGCGCTCGAGGGCCGCGCGGACCGCGGCGACGGCGTCGGGCACGTCGACGACGGAGGTGTCCACGGCGACGTCGGCGTCGGCGGGTGCCTCGTAGGGCGAGCCGATCCCGGTGAAGTCGGGGATCTCGCCGCGGCGGGCCCTGGCGTACAGGCCCTTGCGGTCGCGGGCCTCGCAGACCTCGAGCGGGGTGCTGACGTGGACGAGGACGAACGCCGCGCCGGCGGCGAGGGCCAGCTCGCGCACCCGCGCGCGCCCGGCGGCGAACGGGGCGATCGGCGCGGCGAGCGCCACCCCGCCGTGGTGGGCCACGAGCGAGGCGACGTAGCCGATGCGCTCGACGTTCAGCTCGCGCGAGGCGCGGTCGAAGCCGAGGCCCTTGGACAGGTGCTGGCGCACCTCGTCGCCGTCCAGGAGGGTGGGGTGCAGGCCCTCGTCGTCGAGCTCGGCGGCGAGCGCCCGGGCCACGGTCGACTTGCCCGACCCCGACAGGCCGGTCAGGAGCACGACGGCGCCGCGCCGCCGGACGGTCGCCCGCGCGCGGCGCAGCTCCCGTGCCGACGCCTCGGGGTAGAGGGCGGCGACCTCGTCGGACCAGAGCGAGCCGAGGCGGTCGACGCGCGCCCGCGTGGCGGGGTCGCGCAGGTCGGCGAGCCGCACGGTGCGGGTGGCGCCGTAGCGCGCCGCGACGTCGGTCCAGCTCAGGGCTGCGGCGGCGCCGGGCGCGGGGGCGGCGGGCCAGGGCACCACCACGAGGTGCACGGTGGCGCCGGGCACGCGGTCCACGACGTCGCGGGCGGCCCGCACGAGCCCGGGCGCGCCGAGCGTCCCGGCGGTCCCGGGGGCACCGCCGGGGTGCCCGCGCCCCGCGGGGACGAGCAGCAGGACGGCGCCGGCGCCGGCGACGACGTCGGGCACCCGGTCGAGGTCGGTCCGGGTCGGCGGCTCGTCGACGACCAGGGCGAGCACGTCGGCCGGACCCGCGACGAGCGCGCGGACGTCGTCCGCGCCGCGCCGGACCGCCGGGTCCCAGTGCGGGCCCGCGGCCCGGGCGAGGGGGCGCACGGGCCGCAGCCCGTCGTCGTCGAGCACCGCGAGCGGGGTGTTCTCCGCGTCGGTGAGCGTGACCGGCGTCCGGAGGTGGGGGAGCAGTCGGCCCGCCGGGACGGGAGACCCGCCGCCGAGCGCGAGCTCGAGGAGGTCGAGCTCGTCGGGAGTCAGGACGTGGGACGTGGCCGGCAGGTTCATCGCGGGTCCCCGGCGGGTCGGGCCGGGACCGCGACGCCGATCGGCTCCGCGCCGGGCTCGGTGTCGGCCGTGAGGCGCCGCCTGACCACGACCCACAGGAGGTTCCCGGCGACGAGCGCGGCGACGGCCGCGCCGACGACCACGCCGAGCGAGGCGCCGAGGAGCTTCAGGCCCGAGGCCAGCAGCAGGATCGCCATGGCCCGCCGGATGAGGCCGCCGGGGGCGCGGCTCGAGACGTGCGCCCCGAACCACGCACCGGGCACCGCGCCGACCAGCAGCGACACCGTGAGCCCGAGCGAGAAGTCACCGTAGAGCACGTGGCCCAGCGATGCCGCGGCCACCAGCGGGACCGCCTGGACCAGGTCGGTGCCCACGAGCTGGGACGCCTTGAGCGCCGGGTAGAGCAGCAGCAGGACCACGATGACGATCGACCCGGAACCCACCGACGTCATGCCGACGAGCAGCCCCGCCACGGCGCCCAGGACCAGCGTCGGCACCTTGCGGACCACGACGTCGGGGCTCGTGGGCCGGGCCGGGCCCTCGCCGAACGCGGACCGGTGCCGGCGCATGCCGAGCACCGAGCGGACCACGAGGCCCGTCGCGGCGACCAGGAGCGCGACGCCGAGCACGGTCTTGAGCGCCTCGTCGAGCGAGTCGCCGAACGGCAGCGCGCGGATGAGCAGCGCGCCGGAGAAGGCGGCGGGCACCGAGCCGACGCACAGCCACAGCACCAGCCGGAGGTTCACGGTCCGGCGCCGGAGGTGGACGATCGCACCGGCCGGCTTCATGAACAGGCTGGCGACGATGTCGCTGGACACGGCGGTCAGCGGGTCGACGCGGAAGACGAAGACGAGCATCGGCGTCATGAGCGCGCCACCGCCCATGCCCGTCAGCCCGACGACGAACCCGACGACCAGCCCTCCGACGACGAGGGGCAGGTCGACGCTCATCGCCCGGTCCGCTCCTCGCCGCGGTGCTCGAGCCGACAACACGCGGCGCCGGTCGGCGTCGTGTGTCTCGGTCGGTGGTGCACCCTGCGGGTCGGCATGGTGGCGATGCTAGCCTCGCCCGGAAGTTGTCCACTCTGTGGGACCAGCAAATGGACACCCCCGAACCGAGGACCCGATGACCCTCCAGCAGCCGCCACTTCCCGACGCGTCGCTCGACGACGCGTCGCTGGCCGCCGCCCTCGCCGAGGGGGCCGGCCGGGTGCTGCTCGCCCTGCGGGAGGAGGCCGCCGGCGTCGCGCCCGGGGTCCGGGCGCTGCGGGACGCCGGCGACGCCGCGGCCCAGGACTGGCTCGCCGCCGGTCTGGCGCACGCGCGGCCGCACGACGCGGTGCTGTCCGAGGAGGCGGCCGACGACCCGTCCCGCCTGGCGGCGGAGCGGGTATGGATCGTGGACCCGCTCGACGGGACGCGCGAGTTCGCGGAGCGCACGCCGGGCGGTGGGTGGCGCGACGACTTCGCCGTGCACGTGGCGCTGTGGCGGCGGGACGCCGGCCTGGACGCGGGCGCGGTGGCGCTGCCCGCTCGCGGCGAGGTGTTCGGCACCGCCCGGGCGGTCGCGCGCGCCGCCCGTGTGACGGACGCCGGCGCCGAGGCGGTGCTCGCCGGGCGCCGCGCGCTGCGGCTGGCCGCGAGCCGGAGCCGTCCGCCGGCGTTCGTGACCGAGCTCGCCGCGCGGGGCGTGGTCGAGCTGGTCCCGATGGGCTCGGCCGGCGTGAAGGTGACGGCCGTGGTCGACGGTACGGTCGACGCGTACGTGCACGCCGGCGGCCAGTACGAGTGGGACTCGGCGGCACCGGTGGCGGTCGCCACCGCGGCAGGCCTCGTGTGCACCCGGCTCGACGGCTCGCCGCTCGAGTACAACCGACCCGACCCGTGGCTCCCGGACCTGTTCGTGTGCCACCCGGCGCTCGTGCCGCACCTGCGTGCGGCCCTGAGGCAGGCCGGCCTGAGAAGCAAGGAAGGTGCCCAGCCGTGACGACTCACGTCCTGAGCCAGATCCGCAGCCTCGAGGCGGAGAGCATCCACATCTTCCGCGAGGTCGTCGCCGAGATGGAGCGCCCCTGTCTGCTCTTCTCGGGCGGCAAGGACTCGATCGTGATGCTGCACCTCGCGGCCAAGGCGTTCGCGCCGGCGCGCGTCCCGTTCCCGGTGATGCACGTCGACACGGGCCTGAACTTCCGGACCGTCCTGGAGTGCCGGGACCGCTGGGTCGAGCGGCTCGGCGTCCAGCTCGTCGTCGCCTCGGTGCAGGACGCGATCGACCGGGGCCTGGTGCGCCCGGAGCCGAACGGGTCGCGCAACCGCATCCAGACGCCGGTGCTGCTCGAGGCGATCGAGAAGAACGGGTTCGACGCGGCGTTCGGGGGCGGGCGGCGTGACGAGGAGAAGGCGCGGGCCAAGGAGCGCGTGTTCTCGTTCCGGGACGACTTCGGCCAGTGGGACCCGAAGAACCAGCGGCCCGAGATCTGGAACCTCTACAACGGGCGGGTGCACACCGGCGAGTCGATCCGGGTGTTCCCGCTGTCGAACTGGACCGAGCTCGACATCTGGTCCTACATCGAGGCGGAGAACCTCGAGATCCCGGACCTGTACCTCGCGCGCGAGCGGGAGGTGGTGACGCGCGGCGGCATGCTCTACGAGGTCAACGAGTTCACGCCGCTGCGCGACGGGGAGACGCCGCAGGTCCGCTCGACGCGCTACCGCACGGTCGGGGACGCGAACCTCACGGCGTGCGTCGAGTCCACCGCCTCGACGCTGCGCGAGGTGGTCGAGGAGATCGCGGCCGTGCGCGTCACGGAGCGCGGGGCCACGCGCGGCGACGACCGCGTCAGCGAGGCCGCCATGGAGGACCGCAAGCGAGAGGGATATTTCTGAGCCATGACCGCCACCACGCACGCCACCACGTTCGCGGCGGGTCCCGAGCGCTCGGTCGACCTGCTCCGCTTCGCCACCGCTGGCTCCGTGGACGACGGCAAGTCGACCCTCATCGGCCGCCTGCTGTACGACTCCAAGACGATCTTCGCCGACCAGCTCGAGTCGGTCGAGCAGGTCAGCCGCGACCGCGGCAACGACTACACCGACCTCGCGCTGCTCACGGACGGCCTGCGCGCCGAGCGCGAGCAGGGCATCACGATCGACGTCGCCTACCGCTACTTCGCGACACCGAAGCGCAAGTTCATCATCGCGGACACCCCCGGCCACATCCAGTACACGCGGAACATGGTCACGGGAGCCTCGACGGCCGACGTCGCGCTCATCCTCGTGGACGCCCGCAAGGGCGTCCTCGAGCAGTCGCGCCGGCACACGTTCCTCGCGACGCTGCTGGGCGTGCCCCACATCGTGGTGTGCGTCAACAAGATGGACCTCGTCGACTACTCGGAGGACGTCTTCGAGCGGATCCGGGCGGAGTTCACCGAGTTCGCCGCGCGCCTGCGCGTGCCCGACCTGACGTTCATCCCGATCTCCGCGCTGGTCGGCGACAACGTCGTCAACCGCAGCGAGAACATGCCGTGGTTCGACGGGTCGCCCCTGCTGAGCCACCTCGAGCGGCTCCACGTCGCCTCGGACCGCAACCTCATCGACGTGCGGTTCCCGGTGCAGTACGTGATCCGCCCGCAGTCGCACGACGCGCGCGACTACCGGGGCTACGCGGGCACCGTGGCGAGCGGCGTCATGAAGCCGGGGGACAAGGTGCTGGCCCTGCCGTCCGGGCTCGAGACGACGATCGCGTCGATCGAGACCGCCGACGGGCCCGTCGAGGAGGCGTTCCCGCCCATGTCGGTCACGGTCCGGCTGACCGACGAGATCGACCTCTCGCGCGGCGACATGCTGTGCCGGCCCAACAACACGCCCGCGGCGCTGCAAGACATCGACGCCCAGGTGTGCTGGATGGACGAGACGGCGCCCCTGGTCGCGGGCAAGAAGTACGCCATCAAGCACACGACCCGCTGGGCCCGCGCGATGGTCAAGGACATCAGCTACCGCGTCGACGTCAACACGCTGCACCGCGACGAGGGCACGACCGAGATCCGCCTCAACGAGATCGGCCGCGTCCGGCTGCGCGTCACCCAGCCGCTGTTCGTCGACCCGTACCGGCAGAACCGGCAGACCGGGGCGTTCGTCCTCGTGGACGAGGCCACCAACAAGACCGTCGCCGCCGGCATGGTGGGCGGGCTGCCGCACAGCGTCTGAGCGGTCGGCCCTGCCGGTCGAACCCGCCGGTCGAACCTGCCGGTCGAACCTGCCGGATGGATCCGACGCCTGCCCGCCCGGTACCCTCCAGCCATGCCTGACCCCGTACCGGGCGCGTGAGCGCGTCCGTCGTCGCGCCGCAGGACCGGCTCGGCCGTCCGGCGGGGGGTGCGGCCGCCGGCCGGTCGGCGGCCGTGCCCCGCGCCGACATCCAAGGGCTGCGGGCGCTCGCTGTCGCCGCGGTCCTCGCGTACCACGTGTGGCCGTCCGCGGTCACCGGCGGCTACGTGGGCGTCGACGTCTTCTTCGTCATCTCCGGCTTCCTCATCACGTCGCACCTGATCCGGCACCCGGTGCGCTCGCGCGCCGACCTGCTGGAGTTCTGGGCGCGCCGGGTCCGCCGGCTCATCCCGGCGGCGAGCCTCGTGCTGCTCGTGACCCTCGCCGCGGCGGTCGTGTGGCTCCCGCCGACGGTGCGCGGTGTCGTGGGGCGGGAGGTGCTCGCCGCGTCGCTGTACGTCGAGAACTGGGCGCTCGCCCGCTCGGCGACGGACTACCTCGCCGCCGAGGAGCTGCACACGCCCGTGCAGCACTACTGGTCGCTCTCCGTCGAGGAGCAGTTCTACCTCCTCTGGCCGGTCGTGCTCGGGCTGGCCGGATGGTCGGTCGTACGCCTCCGACGGCGCGCGACGGGTGACCACGGCGCCGTGCGTGGCGGCGGCGTCGCGGCGCTCGCGGCCTCCGCGGTGGTGGTGGTCCTCTCCCTCGGGTGGTCGGTCCACCTCACCGCGGCGGACCCGGCCGCGGCGTACTTCGTGACGACGACGCGCGCGTGGGAGCTCGGCCTCGGCGGTGTGCTCGCCGCGCTGCTCGCCCTGCGCCCGTTCCGGCCGGCCGCGGGCTTCCGGGCGGCGCTCGCCTGGGCAGGGCTCGCCCTCGTCGTCGTGGCGGTCACCACCTTCGACGCCGGGACGGCGTTCCCCGGGTGGGCCGCGCTCGTGCCCACGGTCGGGGCCGCCCTCGTCGTCGCCGCCGCAGCCGACGGCGTCCGGGGAGGTCCGGGCGGCCTCCTCGGACACCGAGGGGTCCAGTGGCTCGGGGACGTCTCGTACTCCGTCTACCTGTGGCACTGGCCGGTCGTCGTGATCGCGCCGTTCGCGCTCGGGGACGCTCTCGGGCCCGTCGAGCAGGTCGCCGCCGTGGTCGCGACGCTCGCCCTCGCGGCCCTGACCAAGAGGTGGGTCGAGGACCCCGTGCGCAGGAGCCGCCGGCTGGCGCGACGCCGCGGACCGACGTTCGCCGTGCTCGCCGCGGGCACGCTCGTCGTCGGCGCCGCGGCGTTCGTCGTCGTCGACCGGTCCGCGGCGGGCGAGCAGGCGGCCTCCGAGGTCGTGTCCCAGGGGCTCGCGGCGGCGGGTCCCTGCGCGGGCGCCGGCGCGGTGCGGGACCCCTCGTGCGACGAGCCGGACCTCTTCGTGCCCGCCGAGTTCGCCGCCGAGGACAAGCCGGCCCCGTACGCCGACGGGTGCTGGAACAACGCGCCGTTCACGACCCGGCACACCTGCACCTACCCGGGTCGCGGCGGGGGCGCCGAGCCGTCGGCCCGGGTGGCGCTCGTCGGGAACTCGCACGCCGGCCACTGGCTCCCGGCGCTCGAGCACGTGATCGCGCAGGACGGCTGGGAGCTCACCACCTACCTGCAGTCGGTGTGCTACACCGTCGACCGGCCGCTCGGCTTCGACGGCGCGGAGGAGTCCGAGGGCTGCCTGGCGACCAACCGCTGGGCCGTGCGGTCGATCGTCCAGGGCGGGTACGACCTCGTGATCATGTCGAACCGGACGAACCAGCCGCTCGCGGGGGTGGCGCCCGGTGACCAGGTCGCCGAGGCGCAGCGGGCGTACGCCGACACGCTGCGCACCTTCACCGACGCGGGCATCCCCGTGCTCGTGCTGCGCGACACCCCCGCGATGCCGGGCGACGTGCCCGACTGCGTCGCGTCCGACCCGGACGACCTCCACCGCTGCGGCGCGCCCCGCACGACGGCGGTCGAGCCGGACCCGCTCGCCGCGGCGGCGGCGAGCGACGGCTCGGGCCTGGTGACCCTCGTCGACGTGACGGACCTGATGTGCGACGCGCGCCGGTGCCACGCCGTCGTCGGGGGCGTGGTCGCGTACTTCGACCACGGTCACCTGACCGCCACGTTCGCGCGCACGCTCGCGCCCGAGGTGACCGCAGGGGCGCGCGAGGCGCTCGCCGCCCGGCCCTGACCGCCCGCGCGGCCTACCGCATCAGCGCCCGGCCGCGTAGCCCTGCGCGCCGCGCGGGTTGGCCGCCGCCCCGACGACGCCGGTCGCGGGGTCGCGCGTGACGGCCGAGAGGCGCCCGAGCGCCCAGTCGCCGGCGCGGGTCACCACGTGGCCGCGGGCCGTCAGGCCCGCGACGACCTCGGCGCTGACCCGGTCCTCGACCACCGCGCCGCCCGGCGTCCACGTGCGCGGCCAGAACGAGCCGGGCGACGACGTCGTGTGCAGCGTCGGGGCGTCGATCGCCTGCTGCGGCGAGTACCCGCCCACGAGCACGCGCAGCAGGAACGGCAGCTGCCACTGGTCCTGCTGGTCCCCGCCGGGCGAGCCGCACGCGACGACGGGCGCGCCGTCGCGCAGGACGAGCGTCGGCGTGAGCGTCGTGCGCGGGCGCCGGCCGGGCTCGAGACGCGAGGCCGACGCCTCGTCGAGCCAGGCCATCTGCAGCCGCGTGCCGAGGCAGAACCCCAGGCCGGGGACGGTGGGGGACGACTGCAGCCAGCCTCCCGACGGCGTCGCGCTGATCATGTTCCCCCAGCGGTCCACGACGTCGAGGTGGCACGTGTCGCCGCGCGTGCCTCCCGCCGCGTCGGGAACCGGGTCCACCTGGACGGTGGGCTCGCCGGCGCCCGCCGCGGCGCCGCCGCCCGGCGCGCCGGGCAACGACCCGGGCGGGGCGTCGGTGGCGTACTCGGTCAGCAGCGGCGGCAGCGGGGGCGTGGCGCGGCCGGGCACCGCGCCGGGGCGCAGCTCGTGCGACGCCCGCTCCCCGACGAGGGACCGCCGCTCGGCGGCGTACGCCTCCGACAGCAGGTGGTCGAGCGGCACGTCGTCGTCCCCGTACCAGACGTCGCGGTCCGCCAGCACGAGCTTGAGGGTCTCGAGCACCGTGTGCGCGCCGGTCTCGGTGGACGGGTCGAGCCGGTCGTCCTCGAAGCCGTCGAGGATGCGCAGCGCCTGCAGCAGCGCGGGGCCCTGGCCCCACGCGGCGGTCTTGGCGACCGTGTACCCGCGGAATTCGACGGTGGTCGCGTCCTCGTACGAGGCGGCGAACGCGGCGACGTCCGCGGCCGTGAGCACCCCCGCGTGGTCGCGCCCGTCGGAGTGGCGGTGCGGCGTCGCCGCGAGCTCCTCGGCCGCGGGCCCGACGAGGTCGCGCCAGGCCGCGCGGGCCGCGTCGATCGCCTGCTCGCGGCTCGCGCCGGCGGCCGCGGCGCCGTCCGCCGCGGCGACCAGCGCCTCGAGGACCGCGGCGTACTCGGGGTTGGTCACGAGCTCGCCGGGCCGCGGCGGCCGGCCGTCGGGCATCCAGCGCGCGGCCGACGTCGGCCAGTGCGTGGCGAAGAGGTCGGCGACGCGGCCGACGGTGGCCGACACGGCGGCCAGGACGGGGTGTCCGTCGCGCGCGTAGCCGACGGCGAAGCCCAGGACGTCGCGCAGCGTCCACGTGCCGTGGTCGCGCAGCAGCAGCAGCCAGGCGTCGACGGCACCGGGGACGGCCGCGGCGAGCGCCCCCGACCCCGGCACGAGGTCGAGGCCCTCGGCGTCGCGGTAGTGCGCGATCGTCGCGCCGGCCGGGGCCGGACCCTGGCCGACGAGGACGCGGGGACGGCCGGGCTCGTCGGCCGTGGCGAACACGCCCGTCATGTCGCCGCCGGGGCCGTTGAGGTGCGGCTCGACGACGTGGAGCACGAACGCGGCCGCGACCGCGGCGTCGAACGCGGTGCCGTCGCGC
>JAPSLD010000209.1 GCA_031181105.1 Isoptericola sp. | reverse complement strand
CACGCCGACGACGCCGGCTCGCTCCTCGACTACGACGTGCAGGCGCAGCAGGCGACCTACCGGTACGCGACGACCGAGCCGGCGTTCGCCTTCGGGCACGGCCTGACGTACACCACCGTCGAGTACGACTCCGTCACGATCGACACCTCCACCTCCACCTCCACCTCCACCTGCACCTCCACCTGCACCGTCGCCGCTCCCCCACCGACGCACCGGCACCCCGCGTTCGGCGACGGCGACGGCACCGGTGACGGCACCGGCGACGGCACCCGCCTCGCCGTGACCGTCGCGGTGCGCAACACCGGTGCGCGCCGGGCCGACGAGCTGGTCCAGGTGTACGCCCTCGCGCCGCAGGACCTCCCGCTGCCGCCTCCGCGGCGTCTCCTGGTCGCCTGCGCCCGGGTCCCGCTCGAGCCGGGCGAGCGCCGCGAGGTCCGGCTGTCCTTCGACGTGCGGCGGCTGGCCGTGTGGGACCCTGCCGCCCGCCTCGAGGGTGCGCCCGACGACTGGGTCCATGCCGGGGCGCTGCGCGTCCAGCCGGGCGAGTACGTGATCGCGGCGGGGCGGTCGGCCGCCGACCTGCCGGTGCGCACGGTGCTGGGGGTCGAGGGGCCCGCCGCGCCGGTTCGTGCCGCCGCCGGGACGGCGGTCCCGGCCCACGCCGCCCACGCGACGAGCGGCCTGGTACCGACCGACCGGACCCGCGAGAGCGGTGCGGCACTGGAGGTCGCGCCGGGCGGGTCGCAGGGCTGGGCGCGCTACGACGGCCTCGACCTCGCGGGGGTCGGAGCACTCGTCCTGACGCTGGCGTGCGGCCTGCCCGTGCACCGCCCCGTCGGTGTGTCGTGGCGGGCCGCCGGCTCCGACGACGCGTGGCGGCCGCTGGCCGAGGCGCCGGCGCCGACCCCGGGCGCCGCCTCCCCGGCGTCGCGGTACGACTGGCGGGACGTGCGCGCCGAGCTGGTCGCCCGTCCCGAGGGACCGGTCGACCTGCGCGTGGACCTGCCGCTCGGCGTGCGGCTCGCCGAGGTCGCCTGGGTCGCGGCACCGCAGGCCTGAGCCCCGGGCCGGTCCAGACCGGGCCGGTTCAGACCGGGCCGGTCCAGACCGGGCCGGTCCAGACCGGGCCGGTTCAGACCTCGACGCCGGCGCGCAGGACGCGCACGGGACGCAGGTCGGCGTCGGTCACCACGACGTCGGCCCGCCTCCCGGCGACGAGCCCGCCCACGTCGGTCAGGCCGAGGACGCGCGCAGGGACCCAGGAGGCGGACCGGACGGCGTCCGCGAGGGGCACGCCGGCGGCGACGGTGGCGCGGACCACGTCGACCAGGTGCGCCGTGCCGCCCGCGATCGAGCCGCCCTCGGGGTGCGCCGGGTCGGTGACCCGCGCGACGCCGTCGCGCACCGTGACCCCCATGGGCCCGAGCTCGTACACGCCGTCGGGCATCCCGGCCGCGGCCATGGCGTCCGTGACGAGCGCGACGCGGTCCGCCCCGAGGGTCCGCACGACGCTGCGCACCGTCGCCGGGGCCAGGTGCACGTCGTCGGCGACGAGCTCGACGACCAGCTCGTCGCGCGCCGCGGCCGCCAGGCACGCGGCGATCGGACCGGGCTCGCGGTGGTGCAGGGGGCGCATGGCGTTGAAGAGGTGCGTCGCGGTCATCTCGCGCGGCGGCTCACCGCGGCCGGCGGCCGCCCGCAGACCGGCGACCACCTGGGCGACGAGGTCCTCGGCGTGCTCCGTCGACCCGTCGGTGTGCCCGAGCGACGGGATCGCGCCGGCCTCGAGGAGCGCCTCGGCCGCGCCGCCCGGCCCGGTGACGCCCGGGACCTCGGGCGCGACCGTCATGGTCCGCAGGTGCCCGCGCGCGGCGGCCGCCAGCTCGCGCACGAGACCGGCGTCGCCCGGCACGAGCGCCTCCGCGCTGTGCGCCCCGCGCCGGGCGTGCGAGAGGAACGGGCCCTCGAGGTGGACACCGGCGATCTCCCCGGCCTCGGCGAGGCCCGCCAGGAGCTCCGTCCGCTCGAGGAGCGTGGCGCGGTCCGCCGTCACGAGCGAGGCGAGCATCGTGGTCGTGCCGCGCCGGCGGTGCTGCTCGACCGCGAGCATCGCCTGCTCCCGCGACGTGGCGTCGGGGAACCCGGCTCCCCCGCCGCCGTGGTTGTGGAGGTCGACCAGGCCGGGCAGCAGCGTCGTGCCGGGCGAGGGCGCGGGCGCCGCCTCGACCGCGGGGTGACCCGCGGCGGCCGCGCTCGCGGCCGCGCCCACCCAGGCCAGGCGGTCACCGCGCACGACGACGGCGCCGTCCTCGACGACGCCGTCGGGGGTCACCACCCGCCCGCGCAGGACGACGTCGTCGGCAGGGCTCATGGGCCACATCCTGCCGCACGGCCGCGGGGCGGCGAAACCGCCGCGGGTCGGGTCAGAAGAGCCGCGAGTCGACGTCGTCGACACCGCGCATCGCGTCGTAGTCGAGCACGAGGCAGTCGATGCCGCGGTCCCGCGCGAGCACGCGGGCCTGCGGCTTGATCTCCTGGGCCGCGAAGACCCCGCGCACGGGGGCGAGCAGCGGGTCGCGGTTGAGGAGCTCGAGGTACCGCGTCAGCTGCTCCACGCCGTCGATGTCGCCGCGCCGCTTGATCTCGACGGCGACGGTGCCGCCGGCCGAGTCCTTGGCGAGGATGTCCACGGGCCCGATCGCGGTCATGTACTCGCGCCGCACGAGCGAGTGGCCGGCGCCGAGCAGCTCGATCTGCGCGGCGAGGAGCTCCTGGAGGTGCGCCTCGACGCCGTCCTTGACGAGGCCCGGGTCGACGCCGAGGTCGTGGCTGGAGTCGTGGTGCACCTCGTGCAGCTCGATCTCGAGCCGGTCGTCGGACTTCTGGTGCTGCACGCTCCAGACCTGCGTGACGCCGCGGTCGCGGGCCTCGGCGTCGGGCTCCCCGACGGCCATCGCGCAGGGCGGGCTCATCCAGTTCAGCGGCTTGTAGGACCCGCCGTCAGAGTGGAGCAGGACGCTGCCGTCCGCCTTGACGACGAGCAGCCGCGTCGCGAGCGGCAGGTGGGCGGTCAGCCGACCCGTGTAGCGGGCCGAGCAGCGGGCGACGACGAGACGCACGGTCCTCCTTGTCGTGGGCGGGTGCTCGGACGTCGGGTGCTCGGACGTCGGGTGCTCGGGCGACTGCTCAGACGACTGCTCAGACGACGAGGTCGCGCCGCCCCGGCGGCGCCGCCTCGAGCCACGAGGCCAACCCGGCGTACGCCCCGGAGGACATGGTGAGCTCGAAGTCGGTCCCGTCGTACCGGCACCGGACCAGGTACTCGTCCGGGTGCCCGGCCTGGTCGAGCGGGACCCGGCCCGTGATGGTCAGCTCCTCGCGCACCCAGGTGCGGGTGGGGCGCGGCGCGAGCGACCAGCAGCGCCACCACTCGATGCGCCCGACGGCGTAGTGCGCGATGCCGAGCGACCACGCGGCGTGGGGGTTGCCCGCCGGGCGGGCGGAGCACGGGAACGAGCCCACCCGCCGCGACAGGGTGTGCAGCCGGGACGCGCCGGCCGCGACGATCAGCGCCAGGACGACGAGGACCGCGATCCCGGCCCAGGCGACGAACGGCACCGTCAGGTCCTCAGGCCAGCGCGGACGTGCCGGCGTTCTCGGTGATCTCGTCCACCACGATGGTCACGAGATCGTCGTCGACGGAGACGAATCCGCCGGTGACGTGCGCCTCCACGGCGACGCCCTGCGCGTCCGAGACCTTGACGGTCCCGGGGCGCAGCACCGCGAGGAGCGGCGTGTGGCCGGCGAGGATGCCGATCTGACCCTCGACGGACGGGG
>JAPSLD010000208.1 GCA_031181105.1 Isoptericola sp. | reverse complement strand
GGGAAGCGATCGGCCTACGTCGAGCGTGCCGACCGGGCCTTCATCGACCGCGTGAGCGCCTACTACGCCCGCCTGGAGGTGGTCGACGACGTGCTCGCCGTCGACGACCAGGTGCTCAAGATCGCGACCTACGACGAGGTCGACTCGGAGGGCGGCACGCTCCCGGCGCTCGAGCGCTTCCGGGCGACGCACCAGGTCGTGGTCTCGAGCCGGCACTGGATCGACGTGATGAACCGCGGCGTCGACAAGGGCGTCGCGGTGCGGAGGCTGCAGGAGTCGCTCGGGGTCACGCCGGACCAGACCGTCGCGTTCGGCGACTACCTCAACGACGTCCAGATGCTCGAGGCCGCGACGTGGTCGTTCGCGATGGCGGACGCCCACCCGGACGTCGCCGAGCGGGCCCGGTTCACCGCACCGAGCAGCGCCGAGAAGGGCGTGATCACCGTGCTGGAGCGACTCCTGGGCGCATGACGCCTGATCGCGGGCGGCGCCGCTCAGCCCCCGAGAAGCGCCTCGCCGAGCGGCGTACGCACATGGACGACGCGCGGGCCCTCCCGCCGTGAGTCGACGAGTCCCGACGAGCGGAGCACCGACACGTGGTGCGACGCCGTCGAGACGGCGAGGCTGCTCGCAGCGCCGACCTCGCTCGTCGACATGGGGGCGTCCAGCGCGAGCAGCACCGCCGCACGGCCGTGACCGAGCAGGTCCGCGAGCGCCCGCCCGGCGTCGGCACCGCCGTCGGCCCACCGCTCGGACACCCCGAGCGCCGGGTAGAACAGCGTGGGCTGCGCGGGCGGCTCCGTGACCACCGCGCAGCGGGGCGCCATGACCGACGGTGCCAGGACGAGCCCGCTGCCCGCGCAGTCGAGCACCTCGGCGTGCATCCGCAGCCGGACGCGCACGGCGTCCGGCGCCCAGCTCACGGCCTCGTGCAGGCTGGCGACCATCTCGCCGACGCCGTGGATCGACGCGCGGCGCGAGCGCGCGCCGACGTCGGCACGCAGGATCCGTTCCAGCTGCGGCCAGTACGGCGCCATGACGGCGTCCCAGAGCTCCCGCCAGGCGTCCGCTGTCGCCGTACGCGTCCTCTCGGGGTCGTCCGCCATGGCCTCGAGCCGCCGCCGATCGGCACCGCTCGCGCGGTCGACGCGCTTGCGCAGGTCGATCCGCAGCGGCTCGAGCGCCGCCTGGCGCAGACGCTCGAGCTCCTCCTCGGGCCCGAGGTCCCACGCCGGCGTCGAGGTCAGGAAGTCCGGCATGTACCCGTCCGGACCCACGAGGACGCGCAGCAGCTCGAACGCCCGCGCCGGGACCTGCCGCCGCGCACGGCGCAACCAGCCCCACTGGAGCGGGTGGTACGCCGGGTGCTGGAGCACCCGCACGGCGTGCGCCAGCTCGTGGCCGGGCGAGAGGCCGAACCGGATCGCCGACACGTCGTCCGGCGCGAGCCGGAGCTCCACCACGTTTCGATGCACGTCGAAACACTAGAGCGGTCGGCGCGCCGGCACGAGGCTGGTGGCACGCCGATCGCCAGGAGGACACCATGGCCGCAGTCATCCCCGCCCAGACCATCCGCATGCCCGGCTCGCGCACCCTGCGTTTCGAGGGTCGCCGCCACGGGTCGGGTGTCTCGTTCTTCCTCGTCACCAACGACCCGGGTCAGGGCGCGGGTCTGCACCGCCACCCCTACACCGAGACCTGGTCGGTGCTCGAGGGCGAGGCGACCATCACGGTCGGGGACGAGACGGTCGTCGCACGGGCGGGCGACACGGCGGTGGTCGCGCCGCACGTCTGGCACGGCTTCACCAACACCGGCGAGGGGGCCCTCCGCATGGTGTGCATCCACGCGTCCGACACGATGATCCAGGAGAACCGCTGATGTCCTTCCAGGCCTACCTCGACAACGTCGAGGCGAAGACCGGGCTCACCCCGCGCCGGTTCGTCGAGCTCGCCCACGAGCAGGGCTTCGGCCCGGGCAGCAAGGCCACACCGGTGGCCACCTGGCTCAAGGAGACGTACGGCCTCGGGCACGGGCATGCGATGGCGCTCGTGCACGTCATCACCAAGGGCGACCGGATCAGCGCCAAGCACGTCGGGACCGACGGCACCCACCGCGACGCCACGGACCGCCTCTGGCTCGACGGCAAGGACACCCGGCCGGCCGACTGGTGACGCCCGCGCGACGGGTCGTTACGGTGGCGAGCGTGCCCACCGACTTCCTCGCCCTGCACCGTCCCGGGTCCCCGCTGCTCCTGCCCAACGCCTGGGACCCCGGGTCGGCACGGATCCTCGCCACGCTGGGGTTCGCCGCCGTCGCGACGACGAGCAGCGGGTTCGCGGCCACGCTCGGCCGGCCGGACGGCGCGCTGACCCGCGACGAGGCGCTCGCGCACGCGGCCGCCCTGGTCACCGCCGTCGACGTCCCGGTGAGCGCCGACCTCGAGAACGGCTACGCGGACGCGCCCGACGGCGTCGCGCGCACCGTCGCGGCCGCGCGCGAGGTCGGGCTCGCTGGCTGCTCGGTCGAGGACCACACGGCGGACGAGGACGAGCCGATCTACGACCGCGGGCTCGCCGTCGAGCGGGTCGCGGCCGCGGCGCAGGCCGCGGGCGACGTCGTCCTCACCGCACGCTGCGAGAACTACCTGTACGGGCGTGCCGACCTGACCGACACGCTCGAGCGGCTCCAGGCGTACCAGGAGGCCGGCGCCGACGTGCTGTACGCCCCGGGCCTGCGCGACCTCGCCGACATCGCCACCGTGTGCCGCGAGGTCGACCGGCCGGTGAACGTGCTCCTGCTCGCGGGCGGTCCGACCCCGGCGGAGCTCGCCGAGGCGGGCGTCGCCCGGATCTCCGTCGGCGGCACCTTCGCGTGGAACGCCCTGTCCGCGCTGGTCACCGCGGCGCGCGAGCTGCTCGACGGCGAGGTCGGGTTCCTCGACCGGGTCGCGCCCGCGCGCGAGGTGATGCCCGAGGCGTTCGGCGCCTGAGGCTCAGGCCCGCTCGCGCGCGACGGCGTCCCGCACGGCCGGTGCGATCTCCGCGCCGAACACCCGGATGGCGTCGGGGTCGTCGGAGCTGAGGACGAACGTGCTGACGCCGTGCTCGACGGCGAGGGTCACGAGCTGGTCGACCCAGCGCTCCCGCGGGCCATCGGGGACCCCGAGGTTGAGCAGGCGGCGCACGTCCGCCGGGTCGCGCCCCGCCTCGCGGGCGGCCTCGTCGACGACCGCGTTGCCGCGCTCGAGGTCCCCCGGCCCCAGGTGCGGCAGGGAGGGCAGCCAGCCGTCGGCCGCCCGGCCCACGAGGCGGAGCATCCGGGGTCTGTAAGCGCCCAGCCAGATCGGGACGGGGTGGGCCGGCGCCGGCCCGCGCTTGGCCCCTGAGACCCGGTGGTGCTCGCCGTCGACCCGGAGCACGCCGGGCGTCTCGGTGTCCCAGATCCCGCGGACGATCCGCAGCGCCTCCTCGAGGGCGGTGACGGACTCGCCGGGCGAGAGGTGGCCGCCGCCCATCGCCGCGATGGCCCGCCAGAAGCCGCCCGCGCCGATCCCGAGCGCCGCACGGCCGCCCGAGAGGAGGT
This sequence comes from Isoptericola sp., assembly GCA_031181105.1. GTDB lineage: Bacteria > Actinomycetota > Actinomycetes > Actinomycetales > Cellulomonadaceae > Isoptericola. The sequence continues at coordinate 258 of JAPSLD010000208.1, read as the reverse complement.
CGAGCGACGCGACCGCGCGGGCCAGCACCGCCGGGGGACGCAGCGGCAGGTTCAGCACGTCGCCGGCGACCGTCACCCGCTCGGTGCGCGCGGCCACCCACGTCAGCAGGGTCCACGTGTCGAGGAACCGAGGCTGGTAGGGATGGTCCTGGAACGTGACGAGGTCCAGCCCGACGTCCTCCGAGAGCCTGGCCAGCCGGACGGGCGCCTGCGGGTCCGCGTTCTGCGGCGTCAGGAAGGTCCCGAAGGCGAGCGGGT
>JAPSLD010000207.1 GCA_031181105.1 Isoptericola sp. | reverse complement strand
CCGTCACCGTGCCGGCGGCCAGGTCGATGACGACACCCTCGTTGCCGAAGCTGTCGGCCAGGACCGGCGCCAGAGCGCCGGCGAGGTCCACGTCGAGGGCGACCGTCGGGTTGACCTCGCTACCGAGAGCGGCGAGCACGGCGTTGAGGACGCCGAGGTCGTCGAGTGCACCCGCAAGCAGCCCCTCAGAGCCGGTGAGCGAGTTCACGGCCGTGTTGATCGTCGGCACGACGTCGTCGTTCACGAGCCCCGTGATGTTCTCGACGGCCGGGCTGTCAAGCTCCAGGCTCGCGTCGGCGATCTGGTAGTCGCCGGTCGGCTCGCCGCCGACGGGCCACTCGGCCGTCGCGGACAGCGCGCCCAGCTCGAGGTAGAGGTCGGACACGACGTCGTCGACCAGACCGTCGAAGACCGGCGTGAGGTCGACCGAGGCGTTCGACGGGAACTCCTCGGAGCCGCCGATCTCGATCGCGCCCTGGTCGTTCACGGCGCCGGACGCCGCGCGGGCGCCCTCGGCGTTGGCCGCGGCGTACTGGCTCACCGCGCCGAGCGCGATGAAGCCGTTGTCACCGAAGAGGGAGACCCCGAGCTCGGCGTTGATCGCGTTGAGAATCTCCGCGTCGATCGCGGTCCGCTCGAGCCCCGGACCCGACGGGTGCGCGGCGTGCGCGCCGCGCAGCTCAGCGATGTCGTCGAGGTCGAGCTCCGCGACGCCCCCGCTGAGGAAGCGGCCGAGCGCCTCGGTCTGGTCGTTCTCATCGGCCGTCGCGACCGACGCACCGGCGAAGCCGGCGACGCCGACGATGCTGGCGGTGGCGACCGCGGCGGTCGCACGCTTGAGCGTGCGGCGCTTGGTTGTAGCGGTTGGTGCGGTGCGGCTGTTCGCACGTGCGCGCCAAACTGTCACGTTGTGCCCCCTAGGCAGCGGAATGGCCACCCCTGTGGTGGCCTTCGCCGGACACGCTACGGGGCGTACCACTGGGCAAGCGAGAGTCAGCGCGCCGAACCAGCGGGTGAAGTCTGCCGACAAGTCGGACAAATCGTGCTAGTCGTCTGTTGTCAGCACTATTGCCCGGGCAAAATGCCGCAACTCAGCGCCAACGCCACGACGCCATCACCGGACGCTCGCCTCGTCCGCGTGCGGGGAACCCGTCGGCGGCGGGTCGGCCTCGGGGGGTCGCGGGCGTTCGAACGGTCGCCCGACGGCGCGCCCGAGCGACGCGCGGAGCCGCCGCTGGATCGCGCGGAAGGTCGCGTCGCGGACGAAGAGGCAGTCGCCCGCCATGATGAAGAGCGAGAAGAACGGCAGTCCCATCGCCACCGCGATACCGGTGTGCATCGCGAAGACGCCGCAGATGGCGAGGACCCGCGTCCAGCGTTGCAGCAGCATCAGCGGGAAGAACAGCTGGATGAAGACCGAGAAGTAGGTCACCGCGGTCACCATCAGCGAGTTCTGCACGAGCACGTCGGCGAGCCACGGCCACGGTCGGTAGTGGGATAGCTGCATCGGGTAGTAGATCGCGGTCCCGTCCTGCCACTGCGCGCCCTGCGCCTTGTAGAGCCCGGACGCGACGTAGATCATGCAGATCTGGGCGCCCGCCATGATCACGGCGAAGTTGTGCAGGAGCGTCCCGACCTGGACGGCCGCGGCGTTCGCACGAGCCGTCCCGAACGGTCCGAAGGGCCGGACGGCGTCGTCGCGCGCGAGCTGCCGGGCACGCCGTCGTGCGTCGAGCGACCACCGGCCGCCGAGGTCCGCGAAGCACAGGTACAGCAGCAGGATCCGGAAGATGTTGTCGCTCTGGTCGCCGGTGAGGGGGTTCGACTCGAGGAGGCTCACCCACAGCACGAGGAACACGGGCGTGACCCACCGGGACCGCCAACCGACGGTGACCAGCGCCGCGAGCACCAGGAGGAGCGCGTAGGCGACGGCGAGATCGACGCTCGGCAGCCCGCCCGAGAAGAGGGTGAACGGGGGCCCGAACCCGCCGTTCGCGTCGAGGGGCGCGGCCCAGCGCGCCGCCTGGCCCCAGAGGTACTCCCTGTTCTGCAGGTGGGTGAGCAGGAAGACGAACGCCCCACCGCCGAACGCGATGCGCACCAGGGCGGTGCCGTAGGTGGCCCGACGGGCGTCCGCGACCCAGCGCATGCCGGCGTCGAACACCGTCGAGGGCCGGTCCCGCGTGGAGCTCGTTGCCGAGTCCGTCTTCGGGTCCGTCGGCGTGCTCATCGCTCGAACCTCTCGATCGCCTCGCGGAACGCGTCGCTGTCCTGGCGAGGGAACTCGTACATCGGTCGTCGACCGAACGTGTAGGTGGTCGCCGCGGGCGGGGCGGAGTCGCGCGCGGAGAACCGCGCGGCGGGCTGGCGCACCACCCGGAACTGCACGTAGGACGGCTCCAGCTCCGTGACGGTGGCCCGGGCGATCTCCGTCGCGTAGGCGGCCATCGTGCGGTCGTAGTCCAGCACGAGCTTGCGGCGTGCCGGCGACGAGCTTCCCTCGGCCTCCTCGAGCGCCTCGGCCAGCCGCGGCCAGGCGTCCTCGTGATAGTGGTCCCCGAGCACCTCCAGCTCGGCGTCCGAGAGCTGCCGGAACTGCGCGCCGGCACGCGCGGCCAGCATGCGCGTGGGCCGGCTCGCGCGGTTGGGGAACAGGTGGTGCGTGAAGTTGGCCGAGATCTCCAGGTCCGTGACGTCGAGCCACTCGGTCGCGTTCAGGTCCTCGTCCAGCGCCCGGACCTCGAGCGAGTTCTCGACGTTGATCGGTGTCGGCGCGAAGAGCGACCAGTTCTGCTGGAAGACAGGCTCCATGTACGCCTCGAGCGGTTCGGCGGCCGCTCGGGTGATCGCGTTCTGCGGCGCGATCCACAGGAACGTCGCAGCGGCGTGCGCACCGACGACGAGTGCGAGCGCGACGGCGACGAGCTTCACCCACGTCGCTCGCGAGGCGGTCGTTGCGGCCACCTGGTGTCCCCCTGAATGTTCGTGCGCGTAGCGGTCGACCCGGCGTGACCGTGGTCACGCCGGGTCGACCGTACTACGGTGCCGGGCGGATCAGCCCTTGGCGGTGCGAGTCCGGCGCACGCCGACCACCGCCGCGGTACCTGTCCCGACCAGGAGCAGTGCCAGGGCGAGGTAGGTCATGATCTCCGCACCGGTGCGCGGAAGCATGCCGCCGCCGGTGCTACCCCCTGTGCCGCCGCCGGTCGAGCCGCCGCCGGAGCCGGAGGACACCTCGACGTAGACGGCGAACGCCGATGTCGTGGAGTCGCCGACCTCGACGCTCGTTGCGGTACCCGTGTGGGGACCCACCTCGAAGTCGGCCGGGACCGCGAAGGTCCAGCTGACCCGACCGTCGGCGTCAGCCGTGCGGACCGGGAGCGTCAGCGGCTCCGAGTTGATGACGGCCTGGACCTGCTCGCCGGGCTGGAAACCCCACGCGGTGAAGGTCTGCTCCGCACCGCGCATGACACGCGGCTTCTCGAACGCGGACTTGAGGACGCGATCCGTCGAGAGGACCCTCAGGTCGTCATCGGCATAGTTGTCCTGGTCGTCCCACGCCTCGACCGTGTAGTCGCCGGGGACGGCGTCTTCAGGAACCGTGAGCGTGGTCGTGAAGTTGCCCTGCCCGTCGGTCTCGACGTCGACCGTGGCGACCACGTTCCCGTCGGGGTCGACCAGGTCCACCGTGACCGTCGAGTTGGCCGGCCAGTCCTCGCCGGTCACCGTCACCTCGTCACCCGGGTACACAGCATCGGGGTCGGCCGTGATCGACTCGTTGCCGTCATCATCACCGTCGACCTCGGTGCCGTCGACCTCGGTGCCGTCGACCTCGGTGCCGTCGACCTCGGTGCCGTCGACCTCGGTGCCGTCGACCTCGGTGCCGTCGACCTCGGTGCCGTCGACCTCGGTGCCGTCGA
>JAPSLD010000206.1 GCA_031181105.1 Isoptericola sp. | reverse complement strand
CGCGCGCCGTCGAGCCCGTCCGCCTTCACGAGGCGGCGCAGGTCCGCGAGCATGGCGTCCGTCTCGGCGTCCGTCAGGCGGTCGACCTGGTTGAGCGCCACCACGACGACGTCGGCACGGCCCGCGAGCGGCCGCAGGTAGCGCTCGTGCAGCGCGGCGTCGGCGTACTTCTGCGGGTCGACGACCCACACGAGCAGGTCGGCGCGCTCGACGAGCCGCTCGGCGCGCACGCGGTGCTCGGTGACGACCGAGTCGTGGTCCGGCAGGTCGAGCAGCACCAGGCCGGTCGTGATGCCGGCGGGCGTCCGGTGACGGCGGAACAGCCCCTTGGCGGCGGGCGTCGCCGCGGTGCCCGGCGCCCCCGGGTCGGCGGCGGGCGCCTGGGCCATCTCGTGCCGGCGTCCGACCTCGAGCCAGTCGAGCAGCGGCTCGGCCCCGGGCCCCCAGACCGCCGCGAGCGCGTGCGACGTCGTCGGGCGCCGCACCCCCGGCGCGGCGATCTCCTCGCCCGCGACCGCGTTGAGCACGCTCGACTTCCCGGAGCCCGTCGCGCCGGCGAGCGCCACCACGGTGTGCTCGGCCGAGAGGCCTCCGCGCTCGCGCGCGCGGGCGACCACGGCGCGCGCGTCGTCGAGCAGGTCGCCGTCGAGGCGCCCCGTGCCCTCGGCGACCGCGGCCTCGAGCGCCGCGGTGCGCTCCGCGAGGTCGATGCGGCTCACGAGCCGGAGTCCTTCCGCCCGAGCAGCCGGCTCCAGAACCCGGGCCTGCGCTCCGGCGCGCCCGTACCGGGCTCGTCCACCGCCGGCCCGGCGTCCGCCCGCGGGACGCCGTCCGTCGTCGGCCGCCGCAGCGTCCCCGCGCCGCGCAGCATGCCACCGCTGAACGCCCGGGTCGAGCCACCCGCCCCGGCGGGCCGGACCGACCGCTCGGCGCGCGCCGCGCCCTCGACCGCCCGGGCCGCCTCGCGGACCGCGTCGCCGGCCGGGGCCTGGGTGCCGAGCGCGTCGAGCTGCGCCGTGTAGCGGGCGGCCTGGCCGTCCAGGACCGACTGGACCCGCGCGGTCAGGCGCTTCTTCGCCTCGAGGGACAGGCGCCGCACGGCCTCGTCGCCGAACACGGCCTCGAGGAGCTTCTGCGCGACGACGGCGGTGCCGCCCGCGATCCCGATCTCCGCGCCCGTGAGCCCGGCCGTCGAGGCGAACACGAGCACCATGAGGCTCACGCCCAGCGCGTTGACGCCCAGCGAGAGCGCGCGCGCCGTCCCCCGCTTCTCGGCGCCCTGCTCGCGCACGAGCTCGAGGACGTCCGACTGCCAGCCGCGGATCTCCTCGCCCACCTGGGCGCGCAGGCCGCCGGAGGTGCGGGAGAGCTCGAGTCCCTGCAGCAGCGCGGCCCCGGCGGCGTCGCCGCGCCACGTCTGGTACGTGCGTTCGGCCGCCTGCTCCGCGGCGTCGAGGACGACCGACTCGAGCCCGTGCGCGATGGCCTGCTCGACCTGCGGCGCCTGGCGCGGCTTGCCGCGGAAGAAGTCCACCACCGCGTCGCGGACGCGCCCCACGCCGGCCTCGACCGACCGGAAGAACTCGCCCGTGCCGACGAAGTCCTGCCAGCGCGCGAGCACCTCGCCGCGGAGCAGCGCCCCGTCCGACGTCGCGGCGTCCACCTGGGCCAGCGCGTCGGCGTGGTGGCGGCGGACGGCGTCACGCAGCCTCGTGTCGGCGGCCCGCTGCGTGTCGGCCGCGTCGGCCAGGTGCACGGCGCGGCGCACGAGGTCGTCCACCACGCCGTCGCGCGTCGCGGCGATGACGCGGGCGCGCGCCTCGGGGTCGCCGCCGAGCCCCGTGAGCCAGGTCGCGATCTCGCCCACCGTCTCCTCGGGCAGGTAGCCGTCCTCGAGCGCCCCCGGTCCGGCGTCGGCCGCCTCGGGCACGACGAACAGCTGCGCGTCGGCGAGGCCGTGCTCGGCCATCAGGCGGCGCAGGTCGTCCGCCACCTGCTCCGAGCCCGGGTCGACGCGGTCGAGCACCATCGCCACCTGGGCCTTGCGCGCGGCGGCGTGGAGCAGCAGGTCCCACGGCACGGCGTCGGCGTACCGCGCGGCGGTGGTGACGAACAGCCACAGGTCGGCCGCACCCAGCAGCTGTGCGGCCAGCTCCCGGTTGGCCGTCTCGACCGAGTCGATGTCCGGGGCGTCGAGCAGCGCGAGGCCCTGCGGCAGGGCGTCGCTGCGGACGAGCCGCAGGGAGCGCGACGGCGGGGCGTCGGAGGCGGGCCGGGCGTCGGCGCGCGGCGCGTCGGACCGGTCCGTGGTCACGCGCGCCAGGCCCGGCAGGACCCGGTCGGTGGTGAACCAGCGCGCGTCGAGCGGGTGGTGGACCAGCACGGGCGCCCGCGTCGTCGGGCGCAGCACGCCCGGGGCGGAGACCTGCTCGCCCAGCAGCGAGTTGACGAGCGTCGACTTGCCCGCCCCGGTCGAGCCGCCGACGACGACGAGCAGCGGCGCCCGCTCGGCCCGCAGCCGTGGCAGCAGGTAGTCGTCCAGCTGGTCGACGGCGCGAGCGAGGTCCGCGCGCGCGACGGCGGCGCCCGGCGTCTCGAGCGGCAGGCGCAGCGCACCGAGGCGCGCCCGCAGCGTGTCGAGCGCGTCGATGAGCGCCACGATCCCCGCACCGGGCCCGGGCAGCTCGCCCGGGCCGGGGGCGTCGGGCGGGCCCGCCGCGTGCCTCCCGACGGCGGGCTGCGGCTCGACCTCGCCGGGCGGCACGTCGTCGGGTTCGGTCATGTGCCCAGTGTGCCCAGTTCGGGCGAAGCGCGCAGGTCAGGCGCGTCGGCGGGTGCCGCCCAGCCGGTGGCGCAGCCACGGGACGCACACCTCGGCCTGGACCCGCTGGAACGCCCGCACGTGCGGGATCCCGGGCGGCGGCGGCTGCAGCGACGAGTGGACGAAGAACCCGGTGAGCACGGCGAGGTAGCACGTCACCGCCTCGTCGTCCGTGCCGCGCGGCAACGGGTGCCGCGCCAGCTCGTCCTGGGGCTCGGGGCCGCCCTCCACCCGCACCGACGGCAGCATGGCGACGAGGTCGCAGAACGCCGCGCCGCGGAACGCGTACGGCCAGTCGACCGCGACGGCGGTGCCGTCCCGGCGGAGCAGCACGTTGTCCCCGCGCAGGTCGCCGTGCTGCAGCCGGCGGCCCCTCGTGGCCTCGGGCAGGGCCGTCTCGAGGCGCGCGAGGCGTTCGACGTTCGCCGCGACCCAGGGGTCGTACGTGCCCAGGCTCGCCGGACGCTCGTCGGCGAGCCTCGCCCAGAAGCCCTGCGGGAGCTGGTCGCCGGCCTCGGGGAGCGTCCCCGCGGCCACCTCGTGCTCCGCGACGCGACGTGCGAGGTCGACGACGGCGCTCAGCTCGTCGTCCCGCCAGGGCGTGCGCGGCGCGCGCCCGGCCACGACGTCGAAGGCGAGCGCGACCCATCCGGCGTCGGGCACCTCGAGCGACCAGCGCAGGCGCGGGGTCGGGGCGCCGGAGGGCAGCACGGCGTGCCGGGCGGCCTCGGCGCGGTAGGCGCCCGCCGCGAACTCGTGGGAGCCGTCGACGGCCTTGACGAACACCGGCCCGGCGGCGGTGCGCAGCGTGGAGGCGAGACCGGGCGAGTACCCGCCGTCGTGGCTCGTCCAGCCGGTGACCGGTGCGCCGAGCCGTGCCTCGACCGCCGTCCGCACGGGCGGGGGCAGCTCGGGCCAGGTGGGCCGGGTACGGCCCGGGACGGTCGCGGTCATGCCTCGTGATGCTGCCCGCCGTCCCGCCCGGAAGCAACGACAAAACGCTGCGGGTGCCGTCGTGGCCCGGTCGAGACCGGGTGACGACGGCACCCGCAGCGGCAGCCGGGCGGCGGTCAGTCGCGCGTGAGCTTGCGGTAGGTCACGCGGTGCGGGCG
>JAPSLD010000205.1 GCA_031181105.1 Isoptericola sp. | reverse complement strand
CGCGGCCTCGAGCGCGTCGCCGACGCGCGACCCGGCGGGCAGCGTCACGACCCCGGGCGACGCGACCTGCCCCACGACGTGCACCACGACCCGCGCGTCGCCCGGCGCGTCGCCCGGCGCGGTCGGCTCCCCGGCCCCCGACACGCCGGCGGCACCGGCCGGCGGATCCGCGGCGGCTCCCGCCCCGGCCGGTCCCGCCGGCTCGCCGGCGGCGGACCCGCCGAGCGGCGCCAGCGGCTCGCCGGCGGCGGACCCGCCGAGCGGCGCCAGCGGCTCGACGGCGGCGCCGCCCGACCGCAGCGCCACGAGCCCGACCCCGAGCGCCAGGACCAGGACGGCTGTCGCGGCGACCACCGCGGCGCGGCTCCCGATCGTCCACCGGCGTCCCCCGGCACCGTCGTCCGCGTCCGCGGCGCCGCCCGGTCCCAGCGGGTGCCCGTGGGCGGCGGAGTACGCGGCGGCGACGTGCCCGGCCGACCGCCGGGCCCGGAGCCGCCGGGCGAGCTCGTCGTCACCCGCGCCAGGCGGTACGGGGGCGGCGCGACGCGGGCCGCCGCCCTCCCCGTCCGCGCGGGCGGCACGCAGCCGCGCGACGGCGTCGTCGAGCTCCTCGTCGTGCCGGTCGGTCGGGCCCGGCGCCCGCGGGACGGGCGGGAAGGGTGGGGTCGTGCTCACGGACGGGACGCTAGGTGTGCCCGCACCGTGCCGGCGGCGGCGCCGCAGCGGGCTGTGGACGCCGACGTCCTGGGGGCGGCCTCGGCGGCCGCACCACCCACCGGCGCGGCGTCAGTGGGCGTGCGCCGAGCTCGACGTCAGTGGGTGTGCGCGCCGAGCTCGGCGACCGACACGGCCAGCGCGCCGGGCCCGGCGTGCGCGCCGAGGACCGCGCCTACCGGCGTCACGACCACGTCGGCGCCGAGGCGCACGCCCAGGGTCGTCGCCACCGCCTCGGCGCGGTCCGGCGCCCCGAGGTGGTGGACCGCGACGCCGGGGCGCTCGAGACCTTCCGCGTGCCGCGCCGCCCGCTCCACGAGCCGCTCGGTGGCCGCACCCCGCGTGCGGACGCGCTGCAGGAGCTCGATCCTGCCGTCGCGCACACCGAGGATCGGGCGCACACCGAGAGCCGTGCCGAGCGCCGCGGCGGGCGCCGAGAGCCGGCCCCCGCGGCGCAGGTGGTCGAGCGAGTCGACCAGGAAGACGGTCTCGCTGGACCGTGCGACCTGCAGCGCCCGATCCGCGACGTGCGCGGCGTCGTGCCCGGCGGCGGCGCAGCGCGCCGCCTCGGTGGCGGCGAACCCGAGCGCCATGGCGACCGTCCGGGTGTCGACGACCCGGACCGGGAGCATCGCGCGCTGCCCGGCGTGCTCGGCCGCGCCCACGGTCCCGGACAGGTCGCCCGACAGGTGGACGCTCACGACGGCGCGCGCCCCGGCGCCGGCCGCGGCGCGGTAGGCCTCGAGGAGGTCGGCGGGCGGCGGCTGGGACGTGGTGAGCCGCTCCCCTGCCGAGATCCTCTCGGCCACCTCGTCCGGCCCGACGTCGGTGCCCTCGCGGCGGACCTCTGCGCCCGTCAGCACCCGCAGCGGCACGACGACGACCCCGGCGGCGCGTGCGGCGTCGTCGGGCAGGCAGGCCGTGGAGTCGGTGACGACACGCACCGCGGGACGAGAGGACATCGGGCTCGGAGTGTAGCGGTCGCGTCGCGTCCCGCCCCCGGGCGAGGGCGCCTCGCCGCGCAGCCCCGCACCCGTCGCGCTACCGTGCGGGCCATGTCTCAGCAGACGCCTGACGACGCCGAGATCGCGGCGCTGCGGGCCGCCGCCGCCCAGGCCGCCGCCGAGGCGGCCGAGGCGAGGGCCGCCGCCGCGCAGGCCGCGCTCGTGGCCGCGGAGACGGCCGCTCGCGACGACGGGAAGCCCGACGTGCCGGCGGCCGAGCCGGTGCCCGTCACCGGCCACGCCGACGAGGTCCGGGCCGGGTACGCGCACGCCGGCCCGACGCTGGCGCTCGGTGCGCTCCTCGAGGGCGAGCCCGGCGACGAGCCGACGCCGCGCCCCGACGTCCAGGTCGGCCTGCCGCTGTCGGTGCTCAACCGCCACGGGCTCGTGGCCGGCGCCACCGGCACGGGCAAGACCAGGACGCTGCAGGCCATGGCCGAGGGGCTGTCCGACCAGGGCGTGCCGGTGTTCCTCGCGGACATCAAGGGCGACCTGTCCGGCCTCGCCGTCGCCGGCGCGGCGGACGACAGGGTCGCCGCCCGGGCCGCGAGCGTCGGGCAGGACTGGGCGCCGGCGGCCTACCCGGTCGAGCTGTACTCGCTCGGCGGCCTGGGCACGGGCGTGCCCGTCCGCACGACGGTCACCGACCTCGGGCCGCTGCTGCTGAGCAAGGTGCTCGGGCTCAACGCGACGCAGGAGTCGAGCCTCGCGCTGATCTTCCACTGGGCCGACTCGCAGGGGCTGGCGCTGCTCGACCTCGAGGACCTGCAGGCGACGATCGCCTACCTGACCTCCGGCGACGGCAAGGACGAGCTCGAGGGCATCGGCGGCATCTCGTCGGCCACCGCCGGGGTGATCCTGCGCCAGGTCGTGGCGCTCCAGTCGCAGGGCGGCGACGTGTTCTTCGGCGAGCCGGCGTTCGAGACGGCCGACCTCCTGCGCACCACGCTCGACGGCCGCGGGGTCGTCTCGGCGCTCGAGCTCCCCGCGGTCCAGGACCGGCCGGCGCTGTTCTCGACGTTCCTCATGTGGCTGCTGGCGGACCTGTTCCAGGAGCTGCCCGAGGTCGGCGACCTCGACAAGCCGCGGCTGGTGTTCTTCTTCGACGAGGCCCACCTGCTCTTCGCGGACGCGTCGAAGGACTTCCTGCAGCAGGTGGTCCGGACGGTCCGCCTCGTGCGCAGCAAGGGGGTCGGGGTCTTCTTCGTGACCCAGTCGCCGAAGGACCTGCCGGCCGACGTGCTGGCGCAGCTCGGCAGCCGCGTGCAGCACGCCCTGCGCGCCTTCACCCCGGACGACGCCACGGCACTGCGGGCCGCCGCGCGGACGTTCCCCCGCTCCCCGTACGACCTCGAGCGCCTGCTGCCGTCGCTCGGCACCGGCGAGGCCGTCGTGACCGTGCTCGACGAGAAGGGCGTGCCGACGCCGGTGGCGTGGACGCGCGTCCGCGCCCCGCAGGCGTCGATGGAGCCGGCACCGCAGGGGGTGCTCGATCAGCTCGTGGCGGCATCCCCCGGGCAGGCGGCCTACGGGGCGGCCGTCGACCGCGAGTCGGCGTCCGAGCTGCTCCGGGCGCGCACCGAGCGCGAGGCCGCCGTGCGCGCGGCCGAGGCGGACCGCGCGGCCGAGGCGGAGGCGCGCACCACCCGGCGCGCGCCCCGGACGCCCACGTCCCGCGGCCGCCGGCGTGACCCGCTCGACGCCATCCTGTCGACCGTGGGCACGACCCTCGCTCGCGAGATCACCCGGACGGTCCTCGGCACGCGCCGCCGTCGCTGAGCACGACGGGTCCCGGCGGGCGGCGCCCGCCGGGACCCCCCCTGCGGTCAGCTGCCGGGCAGCGGCTCGGCGTGCCAGATCCGCTCGAGGTAGTCGCGCATGGAGCGATCCGACGAGAAGAACCCGGAGCGGGCGACGTTGAGCACGGCCGACCGGCTCCACGCGTCCGGGTCGGCGTACGCCGCCTCGACGCGCTCCTGGGCGTCGAGGTACGACTGGTAGTCCGCCAGCACCATGAACCGGTCCTCGCCCAGCAGGTTGGCCACGACCGGCTCGAAGACGCCGGCGTCGCCGCCCGAGAACGCGCCCTTGGCGATGAGGTCGAGGGCGCGGCGCAGCGACGCGTTCTCCTCGTAGTAGGACGACGGCCGGTAGCCGGCCTCCTGCATGGCGCTCGCCTCCGGCTCCGTCAGGCCGAAGAGGAAGAAGTGCTCGTCGCCGACGAGCTGGCGGA
>JAPSLD010000204.1 GCA_031181105.1 Isoptericola sp. | reverse complement strand
CCGTAGAAGAACGCCAGTCCAGGCGTCATCAGGAGCACGAGAGACGCTGAGGTCAGCATCCACGCGGTTGCTCCGGTGTCCAGCTCCATGAGTTGTTCCTCCCTCGCCAGCCGGGCGGCCGGGTTCGAGGACAACCGTGGGCGAGCGGGGTTTCACCTGGGGTGTCCGGGCGTTACGGGCGTGTGACAAGCGCCTGCCGCGCGTAAACGTTCCGTTTCCGTGCGTCCGTCGGGCCGCGCCCGGGGGCTCAGCCGAGGATGCCGTCGACGAAGTCCTCGGGGTCGAAGGGGGCGAGGTCGTCCGGGCCCTCCCCGAGACCGACGAGCTTGACGGGCACGCCGAGCTCGCGCTGGACCGCGACGACGATGCCGCCCTTGGCGGTCCCGTCGAGCTTGGTGAGCACGATCCCGGTGACGCCGGCGACCTCGCCGAACACGCGTGCCTGGTTGAGCCCGTTCTGACCGGTGGTGGCGTCCAGGACGAGCAGCACCTCGCTCAGCGGCGCCTCGCGCGTGATGACGCGCGTGATCTTGCCCAGCTCGTCCATGAGGCCGGCCTTGTTCTGCAGGCGACCGGCCGTGTCGACGAGGACGACGTCGGCGCCCTCCGTGGTGCCCCGGCGCACCGCGTCGAACGCGACCGACGCCGGGTCGGCGCCGTCCCGGTCCGCCCGGACGGTCTCGACGCCGACGCGCGAGCCCCACGTCTGCAGCTGGTCGGCCGCGGCGGCGCGGAACGTGTCGGCGGCACCGAGCACGACGGTGCGGCCCTCGGCGACGAGCACGCGCGCGAGCTTGCCGACCGTCGTCGTCTTGCCGGTGCCGTTGACGCCGACGACGAGCACGACGGCGGGCCTGGCGGCACCGTCCTCGCCGACGGCGGGGGACGTGGCGATCGTCCGGTCCAGCGTCGGGTCCACGACCTTGAGGAGCTCCTCGCGCAGCAGCGTGCGCACGCTCTGCCCGTCGCGCACCCCGAGGACGCGCACGCGGGTGCGCAGCGCCTCGAGCAGCTCCTCGGCCGGCCCGGCGCCGAGGTCGGCGAGCAGGAGGGTCTCCTCCAGCTCGTCCCAGTCGTCCTCCGTGAGGTGGTCGCGCGACAGGACGGTCAGCAGGCGCGCGCCGAGCGGCGAGCCGGAACGCGCCAGCCGGTCGCGCAGGCGGACGAGCCGGCCCGCGGCGGGCGCGGGCGTCTCGAGCGGCGGAGCGGTCGCGGCGGCCGGCGGCGCCCCCGGGGCCTCGGGAGCCTCCGGCTCGGCGACGACCGTCCCGGCCGGGCGGTCCGTCGTCGTGGTGTCCTCGAGCGGCGGTGCACCGCGACGCCGCCGCAGCGGCGCGAGGAGCGCCGTGCCGCCACCGGCGACGACCAGGATGCCGAGCGTGATCCAGAGCCAGAGCTGATCGTTCACGCGCCCAGTCTCCCAGACGGGTCAGGCGCTCTTGCGGGCCTCGGGCCGGCCGACCTCCACGTGCCCCACGTGCAGCGTGTGCCGCGCCTGCTCACGGGCGCGCAGCAGGACGTCGCCGAGCTCGTCGGCGTCGACGTACCCCGGCGCGGACTCGACCGTGGCCGCGAAGAACTCGTCCATGTCGGTCTCCACGGGCCGGGCCGACCCGCGTCCGAGGCGGCGCAGCCCCGAGCGGAAGTCGCGCCAGAACTGGACGATCCCGCCCGGGACCCGCTCGTCGCGTGCGTCACGGCGCTCCATGACGCTCGCCACGAGGAACACGGCGAGTGCGAGGAAGAGGCTGAGCCCGACCCAGACGACGTAGGTGATCACGAGAGCATTCTCACAAGGCGTCGGCGGTTTCGCGCAGCCGCTGCGAGATGACGGTGGTCACACCGTCCCCCCGCATGGTCACGCCGTACAGCGCGTCGGCGATCTCCATGGTGCGCTTCTGGTGGGTGATGACGATGAGCTGCGAGTCCTCCTGCAGCTCGCGGAAGATCTCGAGCAGGCGCCCGAGGTTGACGTCGTCGAGCGCGGCCTCGACCTCGTCCATGACGTAGAACGGGCTCGGGCGCGCCTTGAAGATCGACACGAGGAACGCGACGGCGGTCAGCGAGCGCTCGCCGCCCGACAGCAGCGACAGCCGCTTGACCTTCTTGCCCGCGGGGCGCGCCTCCACCTCGATGCCGGTCGTGAGCAGGTCCGCCGGGTCGGTGAGCACGAGGCGGCCCTCCCCGCCCGGGAACAGCCGCGGGAACACCCGCTCGAACTGCGCCGCGGTGTCGCGGAACGCCTCGGCGAACACCTGCTGCACCCGCTCGTCGATCTCCTCCACGATGTGCATGAGGTCCTGGCGGGACTTCTTGAGGTCCGCGAGCTGCGTCGTGAGGAACTGGTGGCGCTCCTCCAGCGCGGCGAACTCCTCGAGCGCGAGGGGGTTGACCGTGCCGATGCGCCGCAGCGCCCGCTCGGCCACCTGGGCGCGCCGCTCCTGCTCCTCGCGCACGTACGGCACGGGCTCGGGGTCGGGCTCCTCGGGCGGGGCGTCGTCGGGCCGCGCCACGGGCACCGCACGGTGCGGCCCGAACTCCTCGACGAGCGCGTCCGGGTCGGTGCCGAGCTCCTCGACCGCGCGCGCCCGGAGCTGGTCGAGCCGCAGCTGCTGCTGGGCGCGTGCCACCTCGTCGCGGTGGGCGACGTCGGTCAGGGCGCGCAGCTCGTCCGCGAGCCGGTCGACGTCGGCGCGCACGGCGTCGAGCTCGGCCTGGCGGGCGGCGCGCGCCTCGTCGGCCTGGGCGCGCTCGTGCGCGGCCCGCTCGATCGAGCGGTCGAGGGCGGCCAGCGCGGCGGTCGCGTCGGTCCGCACGGCGGCCGCGCGCTCGGCCTGGGCCGCCCGCGCTCGCGCACGGGCCGCCGCGCGCTCGCGCGCCTGCCGCTCCTGGGCCGCGGCCCGCGCGAGCCCCTGGGCGCGTCCGGCGACGGCGCGCGCCCGCTCCTCGGACGTGCGCAGGGCCAGGCGCGCCTCGGTCTCGGCCGTGCGCGCCGCGGTCGCCCGCGCCTGGAGGGCGTCGCGGGCGGCCTGCGCCTCGGCGATCGCGTCGTCGGACCGGGCGGGTTCGGTCTCGGCCACCTCGAGGCGGTGCGCCAGCTCGGCGAGCTCGGCCTCGTCGGCCGCGCGGCGCGCCGTCGCCTGCTCGAGCGTCGCCCGGTGCCGGTCCGCCTCCGCGCGGGCGGCACGCTGGGCGGCGCCGAGGGTCCCGAGCTGCTCGGCGACGGCCGCGAGGGCGGCGTCCGACTCGTGCAGCCGCTCGAGCGTCTCCTCGTGGCGGGCCTGCGCCCGGTGCAGGGCGTCGCGCGCCCCGCCGAGCTCGAAGCGGCAGCGCTCACCCCGCGCGACGGCGTCCTCGAGGCCGGCGCGCGCGTCGTCGAGCGCGGACGTCAGGTGCAGCACGCTCGGCGCGGCGGCGGACCCGCCCCACGCACGGGTCGCGCCCAGCAGGTCACCGGCCCGGGTGACCGCCACCACCGCCGGGTGCGCCGCGACGAGGGCCCGCGCCTGGGCGAGGTCGTCGACGACGACGACGTCGGCCAGCACCGCGCGCAGCGCCGCGGCCGCCGGCCCCGAGACGGTCACGACCTCGGTCGCGCGGCGGGCGCCTTCGGGCAGGTGCCCGGCGGCCGCGCCCGCGGGCGACCGCTCCCGGGCACCCTCGGGCGACCCGACGACGAGACCCGCCCGTCCGGCGTCGTCGTCCCGCAGCGCGCGCAGCGCGTCGACGGCCGCCTCCAGGCTCTCCACCGCCACCGCGTCGGCGAGCGGACCGAGCGCGGCGGCGACCGCGTCCTCGTACCCCGCCTCGACGCCGAGCAGCGCCGCGACCGAGCCCAGGACGCCCGGGACGTCGCCGGCGAGCAGCGCCCCCGCGCCGTCCTTGCGGTCGAGGCTCAGCTCGAGCGCCTCGACGCGGGCGCTCCACGTCGCGCGGTCCTTGTCGGCCGCC
>JAPSLD010000015.1 GCA_031181105.1 Isoptericola sp. | reverse complement strand
CGACGCGCTGGCCGACGGCGTGGAGCCGCGCGTCGTCTGGCACGCGCTGTGCGACGCGCTGGACGTGCCCGAGCCGCAGCGCTGGGGGCGCGACGACCGCCGGCAGGCGCCGCCCGCGCGCTGACCACCGGCGGCGTGCGGGGACGGTCCCGGCGGGGGAGCGTGGGTCCGTGAGCCTGGTGAGCCTGGTGGTGACGTGGCTCGGCCACTCGACGGCGGTGCTCGACCTGGCGACCCCGGACGGCGCCGTGCGGCTCGTCACCGACCCGTTGCTGCACCGGCACGCCGGGCTGCTGCGCCGCAGGGGCGGCCGACCGGCACCCGAGGCGTGGCGGGGCGCCGACGCCGCCCTGCTGAGCCACCTGCACCACGACCACGCCGAGCTGCGCTCGCTGCGGCTGCTCGGGGACGTCCCCGTCCTGACGGCACCCGCGAACGCCCGCTGGCTGCGCGGCAAGGGGCTGCGCGGCGTGGGGCTCGGGGCGGGGTGGCACGAGGTCGCCCCGTGGGTCGACGTGCGGCTCGCCCCGGCCGTGCACGGGCACCGGCGGATGCCGCACCGGCCCGACGCGGCCAGCGGCCACCTCGTGCGCGCGCGTGTCGACGGGAGCGCCCTGACCGTCTGGGCCGTGGGGGACACCGAGCGCTTCGGGGGCATCGCGCGCGTGCGCGACCTCGCGGGCGGGCACGTCGACGTCGCGCTCGTGCCGGTGCACGGCTGGGGGCCGCGGCTGTCGGGCGGTCACCTCGGACCGGTGCAGGCGGCGCAGGTGTGCGCCGAGGTCGGGGTCCGCGTGGCGGTCCCGGTGCACTGGGGGACGCTGCACGCGCCGGGCGCGCGCCACCTGCCGCCCGGGTGGATGGACCACGCCGGTGCGGCGTTCGCCGCGGCGGTGCGCCGGAGCGCGCCCCGGACGCGGGTGGTCCTGCTCCGTCCCGGCTCGTCCTGGGCGCTCGGCGACGCCGGGACGTGAGCCGGTCGTGCGCCCTCCGTACGGCCCGCCGTACGGCCCGCCGTGCGGCCCGCCGTGGACCCCGACACGCCGGCGTGGCGGGTGCTGTCGTCGAACAGGTGTTCGGCTAGAGTGGTCCACAGA
Source organism: Isoptericola sp. (assembly GCA_031181105.1). GTDB lineage: Bacteria > Actinomycetota > Actinomycetes > Actinomycetales > Cellulomonadaceae > Isoptericola. The sequence goes on along the minus strand of JAPSLD010000015.1, from coordinate 26,029 downwards.
AGGCTCCCGAACCGGACTGTCCACAGCGCGGCAGGGAGCCGCCGACGGTGTCGGTGGCGGCGCGTACGGTCGTCGACGACATGAGCACACGAACGTCGGCGCGCAGCCGCCGCGCCCAGAACGCAAAGGTGACCGACATGCCCGCACCGGCAGACCGCGACAAGGCCCTCGAGGCCGCGCTCGCCCAGATCGACCGCAGCTTCGGCAAGGGCTCGATCATGCGCCTCGGCGACGAGGGGCGCGCCCCGGTCGACGTCATCCCCACCGGCTCGATCGCGCTCGACGTCGCGCTCGGCATCGGCGGCCTGCCCCGCGGCCGCGTCGTCGAGGTCTACGGCCCCGAGTCGTCCGGAAAGACGACCGTGGCCCTGCACGCGGTCGCCAACGCCCAGAAGGCCGGGGGCATCGCCGCGTTCATCGACGCCGAGCACGCGCTCGACCCCGAGTACGCCAAGAAGCTCGGCGTCGACACCGACGCCCTGCTCGTGTCGCAGCCCGACACCGGTGAGCAGGCGCTCGAGATCGCGGACATGCTCATCCGGTCGGGCGCGCTCGACATCATCGTCATCGACTCCGTCGCGGCCCTCGTGCCCAAGGCCGAGATCGAGGGCGAGATGGGTGACAGCCACGTCGGTCTCCAGGCACGCCTCATGTCGCAGGCGCTGCGCAAGATCACCGGCGCGCTCAGCTCCTCGGGCACCACCGCGATCTTCATCAACCAGCTGCGCGAGAAGATCGGCGTGTTCTTCGGCAGCCCCGAGACGACGACGGGTGGCAAGGCGCTGAAGTTCTACGCGTCGGTGCGCATGGACATCCGCCGGATCGAGACCCTCAAGGAGGGTACCGACCCCGTCGGCAACCGGACCCGCGTCAAGATCGTCAAGAACAAGATGGCCCCGCCGTTCAAGCAGGCGGAGTTCGACATCCTCTACGGCGTCGGCATCTCGCGCGAGGGCGGCCTGATCGACATGGGCGTGGAGCACGGCTTCGTGCGCAAGTCCGGGTCGTGGTTCACCTACGAGGGCGACCAGCTCGGCCAGGGCAAGGAGAACGCCCGCGCGTTCCTGCGCGACAACCCCGACCTGGCCAACGAGATCGAGAAGCGCATCAAGGAGAAGCTGGGCGTCGGTGCGAAGCTCGACGCCCCGGCGGACGCGGCCACGGCCGACGTCGCCGGAGCGGCCGCGGACCTCGCGGTCGCGGCACCCGCCAAGGCGGGTGCCAAGGGGAAGAAGGCCCCGTTCTGACGGGGGCGGCCTGATGCGGGCAGCACCCGAGGGCGGTCGCGGCGTGGGGAAGCGTCGCGGCCGCCCGGGCACGTCCGGTGAGCGCACCGGCGAGCGGTCCGGAGGCGGGGAGCGACGGCGCCGGCCCACCGTGGCCGAGCGCCTCGAGGCGGGGGAGATGACCCCCGACGAGGCGGCCGAGCACGCGCGCGAGACGGTCCTGCGCATCCTGACCGCGGCGCCCAAGAGCCGCTCGGAGATCGAGCGCTCGCTCGCGCGCAAGGGCTACCCCGAGCAGGTCGTGGCGCCGCTGCTCGACCGCTTCGACGAGGTGGGCCTGGTCGACGACGCGGCCTATGCCGAGCTGCTCGTGCGGACGCGGCACGCCGAGCGCGGGCTGGCCCGCCGCGCGATCGCGGCGGAGCTGCGCCGGCGCGGCATCCAGGACGAGGTCGCGGCTGACGCGCTCGAGCAGATCGAGCCCGACGACGAGCGAGCCGCAGCCGCCGAGCTCGCACGCAAGCACGTCGCCCGCACGCGCGGGCAGGACCGGGACAAGCGGGTGCGTCGTGCGGTCGCGGCGCTCGCACGCAAGGGACACAGCCCGTCGGTCGCGTTCGCCGCGGTGCGCGACGCGCTCGCGGACGAGGGCGAGGACGTCGGCGACGCCCTCGAGGCGTCGGACGGCGACTAGGCAAGAACGCGCCGGGCGAGCGGAGGCGCGACGGGCCGGGTGCCTGCGCGGCACCCGGCCCGTCGCGCGCGCGGGCGCGTCAGGTCCAGTGCTTCGAGCTGCCGGGGCCGTCGGGTCCGGGCCCCGGGCGTGCTCCCGTCCGGGTGTCGGGACCCGCCGGCGCGCCCTCGGCGGCCGTCGCGCCGATGCCCACGCCCATCTCGAGGCCCGCGCCCTGGGTGCCCGTCTGCCCGGACGTGCGGCGCATCGAGTGGCTCAGGTACTCCGCGAGCCGGGTGAGCGTCCAGTTGATGAGGATGAACAGCACCGCGGCGACCGTGAGCGCCTGCAGGACGTTGCCCTGGCCGGAGCCGAGCCGGCGGGCGAAGGACAGGAGCTCGTTGTACGTGATGATCTGCCCGAGCGCCGAGTCCTTGAGGACCACGACGAGCTGGGAGACGAGCGCCGGGAGCATCGCGACGAGCGCCTGCGGCAGCTCGACGGAGCGGAGCGACTGGTTGCGGGTGAGGCCGACCGAGAGGGCCGCCTCCCGCTGCCCGCTCGGCAGGCCGTAGACGCCCGAGCGGACGAGCTCGGCCACCACGGAGCCGTTGTAGAGGATCAGGCCGAGCACCACGCCCCAGAACGACGGGTCCGGCACGTCGTTGATGGCGAGCAGCAGCCAGAAGAAGATCATCATGAGCAGCACGGGCACCGCTCGGAAGAACTCGACCACCAGGCCGGAGGCGAGGCGGATCACCACGTTCTGCGCGAGGCGGCCGAGCCCGAACAGCAGGCCGAAGACGAGCGCGCCCAGGATCGCCACCGCCGCGGCGCGCAGCGTCCGCCCGATACCGGGCAGGTAGTAGTTCTGCCAGGCGTTGGCGTCGACCGCGTGCAGCCACAGGTCGGGCGCGAGCTGGCCCTTCTCGCCGAGCTGGACCAGGACGAACCCGAGGATCGCGAGGACGAGGAGGGCGCCGACGATGCTGCCGACGAGCGTGAACCGCCGGGCCCGCGGGCCGGAGGCGTCGAAGAGGACCGTCCGCTGAGGCTTCATCGGCGCACCGCCAGTCGCTGGGAGAGGTAGGTGGAGGCCAGGCCCACCGGGGTCACGAGGATCACGTAGCCCACGGCGAAGGTGAAGAAGATCGCGTAGATCCAGCTGGAGTTGAACTCGATCATCGTGCGCATGACGGACGACGTCTCGGTCGCCACGCTCGCGGCCGCGGCCACCGTGGTGTTCTTGATGAGCGCGATCATGACGTTGCCCAGCGGCGCGACCGCGCCGCGGAACGCCTGGGGCAGGATGATCAGCCGTGCGGACGCGAGGAACGGCAGCCCGATCGCGCGTGCGGCCTCGGCCTGGCCGAGCGGCACGGTGTTCACCCCGGAGCGGATCGCCTCGCACACGAACGCCGCGTGGTAGACGGCGAGGGCCAGGACCGCGAGGCGGAAGAAGTTGGTGTCGAAGTCGCTCGACAGCACCACGCTCAGCTGACCCCAGGCGCCCAGGGTCATGAAGACCATGATGATCGTGAGCGGTGTGTTGCGGAACACCGTCACGTACGCGGAGCCCGCCCAGCGCAGCGTCGGGATGGGCGAGATCCGGAACAGCGCGAGCACCGAGCCCAGGACCAGCGCCAGCAGCGCGGACCAGAAGGCGAGCTGGATGTTGACCCAGAACGCGCCGAGCACGTCGTACTCGCGGACCAGGTCGAGGTATTCCCCCACGGGACCGGCTTCTCCTCTCGAGGTGTGCGGCCGGGTCCCCCGAGGGACCCGGCGCGCCGGGGCCCGCCGCGGCGCGCGGCGGGCCCCCGGGTGGTTGTGGCGTCAGCCCCGCACGAGCAGGGCTGGTACTCCGGCGGGGTGAGCTCCTCGTTCGGCGTGTAGCCGGTGCCCTCGGTGTTCGCGGTGACGAACTGCTCCCACGAGCCGTCGTCGACCATCTCCTGCAGCGCGGTGTTGATCTCCTCGCAGAGCTCCACCTCGCCCTTCGGGATGCCGACGCCGTAGTTCTCCTCGGAGAACGGGTTGCCGACGACCTTGACCTTGCCCTGGTTCGCCGGCTGCGCGCCGAGGCCCGCGAGGATGATGTCGTCGGTCGTGACGGCGTCGACCTGGCCGGCGACGAGCGCGGTCACGCACTCGGCGTAGCCGGGCTGCTCGAGCAGGTTCACGCCCGCGGCGTACTCGTCCTTGATGCGCTGCGCCGACGTCGAGCCCGTGACCGAGCACAGGTTCTTGCCCTCGAGCGCCTCGGGACCGGTGATGTCGCTGTTGTCGGCCGCCACCAGCAGGTCCTGGCCGGCGACGAAGTAGGGACCCGCGAACGAGACGGTCTCGCGGCGCTCGTCCGTGATCGAGTAGGTCGCGAAGATCATGTCGACCTGCCCGGTGGACAGCAAGGTCTCGCGCTGGGCCGACGGCGCCTCGAACCACTCGATCTGGTCCTCGGAGTAGCCGAGCTTCTCGGCGACGTACGTGGCGACGTCGACGTCGAAGCCGGAGGGGTCCTCGCCCTCCATGAAGCCGAGACCCGGCTGGTCGAACTTGATGCCGATGGTGATCGTGTCGCCACCACCGCCACCGCCGCCGGCGGTCTCTCCGCCGGAGCCGCCCGGCTCGTCGCCGCCGCCGCAGGCGGCGAGGGTGAGTGCGGCGGCCGCCGCGAGGGCGATGGCCCCGTTGGTGCGCATGCGCATGTGCGTTCCCTTCGCTGGTGACTTCGTAGAGCTGGTCAGTGGGTGAGGATCTTCGACAGGAAGTCCTTGGCGCGGTCGCTGCTCGGGTTCGTGAAGAACTCCTCCGGGGTGGCCTGCTCGACGATCTGCCCCTCGGACATGAACACGACGCGGTCGGCCGCCTTGCGCGCGAAGCCCATCTCGTGGGTCACGACGACCATCGTCATGCCCTCGCGCGCGAGGGCGACCATCGCGTCGAGCACCTCGTTGATCATCTCCGGGTCGAGCGCCGAGGTCGGCTCGTCGAAGAGCATGACCTTCGGGTGCATCGCGAGGGAGCGGGCGATCGCCACGCGCTGCTGCTGGCCGCCCGAGAGCTGGGCCGGCAGCTTGTGGGCCTGGTTCTTCACGCCCACCCGGTCGAGCAGGGCCATGGCCTCCTTCTCGGCCTCGGCCTTGCCGACGCCCCGGACCTTGCGGGGCCCGAGGGTGACGTTGTCGAGCACCGTCTTGTGCGCGAAGAGGTTGAAGGACTGGAACACCATCCCGACGTCGGCGCGCAGCCGGGCCAGCTCGCGGCCCTCCTCCGGCATCGGCTGGCCGTCGATCCGGATCGTGCCCGAGTCGATGGGCTCGAGCCGGTTGATCGCGCGGCACAGGGTCGACTTGCCGGACCCGGACGGGCCGATGACGACGAGCACCTCGCCCTTGCGCACGGTGAGGTTGATGTCGCGCAGGACGTGGAGGTCGCCGAAGTGCTTGTTGACGTCCACCAGCTCGACGAGCGGGGGGCCGAGGCGCGACGCGTCGGCCGCGTCCCCGGTCGTGGTGGTCGTGTGGCCGTGATCCATCTCTCGAACCTAACCAGTCGTTGTTACGTCTACCAGCGTCTACGGCCCCGCGTCGGCAACGAATCCGTAACGACGCGGCGCGGACCGTACCCTAGAGGAGATGTCCACGACCCTGCCTGCCGCTGTGCACACCCCGCCGCCCGCCGAGGACGCGACGTCCCGGACACAGCCCCCGCGCACGTACGTCGTGCGCACGCTCGGCTGCCAGATGAACGTGCACGACTCGGAGCACATGGCGGGGATGCTCGAGCAGGCGGGCTACGCGCGCGCCTCAGCGCAGGACGAGGCCGCCGGCGCGGCCGACGTCGTCGTGATCAACACGTGCGCGGTGCGCGAGAACGCCGCCACGCGCCTGTACGGCAACCTCGGCCAGCTCGCGAGCCTCAAGGCGGCACGTCCCGGCATGCAGATCGCCGTGGGCGGCTGCCTGGCGCAGAAGGACCGCGGCGAGATCGTCGCCAAGGCGCCGTGGGTGGACGTCGTGTTCGGCACGCACAACCTCGACGCGCTGCCCGTCCTGCTCGAACGGGCGCGGCACAACGCCGAGGCACAGGTCGAGATCGCCGAGTCGCTGCAGGTCTTCCCCTCGACGCTGCCGACGCGCCGCGAGAGCGTCTACGCCGGCTGGGTGTCCATCTCGGTCGGCTGCAACAACACGTGCACCTTCTGCATCGTGCCGCACCTGCGCGGCAAGGAGCGCGACCGCCGGCCGGGCGACGTCCTGGCCGAGGTCGAGGCGCTCGTCGCCGCCGGCGCGATCGAGGTCACGCTGCTGGGGCAGAACGTCAACAGCTACGGGGTCGAGTTCGGCGACCGGGGCGCGTTCGCCAAGCTCCTGCGCGCGTGCGGGCGCATCGAGGGCCTCGAGCGCGTCCGCTTCACCTCGCCGCACCCCGCCGCGTTCACCGACGACGTCGTCGAGGCGATGGCCGCCACCCCCAACGTCATGCCGCAGCTGCACATGCCGCTGCAGTCCGGCTCGGACCGCGTCCTGCGGGCGATGCGCCGCTCGTACCGCTCCGAGCGCTTCCTCGGCATCCTCGAGCGGGTGCGGGCCGCGATGCCCGACGCCGCGATCACGACCGACGTGATCGTCGGCTTCCCCGGCGAGACGGAGGAGGACTTCGCCGAGACGCTGCGGGTCGTCGAGGCGTCGCGGTTCAGCTCGGCGTTCATGTTCCAGTACTCGCCGCGCCCCGGGACGCCCGCCGCCACGATGGAGGGCCAGCTGCCCAAGGAGGTCGTCCAGGAGCGGTTCGAGCGCCTCCTGGCCCTCCAGGAGCGCATCAGCGCCGAGGAGTCGGCGAAGCAGGTCGGGCGTACGCTCGACGTGCTCGTCGCCGAGGGGTCGGGCAAGAAGGACGGCGCGACGCACCGCCTGTCGGGCCGCGCGCCCGACAACCGGCTCGTGCACCTCGCGCTGCCCGACGGCGTCACGCCCGCGGGCGACCGGCCCGAGACCCTGGACGAGCCGCGGCTCGCCGCCCCCGAGGAGCTCGACCCGCGCCTGCCGCGCCCCGGCGACGTCGTGACCGTCGAGGTCACGCAGTCGGCGCCGCACCACCTCATCGCGGACTCCGCGCGAGCGGGCGGCGTCTTCACGGTCCGCCGCACCCGCTCGGGCGACGCCTGGGCGCGCCGGGAGGCCACGCGCCTCGGCGGCGGCGACGACCACCACGGGCACGGCACGCCGGCGCCGGCGGGGCCGGTCGCGCTCGGGATGCCGGCGCTGCGCGCGACGCGCTAGCGGCCGCCCCGCTCAGTCGCCGGGGGTCAGCGCGCCGACGGTGGAGAAGAACTGCGTCGCGGTGACGAGCCCGCAGGACACGGTCGCGGCGAGCTGCTCGTCGGTCGCGCCGTGCTCGAAGTCGACCGACACCTCGGCGTAGAGCGCCAGCCCGTCCGACTCCTCGCGCACGTACACCTTGGGCCAGACCCGGTCGCGGTTCCAGTCGTTGACGGCCTGGAGCACCGACAGGCGCGCCTGCGGGGCGACCGTGCCCGACCAGCGGCCCCGCACCTGGAGGATCTCGCCGCGGTCGCCCAGCAGCAGGAACCAGAAGCGGTTGCCGTCCCACGTGCCCGTGACGTCGCCCTCGCCGTCGAGACGGAACTTGTACCCGCGCCGCGCGAGGTCCTCGGCGACGCGGTCGCGGCTCAGCGGCAGGGGCTCGACGGGCGGCCGGGCGGCGGGGGTGTCGCCGGTCGAGGGGCCGCGGCGGCCGGCTCCGAGCAGCCGGGCGCGCGCGTCCCGCACGCCGCGGGCGGCCACGGTCCGTGCCCGCCGCCACGCCGGGCTCACGAGGCCTCCTGCAGCGGGTCGGGGTACCGCTCGTCGAGGTGCTCGAAGAACATCGAGCCCGTCGTGAGACCGCACTGGAGCAGCTGGTCGAGCTGGTCGTCCGTCGCCCCGTGCTCCACGTCGACCGTCACGTCGGCGCACACGACGACCGCACCGTCGTCGCGCACCCGGACGTACGTCTTGGGCCAGATGCGCTCGGCGTTCCACTCGTTGCAGACCTCGAGGATCTCCTCGAGCCGCTCGATCGTCATCACGCGGTGCCACTGGCCGCGCACCTGCAGCACCTCGCCGCGGTCGCCGAGGGCCAGGAAGTAGAACAGCCAGCCGTGCCAGATCCCGCCGACGTCACCGTCGGAGTCGACGAAGTACGAGAACCCGGCGTCCGTGAGCCAGGCGACGATGCGCTCGCGCGTGAGCGGGGCGGGCGCGGGCGCCCCCGGCTCGTCGGAGCCGATCGCGCTCGCGAGGATGCTCTCGACGCGGGCCCGGAGCTCGTCGTCGCCCAGCTCCTCGGAGGACCTGCCCGTCCGGCGTGACCCGAAGAACTTCACCGCACCCACGCTACACGGCCGCCCGGTAGGTTGGTCGGCGTGCCCGTGCGTGCCGTGCTCCTGCCCGCCACACCGCTGCTCGTGCCCGGGGCCGCGGGTGCGGCCGACCCGGTGGCGCCGGTGCGGGCGGCCGTGCTCGAGGCGCTGGGGGCCCTGCTCGACGACGCGTCCGGGGGAGCCCTCGCCGTCCTGGCGCACGGCTCCGGCCCCGCGCGGCGCACGCGCGGGGCTCGGCCGTCGCTCGCGGGCGCGGGCGTGCCCGAGCGGTGGACGCCCGGCCTGCGGGCGTGGGGGGCCGGCGCGGCGCGGCCCGCCGTCCAGGTGCCCGCCTCCGTCGCGCTCGTGTGCCTCGCCGCCGCTCTCGGGGCGCGCGGCGCCCGCGCCGGGGCGGCGGACGTGGTCGTGCACGAGGTGCCGCCGGCGCTCGCCCGGGTGCCCGACGACGTCGCGCGGGTCGCGGCGGACCTGCGCGCGGCGGCGGGGGTCGTGGTGGCGGGCGGCGGGCCCCCGGGCCCCGCCCCGTGGACACCCGACGTCCCGACACCGGGTGTTCCGGCACCCGACGCACCGGCGCCCGGCGCACCGGCGTCCGGCGGGCTCGCCCCCGGCGTCGCGGCGGTGCTCGCGGCGCTCGGCCCGCGATGGGAGCCGGAGGAGCGGACGGTCGCCGTCGCGGGCGACCACCTGCCGGCCCGGTACGCCGTGACGCTCCTGAGGGACCGGTAGCGGACCGGTACGGTGGTCGGCGTGATCGTCGCCGTCGTCGGGCCCACCGCCACCGGCAAGTCGGACCTGGCCCTGGACCTCGCCGAGGCCCTGTCCCGCCCCGGTGCGCCCGCCGAGATCGTCAACGCCGACGCGTACCAGCTCTACCGCGGCATGGACGTCGGCACGGCCAAGGTGCCGCCCGCCGAGCGCCGCGGCGTCGTCCACCACCAGCTCGACGTGCTCGACCCCCTCGAGGACGCGTCGGTCGCCCGGTACCAGGAGGCGGCACGGGCGGACCTCGACGCGATCGCGCGGCGGGGGGCGCGCGCGGTCGTCGTCGGCGGCTCGGGCCTGTACGTCCGGGCGCTGCTCGACGAGATGGAGTTCCCGGGCACCGACCCACGGGTCCGCGCCGCGCTCGAGGAGCGTGCCGAGCGCGAGGGCCGGCGCTCGCTGCACGCGGAGCTCGAGCGGCTCGACCCGCAGGCCGCCGCCTCGATCGGCCCGACCAACACGCGGCGCATCGTGCGCGCGCTCGAGGTCATCACAATCACCGGCCGCCCGTACACGGCGAACCTGCCGCGCCAGGAGTACGTGCGTTCCGCGGTGCAGATCGGGCTGGACTGCGACCGGGCGACGCTCGACGCCCGCGTCGAGCACCGGGTCGAGCGGATGTGGGACGCCGGCCTGGTCGAGGAGGTGCGCGCGCTCGCCGCGCCCGAGCAGGGCGGCACGGGCCGTGGCCTGGGCACGACGGCGGCCCGTGCGGTGGGCTACGCCGAGCTGCTCGCGTGGTTCCGCGGCGAGACGGACGAGGCCGCCGCGCGCGCCGCCGTCGTGGCGAGCACGCGCCGGCTCGCCCGCAAGCAGATGGGCTGGTTCGGCCGCGACCCGCGGGTGCACTGGCTCGACGCGGGGTCGCCCACGCTGCTCGACGACGCGCTCGCGGTGGTGCGCGCCGCCGACGCCGGGTCGCTGCCCGAGCCGGGCGACGCGCCCGTGCGCCGTAGTCTGGGCTCATGACCTTGCGCTTCACCAAGGGCCACGGCACGCAGAACGACTTCGTGCTCGTCGCCGACACCCGCGGCGACCTCGACCTCACCCCCGAGCAGGTGCGCAGGATCGCGGACCGGCGCGCCGGCGTCGGCGGCGACGGCGTCATCCGCCTCCTGCCGACCGCGGCCCTCGCGCGGGCCGGCGAGGGCGTCGCGGACGAGGTGCTCGCCGCCGAGCCGGGCGCGATCTGGTTCATGGACTATCGCAACGCGGACGGGTCCGTGGCCGAGATGTGCGGCAACGGCGTGCGCGTGTTCACGGCGTTCGCCGAGGACCTGGGCCTGGTCGACCTCGCCGGCGGCGGCGAGCTGGCGCTCGGCACCCGGGCGGGCGTGCGCCGGGTGCGGCGCGAGGCCGACGGCTGGTACGCCGTCGACATGGGCCCGTGGTCGCTGCCGGGCGGCGAGCGGGCCGCGGCGGCCGGTGCGGACGCGCAGGTGCTCGTGCACGGCTGGCCCGCGCCGCGGCCCGGCCTGAGCGTCGACGTCGGCAACCCGCACACCGTGGTGGCGCTCGCGCAGCCCGACGAGCTCGAGGCCGCCGACCTCACGTACGTGCCCGCCGTCGAGCCCGTGCCGCCCCGCGGCACCAACGTCGAGCTCGTCGTGCCGCTCGGCGAGGAGACGGGCCCCGACGGCGAGACCGTGGGCCGCGTCCGGATGCGGGTGCACGAGCGGGGCGTGGGGGAGACCCGGTCGTGCGGCACGGGCGCGTGTGCCGCGGCGCTCGCGGTGCGCGCCTGGGCGGCCGGCGGCGCGGCCCAGGCGGCGGCCGGGGGCCCGCCCGACACCTGGGTCGTGGAGGTCCCGGGCGGCGAGGTGCGCGTACGGCTGCTCCCCGGCGGGCACGTCGAGCTCGCCGGTCCTGCCGAGCTGGTCTACAGCGGCGAGATCGAGCTGTAGGCCGGGCGGCTCAGCGGACGACGCGCAGGACGCGGAACCCCTTCGAGGACCCCTCGCGGGCGGTGCGCAGCCCGAGCTCCGCGTCGATCCAGCGCGCCAGCGAGTCCGAGCCGAGGTTCTTCTGCACGACCAGCCACGCCGCGGCGCCGGGTCCCAGGCGCGGCAGCCACCGCCGCAGCATGTCGTGCAGATGCTCCTTGCCGACGCGGATCGGCGGGTTCGACCAGACCGCCGCGAACGTGACGTCGTCGGGGACCTCGTCCGGCGTCACCGCGCGCACGCCGGAAAGACCGAGCCGCTCGGCGTTGCGCCGCACGAGGTCGAGCGCGCGCGTGTTCACGTCCACGGCCCACACGGTGGCGTGCGGGGACTCGAGCGCCATCGTCAGCGCGAGAGGTCCCCAGCCGCAGCCGAGGTCGAGCAGGTCGCCCGACGGCGGGTCGGGCACCGCGCGGAGCAGCACCTGCGTGCCCTTGTCGACACCACCCGGCGAGAACACGCCGGCCGCCACCTCGACCTCGACGTCGCGGCCCGCGAGCCGGACCGGCAGGCGGCGACGCTCGTCGTCCGAGGCCGGCTCCGCCGTGAAGTAGTGCTCGGGCTGGTCGGTCACCCGGCGATCCTACGTGCCGCCCGACGGGCCGGACGGACGTGAAATCGGCTCGTCCGGGACGATCACGCGTGGGATCCTTGTTGTAGCCAGTGCACGCAACCCCGCGTCGAAGGAGACCCTTGACCCACACCCCGACGAACCCCGACACCCCCTTCACGGGGCCGACCCCCTCGGACGCCGACCGCGACGCGCAGGCGATCGCGGACGACGTCGTCGCGCGGGTCCTCGCTCGGGCCGGGACCGCACGCGCCGAGGGCGGCACCGTCCACACCGAGCACGACGGCGAGCAGCTGGACCTCGAGGAACGGTCGGCCCTGCGCCGCGTGGCCGGCCTGTCCACCGAGCTCGAGGACGTCACCGAGGTCGAGTACCGCCAGCTGCGCCTGGAGAAGGTCGTGCTCGTCGGCCTGTACTCGGGCGGTGAGGCGGCCGCGGCCGAGGCCGAGGTCTCGCTGCGCGAGCTCGCCGCGCTCGCCGAGACGGCCGGGTCCCAGGTCATGGACGGCCTGCTCCAGCGCCGCCAGAAGCCGGACCCGGGCACCTACCTCGGCTCCGGCAAGGCGGCCGAGCTGGCCGACGTCGTGGCGGCCGTCGGCGCGGACACCGTCGTGGCGGACACGGAGCTGGCGCCGTCGCAGCGCCGCGCGCTCGAGGACATCGTCAAGGTCAAGGTCGTCGACCGGACGGCGCTGATCCTCGACATCTTCGCCCAGCACGCCAAGTCGCGGGAGGGCAAGGCGCAGGTCGAGCTCGCCCAGCTCGAGTACCTGCTGCCGCGCCTGCGCGGCTGGGGCGAGTCGATGTCCCGCCAGGCCGGTGGCCAGGTGGGCGGCCAGGGTGCGGGCATGGGCTCGCGCGGTCCGGGTGAGACGAAGATCGAGCTCGACCGCCGCCGCATCCGCAACCGCATGGCCAAGCTGCGCCGCGAGATCGCCGCCATGGCGCCGTCGCGCGTCACCAAGCGGCTCGAGCGCAAGCGGCACGCGATCCCGAACGTCGCGATCGCCGGCTACACGAACGCCGGGAAGTCGTCGCTCCTGAACGCGCTGACGGACGCCGGCGTCCTCGTGGAGAACGCGCTGTTCGCGACGCTCGACCCGACCGTGCGGCGGGCCCGCACGGAGGACGGCCGCGTGTACACGCTCGCGGACACCGTCGGCTTCGTGCGGCACCTCCCGCACCAGCTCGTCGAGGCGTTCCGCTCGACGCTCGAGGAGGTCGCGGACGCGGCCCTGCTGCTGCACGTCGTCGACGCCTCGCACCCCGACCCCGAGGGTCAGATCGCGGCCGTGCGCGAGGTCCTCGCCGAGATCCCCGGCGTCGAGGACGTCCCCGAGGTCGTCGTCCTCAACAAGGCGGACATCGCGGACCCAGCCGTCGTGGGCCGCATCCAGCGGCGCGAGCGGCGCTCCGTCGTCGTCTCGGCGCACACGGGCGAGGGCATCGCCGAGCTCAAGGCGCTCGTCGCCGACGAGCTGCCGCGCCCCCGCGTCGCGATCGACGTCGTGGTGCCCTACTCGCGCGGCGACCTCGTGCACCGCGTGCACGAGGCCGGGGAGATCGACACCGAGGAGCACCTCGCCGACGGCACGCGGCTGCGCGGACGGGTCGACGAGGCGCTCGCTGCCGAGCTGTCGCGCGCCGCGGTCTGACGCGGGGCGCGACGCCCGGTCCGGCCCTGTCCGGCTCGTGTCCGGCACTGTGGACGCGCCACGCGGCGTCGGCGGCGGCACCTAGGATCGACGGGTGAACCTGCCCGACACCGACACGCCGTCCGACGCCCCGCCCGCGCAGGAGGTGCCCGGTGTCGAGGAGCTGCTCGACCTGACGGTCGCGGCGCTCGGCGGCGGGCGCCGGGACGGTCAGCACCGGATGGCGCTCGCGGTGGCCGACGCCGTCGCGTCGGGCGAGCACCTGCTGGTCCAGGCGGGCACGGGCACGGGCAAGTCGCTCGCGTACCTCGTCCCGGCCGTGCGGCACGCGGTGGTCGACGGCGGCCGGGTCGTCGTGTCGACCGCGACCCTGGCCCTGCAGCGGCAGGTCATCACCCGGGACCTGCCGCTGGTCGCCCAGGCCGTGAGCCCGCTGCTCCCGCGCGAGCCGCGGGTCGCCCTGCTCAAGGGCTGGCACAACTACCTGTGCCTCCACAAGACGGGCGGCGGCTACCCGGTCGACGAGGCGACGCTGTTCGACCTGCCGGGCGCGGCGGAGGGCGCCGCGGCCGAGCAGCACCCCCCGCCGGCCAGTGCCGGGCCGGCCCGGGGACGCCGGGGCGACGACGGGCCGACGCTCGCCGACCACGTCCGACGGCTGCACGCCTGGGCGCAGGAGACCGGCACCGGGGACCGGGACGACCTCGTGCCCGGCGTGCCGGACAAGGCGTGGCGGCAGGTCTCGGTCACGTCGCTCGAGTGCCTGGGCAGCCGGTGCCCGATGCTCGCGGAGTGCTTCCCGGAGCGTGCGCGCGCCACGGCGCGCGAGGCCGACGTCGTGGTCACCAACCACGCGATGCTCGGCATCGCGGCGTCGGGCAGCCCGGGCGTCCTGCCCGAGCACGACGTCGTCGTCGTGGACGAGGCGCACGAGCTCGCCGACCGCATCACGTCCGCGGCCACGGTCGACCTCTCGCTCACGTCGGTCGAGCACGCGGCGCGGCTCGCGCGCCGGCACGGCGGCACCGAGACGTCGGCGCTCGACGACGCCGCGCAGCGGCTCGGGTCGCTCCTGGCGACCGTCCCTGCCGAGCGGTTCCCCCAGGGTCTGCCGGACGACCTGCGGGCCGCCGTCGCGGGCGTGCGCGACGCGGCCCGCGAGCTGCTCACCCGGCTGAAGCCGGAGAGCGGCGGGCAGCCGCAGGCCCAGCCGGACCCCGGCGTGAAGGTGGCCCAGTCGGCGGTGCTCCAGCTCTTCGAGGTCGCCGAGCGGATGGCCGCCGAGGACACGAGCGCGGACGTGCTGTGGTGCTCGCGCCCGCCGGACGACGCGCCGTGGGCGGGCGACGGGATCACCCGGCTGCACGCCGCGCCGCTCGCCGTCGCCGGGCTCATCCGGACGCAGCTGCTCGCCGAGGCGACCGGCGTCTTCACCTCCGCGACGCTCGCGCTGGGCGGGACGTTCGAGCCGGTTGCCCGCTCGCTCGGCCTCGGCGGCAGGGACGGCGACGGCGGCGCGGCCTGGGAGGGGATCGACGTCGGCAGCCCCTTCGACTACCCGCGCCAGGGCATCCTCTACGTCGCCCGGCACCTGCCGGCCCCGGGCCGCGAACCGACCACCGACGCCCAGCTCGACGAGATCGCCGAGCTGATCGAGGCGGCGGGCGGCCGGACCCTCGGGCTCTTCTCCTCGCGCCGGGCCGCCACGGCGGCGGCCGAGGCCATGCGCGGGCGCCTCGACGTCCCCGTGCTCTGCCAGGGCGACGACCAGCTCCCGAGCCTCGTGCGGGCCTTCGCCGAGGACCCGGCCACGTGCCTCTTCGGGACGCTGTCCCTGTGGCAGGGCGTGGACGTGCCCGGGCCGTCGTGCCAGCTCGTGATCGTCGACCGCGTCCCGTTCCCGCGTCCCGACGACCCGATCAAGGCGGCCCGTGCCCGTGCGGTCGAGCAGGCCGGCGGCAACGGCTTCATGCAGGTCGCGGCGACCCACGCCGCCCTCCTGCTGGCGCAGGGAGCGGGCAGGCTCATCCGGTCCGCGTCCGACCGCGGCGTGGTCGCGGTGCTCGACCCCCGGCTGGCGACCGCCCGCTACGGGACGTTCCTCACCCGCTCCATGCCGGACTTCTGGACGACGACGGACGGGGGCGTCGTCCGCGCTGCGCTGCGGCGGCTCGACGCCTAGCCTGAGGTCCGTGGACGCTCCCCGCAGCAGGACCCGGCTCGCGATCGTCGGCGCCGGGGCCGTGGGATCGACGCTCGCCTACGCCGCGCTCGCGCGGGGGGCGGCGCGGACGGTGGCGCTCATGGACGTCGACCGGGCGAAGGTCGACGCCGAGGTGCTCGACCTGCGGCACGGGGCCATGTTCATCCCGCAGGCCGAGATCGTCGGCTCGGACGACGTCGAGGTCTGCCGCGACGCCGACGTCGTCGTGGTGACCGCGGGCGCCAAGCAGCATCCCGGCCAGACGCGCCTGGACCTGGCCGAGGCGACCGTCGACCTCACCCGTCGCATCATGCCGGGCCTGGTCGAGGTCGCTCCCGACGCGGTGTTCATCATGGTGACCAACCCCGTCGACGTCGTGACCTACGCCGCGCAGAAGATCTCGGGCCTCCCGCCCGAGCGCGTCTTCGGCAGCGGCACCGTCCTGGACTCGTCCCGGCTGCGCGCGGCGCTCGCCGAGCACTGCGGTGTGGCCGTGGCGAACGTGCACGCGTACATCGCCGGCGAGCACGGCGACTCCGAGATCGTGCTGTGGAGCTCCGCGACGATCGCCGGCGTGCCCCTGCTGCAGTGGTCCGCCCTGGCGGGCCGTCAGCCCCTCGACGCCGCGGCGCGCGAGCGGATCGCGACCGACGTCGTCGAGTCGGCCGACCGCGTCATCGCCGGCAAGGGGGCGACGAACTACGCCGTCGGGCTCGCGGCCACCCGGATCATCGAGGCGGTGCTGGACGACGAGCACCGCATCATGCCCGTCTCGTCGCGGCTCGACGGCTTCGCCGGCATCTCGGACGTCTGCCTGTCGATACCCTCGCTCGTCGACCGCCGCGGCGTCACCGAGACCGTCGAGGTCCCGATGTCCGACGACGAGGTCGCCGGCCTGCGAGCCTCGGCCGACGCGATGCGCGCGGTGCAGCGGCGCCTCGGCCTCTGAGCGCAGCGACGGGTCAGAGGCTGCGCAGCACCGCGACGACACGCCCGAGGACCTGCGCCTCGTCGCCGGCGATGGGGCTGTAGGCGGGGTTCTGCGGCAGCAGCCACACGTGGCCGTCGGCCCGCTTGAACGTCTTGACCGTGGCCTCGCCGTCGATCATCGCCGCGACGACCTCGCCGTTCTCCGCGACCGGCTGGCGGCGCACGACGACCCAGTCGCCGTCGCAGATCGCGGCGTCGACCATCGAGTCGCCCGCGACCTTGAGCAGGAACAGCTCGCCGTCACCGACGATCTGGCGGGGGAGGGGGAAGACGTCCTCGACGAGCTGCTCCGCGAGGATCGGCCCGCCGGCGGCGATCCGGCCGACGAGCGGCACGTACGACGGCGCGGGCATCGACTCCTCCTGCGAGGAGGCCAGGGCCGTCGCGGTGCCGAGCACCGTCTCGACGTCGCCGGCCTCGACGGCGTCGGGCGCGTCCGGGTCGACGACCTCGATCGCGCGCGGGCGGTTCGGGTCCCGGCGCAGGTAGCCCTTGCGCTCGAGGGTCGTCAGCTGGTGCTTGACCGACGACGGGCTCGCCAGCCCGACCGCCTCGCCGATCTCGCGCATCGTGGGCGGGTAGCCGCGGCGCTCGACGGAGTCGCGGATGGTCTCGAGCACGCGCCGCTGCCGCGGCGTCAGGCGGTCGCCGGCCCCGGGCAGGTCGCTGACCGTCGCCAGCGCGGCGTCCCCCGTGGCCCCGTGCGGTCCGGTCGTCATCGCGTCGCTCCCGTCCTCGTGGCCCGCCGTGCGGATCGGGCCGTGAAATCCGACAAACCTTCCATCGCGCTGCAGCCACTGTAGGTCAGTTCGGGCGTCCGCTCAAACATCTGTTCGAGCATGTCTCGACTTTGTCGGTGCCGGGTGGTACCAATGGTACAGACGTTCTACGTACACACGTTCGACGGACAGGCGTTCGAAGGACGGACGAGCAGCCGGCACGAACGACGCACCGCACGACGGAACACGAGAGGACACGGAACCATGGCCGCGACCATCCCGAGCCCGCGCACCACCTCCGAGGCGTACGGCTTCCTGGGCCTCGGCGGGCTGCACCTGACGCCGCGCGGGCGCGCGGTGGTCCTGGCGCTCGCGGCCCTGGCCTCCGCGGTCTTCGGCCTCGCGGGGACGCAGGCGATGGCCAGCTCGCCGCCCGAGCCCATCGAGGTGCGCGCGCACGTCGTCGCGCCGGGGGAGACGCTGTGGCAGCTCGCCAGCGGCCTCACCACGGCGGGTGAGGACGTGCGCGACGTCGTCGCCCAGGTCAAGGAGATCAACGGCATGCGCACGTCGGGCCTCGAGGCGGGCCAGGTCGTGCTGCTGCCCGAGGGGTGACGGCCGGCCACCGTGTTGCGCCGGCCACGGGCGGCCGCATACTTTCGTCGGGCTGCCGGGCGTCCGCCCGGCCCCGACCGCAGGAGACACGGATGCACTGCCCGTTCTGCCGGCACGCCGACTCGCGCGTGATCGACTCCCGGACGTCCGACGACGGTGCCGCCATCCGCCGCAGGCGGCAGTGCCCCGCGTGCAACCGCCGGTTCACGACGATCGAGACGGCGAGCCTGTCGGTCGTGAAGCGGTCGGGTGCGACCGAGCCGTTCAGCCGCGACAAGATCGTCTCGGGCGTCCGCAAGGCGTGCCAGGGCCGGCCCGTCAGCGGCGACGACCTGGCGCTGCTCGCCCAGAAGGTCGAGGAGACGCTGCGCAGCTCGGGCAGCCCGGAGATCGACGCGTACGAGATCGGCCTGGCGATCCTCGGCCCGCTGCGAGAGCTCGACGAGGTCGCGTACCTGCGGTTCGCGAGCGTCTACCAGGCGTTCGACTCGCTGGAGGACTTCGAGAGCGCGATCACCTCCCTGCGCGCCGAACGGGCCGAGCGGGCCGAGCGGGCGGAGCGCGGCACCGCATCGCCGGCACCGGCGGAGCAAGCCGAGCCCGCCGAGCACGGCCTCTGACCAGGCCGCTCGGCGTCCCCGCGGCAGGGCCCCGCGGCAGGCCCCCGCGGTAGGCCCCCTCGACAGGCTTCCGAGACATGCCTCCCGCGATATGAGGTGGCGCGGTCCGGACGGCTGCACCATGCTGGACCGGACCCGAAGGGCGCCGCGCTCGTCCGGCGCGGTGCCCGCACCCCGACTCGGACGACGAGGTGGCCGCATGGCGGACAAGGAACGCACGACAGCTCCGGGCGCGGACGCGAAGGCGCGCTTCAAGGAGGCCCTCGACAAGAAGAACGCGGCGCGTCACCGCACCGCGGACGGTGGGACGAACACCGGTGCCGTGCACGGCTCCGAGACGGCCGGCCCGGTCCAGCGGATGTTCCGGCGCAAGTCCGGCTGAGGGCCGGCGCGCACGGCGACGGGCGGTCCGGGGGAGATTCCCGGACCGCCCGTCGTGCGTCAGCCGGCGGCGGGGCCCGGCGGGAACTCGGGCCGGTCGAACGCGTCGCGGATGCGCAGCCGGACGGTCGAGTCCATCGCCTGGAGCTTGGCCGACGCCCCGCGCTGGGTCACGTCCGAGATGTCGGTGACCACGTACCCGATCTCCCCGCGCGTGGCGAGCATCTGCGCCTCGATGTTGGCGCCGTGGTCGGCGAAGACCTGGTTGACGGCCGCGAGGACCCCGGGGACGTTGCGGTGCAGCAGCATGATGCGGCCGACCCCCGTGTGCTCGAGCTGGAGGTTGGGCAGGTTGACCGACAGCGTCGTGGAGCCCGTGGCGAGGTAGTCGCGGAGCTTCTTGGCCACGAAGTCGCCGATCGCCTCCTGCGCCTCCTCCGTCGACCCGCCGACGTGCGGCGTGAGGATGACGTTGTCCAGACCGCGCAGCGGCGACTCGAAGTGGTCGCCGCGCTTCTTGGGCTCCGTCGGGAACACGTCGACCGCGGCGCCGGCCAGGTGGCCGGACAGGATGTTCTCGCGCAGCGCGTCGACGTCGACGACGAACCCGCGCGACAGGTTCAGGAAGATCGCGCCCGGCTTCATGCGTGCGAACAGGTCGGCGCCGAAGAGGCCCGCGTTGCCGCGGCGCCCGTCCACGTGGATCGTCACGGCGTCGGCCGTCGCGAGCAGCTCGTCGACGGTCTCGACGCGCCGGGCGTTGCCCAGCGCCAGCTTCTCCGCCGTGTCGTAGAACACGACGCGCATGCCGAGGTTCTCTGCGAGCACCGACAGCTGCGAGCCGATGTTCCCGTAGCCGATGATGCCGAGCGTCCGGCCGCGCACCTCGTGCGCGCCCTCGGCGGTCTTGTCCCACACGCCGTCGTGCAGCGCCTTGTCGCGGACGGTCAGGCGACGGGTGAGGGCGATGATCTCCGCCAGCGCCAGCTCGACCACCGAGCGGGTGTTCGAGTAGGGGGCGTTGAACACCGCGACGCCGTACGACGCGGCCGCGGCCAGGTCGATCTGGTTGGTCCCGATGCTGAACGTGCCGACCGCGAGCAGGCCGGGCACGGACTCGAACACCTTGGAGGTGACGGTCGTCTTGGACCGGATGCCGAGGATGTGGAAGCCCTCGAGGGCGTCGATCAGCTCGGCCTCGTCGAGCGCGCCGGAGCGCGTGACGACCTCGATCCCCGCGTCGCGGAGGATCTGGGTGGCGACAGGGTGGACGTTCTCCAGCAGAAGGGCGCGCAGCACGGACCCATGGTGCGCCGCCGGGGCGCGTGGCGACAAACCCGTCTCACGGGCGGGCCGCCGGCGTCAGGCGGCGGCCCGCTCGGCAAAGCCCTCCGGCAGCGCCCGCTCGTGGACGACGACGAGCCGCTGCGTCGGGCGCGTCATGGCCACGTAGAGGTCGGAGAACCCGCCCGGTCCCTCCGCGACCGCCGCCGGCTCCACGAGCACGACCGCGTCGTACTCGAGGCCCTTGGTCTCGCGCGGCGAGAGCACCGGTACCTGGGCGTCCTCCGGGCGCTGGGCGAGCAGGCGCCCGCCCTCGGCCGCGCCCAGCGCGTCCGGGAGCGCCGACTCCACCGTCCGGCGCAGCGCCGGCACGCGCTCGGCGGGTGCCACCACGGCGACGCGGCCCGCGCCGTCAGGACCGACGAACTCGCGCACGAGGGCGACGACCTGGTCGACGACCTCCTGCTCGAGCTCGGCGCGCGCCGGTCCGGACGGTGTCGCGCGGACCAGCTCGAGCGCGTCGTCGACGTGGCGTGCCGCGGTTAGGGGCGAGACGGGCAGGCCCGCGGCTGCCGCGACACGCTGCGCGGCGTCGGCCACCGCGGCCGGCGTGCGGTAGCTGACCGTGAGCTCCTCGAGCCGCCAGCCGTCGCGGAGCACCGGGTCGAGGGCGGTCGCCCAGGACCGGGCCCCCGCGGCCGACGACGTCTGGGCGACGTCGCCGACGATCGTCATCGAGCGCGTCGGTACGCGGCGCACGAGCGCCCGCCAGGCCATCGGCGACAGCTCCTGCGCCTCGTCGACGACGACGTGCCCGTACGTCCAGGTGCGGTCGGCGGCCGCGCGCTCGGCGGTCGTCAGCCGCGGCCCGGTGGACTCGAAGCGCGACGCGAGGGTCTCGGCGTCCACGAGCCCGCCGCCCGCCCCGGTGGACTCGAGCACCGAGCGGGCGTACTCCAGCTCGGCCGCGCGCTCCGCCGCGCGGGCGCGGGCCTCGGCCCGGGCGAGCGAGTCGTCCTCGCCGAGGAGCTCGGCGGCCTCGTCGAGGATCGGGACGTCGGACTCGGTCCAGGCCGCGTGCGGGTCGCGGCGCAGCAGGCGCCGCTCCGCCGCGCTGAGCTCGGGCGCCGCCTCGGCGAGACGGTGCGGCTTGGCGTAGAGGTCCGCCACCAGCTTCTCGGGGGTGATCGGGAACCACGCGAGGTTCAGGGCGACGCGCACGTCACGGTGCGACCGCAGGTCCTCGGTCACGACCGCCACGTCCTCGGGCGCCAGGGCCGAGCCGAGCTGGTCGGCGTACTGGTCGAGGAGCCGCGCGAGCATCTCGCGCACGAACGTCGCGCGCGCCTCGTTGTGCGGCTTGTGGGTGCGGCGGGCCTTGGCGATGGCGTCGCGCACGTCGCGCCGCAGGATCACCAGGTCGTGCCCGTCGACGCGCACGGGCACGTCCTGGGCCGGGACCCGCTCGCGGGCGCGCACCGCGCGGCGGACGACCGAGCGCCACACGAGCCTGCCCTTGATCTCCGCGACCGGTCCCGTGTCGACGCCGGCCGCCACGAGGCCCGGCAGCAGCTCGGCGATCGTCGTCGAGACCACCCCGGTCTCGCCCAGCGAGGGGAGCACCTGGTCGATGTAGCGCAGGAAGGACCGGCTGGGCCCGACCAGCAGCACGCCCGAGCGCTCGAGGACCTTGCGGTGGGCGTAGAGCAGGTACGCCGCGCGGTGCAGGGCCACCGCCGTCTTGCCCGTGCCCGGGCCGCCCTGGACGACGAGCGCGCCGCCGAGCCCGGACCGGATGATGCGGTCCTGCTCCGCCTGGATCGTCGCGACGATGTCGGTCATGCGGCCCGTGCGGCGCGTGGCCAGCGACGCGAGCAGCGCGCCCTCGCCCGACAGGTGCGTCGCGTCGCCGTCGATCGCGTCGAGGTCGAGCACCTCGTCCTCGAGGCCCGTCACCGTGCGCCCGGACGTCACGAGGTGCCGCCGCCGCACGACGCCGGACGGGTGCAGCGCGGTCGCGCGGTAGAAGGCCTGCGCCGCGGGCGCCCGCCAGTCCGTCAGGAGCGAGCGGTGCTCGTCGTCCGTGAGGCCGATGCGTCCCACGTACCGGGCCGTGCCGTCGTCGAGGTCGAGGCGCCCGAACGCCAGCCTGTCCTCGACGGCGTCGAGCTGCGCGACGCGGTCCTCGTAGAGGGTCGCGAACGCGTCCCGCTCGCTGCGGTTCTGCGGCGACCCGGAGGGCCCCGACCGGCGCACCTGCGCGAGCCGGCCGCGCGTCGTGCTGCGCACCTCGTCCAGCCGCGCGTAGAGGCGGTCCACCACCGCCTGCTCTCGTGCCAGCTCGTCCTGCCTGCCCGCCACGCGTCCTCCCTGCGTCCGTGACCGTGCGGCCGACCATCATTGCAGACCCGCCGGGGGGTCTCGACCGCTGGTGGGGACGTCGGTCTAGGATCACGCCCATGAGCAGCGGCGACGTGCCCCGCACCTCGGGCGGACCGGGACCGGGCGCCGCCGGGCCCGCCGAGGCGGTCCCCGGTGCACGGCCGATCCGGGTCCTGCTGGTGGAGGACGACGACGCCGACGCGCTCCTGGTCGACGAGCTGCTTCTCGACGCCGGGGTGACGGTCGAGCTGCAGCGCTCGCGCAGTCTCGCCGAGGCGCTGGCCACGCTCGGCCGGTCGACCGTCGACTGCGTGCTGCTGGACCTCGGTCTGCCGGACTCCGTGGGGATCGCCGCCGTCGAGCAGCTCCGGCAGGTCGCCGAGGACGCGCCCCTGCCGCCCGCGCTCGTCGTGCTCACCGGGCACACCGGCGTGGACCAGGGGGTCCAGGCGGTCGCGGCGGGCGCCGACGACTACCTGGTCAAGGGCGAGACCGAGGGCGACCTGCTGGGCCGGTCCCTGCGCTACGCGCTGCAGCGGCGCCGGTCGGTCGCGCAGCAGCGGGCGCTCTACCGCAGCGCGGTGCGCGCCGCCGAGACCGCCCGCCTCGAGCGGGCGCTGCTGCCCAAGCCGCTGGTGGAGGACGAGCACGTCTCGGTCATGGTGGGCTACCTCCCCGGCGGCAACGGGCTGCTGGGCGGCGACTTCTTCGACACGGTCGAGCGACCGGACGGCACGGTGCTCTCCGTCATCGGCGACGTCGCAGGGCACGGCCCGGACGAGGCGGCGCTCGGCGCGACCCTGCGCACGGCGTGGCGCACGCTCGTCCTGACGGGCACGCCGGCGGACCGGGTGCTGCCGCTGCTCGAACGCGTGCTCGTCACGGAGCGGCCGCGACCCGAGATCTTCGTCACGCTGTGCCAGGTCGCGATCGAGCCCGACCGCGAGCACGCGGAGGTGGCGCTCGCGGGCCACCCGGCCCCGATGCTGCTCACCGGGCCCGTCGGGGAGGTGCGCTGCGCCGTGCTCCCGGCCGACGCGCGGGGACGCGCCCTCGGCATCCCGGTGGCCGGGGGCTGGGAGGCGCACCGCGTCGCGCTCGACGGGCCGTTCGCCCTCATGCTCTACACCGACGGCCTCGTCGAGGCCGAGGTCGACGCCGCCGGCCTGGACGTCGAGCTGCCCACGCGCCGGGGCGTGCAGCGGCTCGGCGTCACGGGCCTGCACGCGCTCGTCACCGAGGAGCTCCGGGCACAAGGCATCGACGGGGTCGTCGAGCGCGTGCTGCGGCGGGTGCGCGGCCTGCACGGCGGGCCGCTGACCGACGACGCCGCGCTGCTCGTCGTCGGGTGGACCGGCCGGGACGGCGCGGTCCCGGGCACGCGGTCCTCGACGCTGGCCGACTCCGCCGAGTGGGCGCGCGCGTGAGGGGCGAGCCCACGCTCCGCGACCGCGTGCGCCGACCGCTCGTCGCGGTCGGCGCGGCGCTGCTGCTCACGGTGGGCGTCGCCCTCGTGGCGGCGTGGCGGACCCTCGCCCTGCTGGCCGGCGCGCGCCAGGGCCGGGCCGACCACGACGCGGCGCTGCTGTGGAGCGAGGTGCTGCTCGTCGTGGTCGGTGTGCTGGCGCTCCTCGTCGTGCTCGTCTGCGCCTTCGTGTGGGTCGCGCTCGAGCGGAGCGTGACCCGGCCGCTGGGGCGCCTCGCCGAAGCCGTCCGGGCCGCGAGCACGGGCTCCCACGAGCACGAGATCCGCGCCGAGGGCACGGGGGAGGTCGCCGCGCTCGCGCGCGACGTCGAGCAGATGCGGCGCGAGCTGGTGCAGCAGGTGGCCGAGCTGCGCGCGTCGCACGCCGAGACCGAGCGCGCCCACCGGCTCCTGCACGAGCAGACCCGCGAGCTCGAGCGCTCGAACCGCGACCTCGAGCAGTTCGCCTACGTCGCCTCGCACGACCTGCAGGAGCCGCTGCGCAAGGTCGCGAGCTTCACCCAGCTGCTGCAGAAGCGGTACGGGGGCCAGCTCGACGAGCGGGCCGACCAGTACATCGGCTTCGCGGTCGACGGCGCGCTGCGGATGCAGCGGCTGATCCAGGACCTGCTCGCGTTCTCGCGGGTCGGGCGGTCGGGCGCCGAGCCGGAGGCCGTGCACCTCGAGGCCGTGCTCGAGCAGGTCCGGCACGACCTGGGCGAGCGCATCGCCGAGTCCGGGGCCGAGGTCACGCACGACCCGCTGCCCGTCGTGCACGGCGAGCGGGCGCTGCTGGCGATGCTGCTGATGAACGTGGTCGGCAACGCCCTGAAGTTCCGCCACCCCGAGCGGCCGCCGCGGGTGCACCTGTCGGCGCGCCGCGACGGGGACGTCTGGGAGGTCGCCTGCACCGACAACGGTATCGGGATCGACCCCCAGTACGCCGAGCGGGTCTTCGTCATCTTCCAGCGGCTGCACCCCAAGGAGGTGTACTCGGGCACCGGGATCGGCCTGGCGCTGGTCAAGCGCGTCGTCGAGCACCACGGCGGGCGGGTCTGGGTGGAGCCCGCCGGCACCGGGGGCACGACGGTGCGCTGGACGCTGCCCGCGGCGCAGGAGCCGGACCTCCGTTAGGCTCGGTTCCTCGCTGACCTGGGTCGACGCGCGGCGCCGGCGCCGGGAGGCGACGACGGACGACGAGCAGGAGTGCAGATGACGGACCCGCAGGCAGGCATCGAGGTGCTCCTCGTCGAGGACGACCCGGGCGACGTCCTCATGACGAGGGAGGCGTTCGCCGACCACAAGGTCGCCAACCGCCTCTCGGTGGTCTCGGACGGCGTGAGCGCCCTGGAGTTCCTCCGCAAGGAGGGGGAGCACGCCGAGGCCCCCACCCCCGACCTGATCCTGCTGGACCTCAACCTGCCGCGCATGGACGGTCGCGAGGTGCTCGCCGCCGTCAAGGAGGACCCGCGGCTGCGGCAGATCCCCGTCGTCGTGCTCACGACGTCGGAGGCCGAGGAGGACGTGCTGCGCTCGTACGCGCTGCACGCCAACGCGTACGTCACCAAGCCGGTCGACTTCGACCGCTTCATCGACGTGGTGCGGCAGATCGACGACTTCTTCGTCACGGTCGTCCGGCTGCCTCGCCGCTGACCGGCACCGCCCGGGAAGGATCCGCGCCGCCCGTCGGTTGACGACTCCATACGGGCGCACTGCCCGACGTCGTACGAGGAGGAGCTGCGTTGCTGGACCCGCAGGGCATCTACCAGGTCGACGAGGACGCCGTCGCGCGCACGCTCGCCCCGCGCGGCGAGCAGCCCGTGCCCGACGCCGGGCGCGCCGGCCCGGTCCTGCTGCACTCGCTGCGCGGGTTCGTCGACGCCGGAGCCGCCGGCGAGATCGCGGCCGGCCACCTCGCCGAGCACCTCGAGGCGACGCGGCTCGTCACCTTCGACGTCGACCAGCTGCTCGACTACCGGTCCAAGCGCGCCGTCATGACCTTCGACGCGGACCGGTGGGCCGACTACGACGAGCCGTACCTCGTGATCGACCACCTGCGCGACGCCGAGGGGACGGGGTTCCTGCTCCTGCACGGGGTCGAGCCGGACCTCCAGTGGGAGCGCGTCATCGCGGCCGTCCGCGACCTCGT
>JAPSLD010000203.1 GCA_031181105.1 Isoptericola sp. | reverse complement strand
CGACGCTGTTCTTCTCGGCGATCGGCACGGTCGGGTTCCTGCTCATCACGGGCAACCGCCTGCCGAGCTACCTCGGCTCGAGCTTCGCGTTCATCGCCCCGATCGGCGCCGCGACGGCGTCGGGCGGGCAGTCGGTCGCCGTCGGCGGCATCCTCGTGGTGGGCCTCCTGCTGGCGGCGGTCGGCGTGCTCGTGCACGTCGCGGGCGCCCGGTGGATCGACGTCGTCATGCCGCCGGTGGTCACGGGCGTGATCGTCGCGCTCATCGGCCTCAACCTCGCGCCGGTCGCGTACGACAACTTCTCGCTCGCCCCGGTGACCGCGCTGGTCACCCTCGTGGCGATCATCCTCATCTCGGTGCTGTTCCGGGGCATCCTCGGGCGCCTGGCGATCCTGCTGGGCGTCGTCGTGGGGTACGTCTTCGCGGTCCTGCGCGGCGAGGTCGACTTCTCGGGCGTGCGCGGCGCCGCGTGGGTCGGCCTCCCCGAGTTCGTGGCGCCGTCGTTCGACCCGGCCGTGCTGGGCCTGTTCGTCCCGGTGGTGCTCGTGCTCGTGGCCGAGAACGTCGGCCACGTGAAGTCGGTCGCCGCGATGACGGGTCAGAACCTCGACGGCGTCATGGGCCGCGCCCTGCTCGGCGACGGCGTCGCGACCACGCTCGCGGGTGTCGGCGGCGGCTCCGGCACCACGACGTACGCCGAGAACATCGGCGTCATGGCGGCGACGCGCGTGTACTCGACGGCCGCCTACTGGGTCGCCGCGGGCGGTGCGCTCGTGCTGTCGATGTCGCCCAAGGTCGGCGCCGTGATCAACACGATCCCGGCGGGGGTGCTCGGCGGCGTCACGACGCTGCTCTACGGGATGATCGGCATCCTCGGTGCGCGGATCTGGGTGCAGAACCGGGTCGACTTCTCCGACCCCGTCAACCTCACCACGGCCGCGGTGCCGCTGATCATCGGCATCGCCAACTACACGTGGGTCGCGGGCGACCTCGCCTTCGAGGGCATCGCGCTCGGCACGGCGGCGGCGCTGCTGATCTTCCACGGCATGCGCTGGATCTCGCGCTGGAGGGGCACGTCCCAGGAGCCCGCCTCGCCGGCGTCGGTCCCGTCCCCGGACGGGGACGCGCGGCCCGGCACGCGCGGCTGACCCGGCGGGGGCCGCCGTCACTCCTCGGCGGCGGCCTCCTGCGACGGCTCGGCGCCGACCGCGAACTCCTGCGGCACGGGGGTGATCTCGTCCGCCGGCACGCAGTCCGAGGCGTTCTGCAGCGGCTGGTCGGCCAGCAGCGGCACCTCCTCCTCGGGCAGCGGGCGCTCGTACTCCTCGCCCACGAGGAGGTCCACGACGGCGTCCTCGCGGTCGTCGAGCACCATGCGGACCTCGGGGAAGTGGCCCGCGAGCGTGTACGCCGCGACGATGCCCGCCCGGCCGAACCGGAGCTCGGTGCGGGGGAGCAGGTGGTCGAGGTCGCCGGTCAGGGCGATCGTGAAGCCCCGGTCGCGCAGCACGTCGGCGTGCGCACGGGCCAGGCCCGTCGTGGTCGACGCGTTGATCACCCGGATCTCGACGTCGGAGTACGCGACGGGGAGCGCGCCGTCGGGCTGGCCCTCGACGGCGGGCAGGCACGGCACGGGGCCGGCCTCGGCCTCCTCGGTGCCGGGCGTGTGGATCGGCTGGTCGAAGGGTGACTCGACGGCCCCGGTGTAGAGGGCGAGGGCGCCCAGGCCCGTCAGGGCCAGCAGGGCGACGAGGAGCCCGAAGACGACGGCCTGGCGCTCGTGCTCGCGGCGGCGGCGCGCGACGCGGACCGGGTCCTGGGCTGGTGAAGTCACGCGAAGAAACTACCCGAGATCGCGGGCCGGAGGCGGGTCACCGCACCGTGAGGACGCGGGCGTGCAGCACGGGTCGCTGCTGGAGCGCGGCACGGACCGCCCGGTGCAGCCCGTCCTCCAGGTACAGCGTCCCGCGGTACTCGACGACGTGCGCGAAGAGGTCGCCGTAGAACGTCGAGTCCTCGGCGAGCAGGTGGTCGAGGTCGAGCGTCCGCTTCGTCGTCACGAGCTCGTCGAGACGCACCTGGCGCGGCGGGACGTCGACCCAGTCCTTGGTGGAGACGTACCCGTGCTCTGGGTAGGGCCGGCCGTCCCCCACGGCCTTGAAGATCATGGGTCACATCGTAGGGGGGACCTTCGGGCCGAGGGCCACGTCACCCCGGCCCACGGTCACGAGATCGTCACGACCTGACCACGGCTCACCCTCATGTCGCCGCACCCGGGGTCACTCCTCGGTGTGGCCGAGGTCCGGCGCCGCGACCGTCTCGACGACGCCGCGCGCCGCGCCGTGCAGCTCGAGCACGACGACCTCGTTGCCCTCGTCGCGGACCAGGGGGCCGGGGACGTACATCGTCCGCGCCGGGCCGGCGCTCCAGTACCGGCCGAGGCAGAACCCGTTGACCCACACGAGCCCCTTGGTCCACCCGTCGAGCCGCAGGAAGTGGTCCGCGCCGCCCGTGCTCGCGAACGTGCCGTGCGCCAGCACGGGTCCGGCCAAGGGTGCCCGGGCCGCCTCGTCCGGCACGGGCGCGGCCGCCCGCAGCGCCGCCGCGACGCGCCCGGCGAGCAGGTCCCCGTCGTCGAACCGCAGCGGGCGCACGCTCCAGCCGGTCAGCTCGCGCGTCGCGGTCCGGACCGGGCCGACCAGCCCCTTCGGCTCCCCGATGCGCGGGCCGTAGTTGACGCGGCCCTGGTCCTCGACCAGCAGCGTCAGCTCCCCGGCGCGCCGGGGGAGCGGCACGCGGAACGTGTGCGACGCCCGGTCGAGCACGCCCACCGGCTCGCCGTCGAGCGCGACGAGCGCCCGGTCGCGCACCTCGTCGACGACGAGCACGGCGTCGTCGGCGGTCACGCGCGTGCGGTACAGCACGAACCCGTCCCAGGCACCGACGTCGTCGTGCGCCGGGGCGCGCTCGAAGGAACGCTCCTCGCCGAGCACGGGCAGCACGTCGGCCAGCGGCACCCGCCGGTCGAGCGTCACCGCGAGCTCGGGCGCCGCGGGCGCGGGGGCGGGCACCTCGTCGGGCACCGGCGCGTGGCGCGCGACGACGTCGCGCACGGCGAAGTACTTGGCGGTCGGCGCCCCGTGCTCGGACAGCGGCGCGTCGTAGTCGTACGACGTGGTGATCGGCCGGTACACGCCCTTGTCGTTGGCGCCGGACGTGAGGCCGAAGTTCGTGCCGCCGTGGAACATGTAGAGGTTCACCGACGCGCCCGCGGCCAGCAGGTCCTCGAGGTCGCCCGCGTTCGCCTCGGGCGGCGTGGTGTGGTGGTGCAGCCCGGCGCTGTCGAACCAGCCGTCCCAGAACTCCATGCACATGAGCGGTCCGGTGGGCTGGTGCGTGCGCAGGATCGCGAGGCGCTCGGTGGCGCGCGAGCCGAAGTTCGCCGTCGTGTGCAGCTCGGGCAGGCTGCCGCGCGACAGGTGCTCGTCGTTCGCCTGGTCGCTGGTGAACAGCGGGACGTCGACGCCCTGGGCGCGGACCATGTCGACCAGCGCGCGCAGGTACCGCTCGCGCTCGGCCGGCGGGTCGTCCCCGTACGCGCCGTACTCGTTCTCGACCTGCACCATGAGCACCGGCCCACCCCTCGTCACCTGCCGCTCCGCGACGATCGGCAGGAGGGCGGCGTAGTACTCCCCGATCGCCTCGAGGAAGCGCGGCTCCACGCGGCGCACGCCGACCTCCGGGTCCGCGAAGAGCCACGCGGGCAGGCCGCCCCCGGTCCACTCCGCGCAGATGTACGGTCCGGGGCGCACGATCGCGTGCATGCCCTCCGCCGCCACGAGGTCGAGGAACCGCGCCAGGTCCCGCCGTCCGGTCGTGTCGAAGACGCCACGCTCGGGGGAGTGGACGTTCCAGGCCACGTACGTCTCGATCGTGTTCAGGCCGAGCAGCCGCGCCTTGCGGATGCGGTCCGCCCACTGGTCGGGGTGCACGCGGAAGTAGTGCAGCGCCCCGCTGA
>JAPSLD010000202.1 GCA_031181105.1 Isoptericola sp. | reverse complement strand
GCCGCGTCCTCGGCCGCCTCGACGCCGATCGTCGGGGTGCAGCCGGAGAGCGTCGCGGTGAGCGTCGCGACGACCGGGAGGGCGAGCACGGTGGGCACGGCACGGCGGAGCACGCGCCCACGCTACCGGGCGTGCGCCGCCCCGGCGGTCGATAGGGTTCCGTGGGTGACCGACCCCACCGCGCCCGCCGCGCACGAGCTCGTCCGCGACCTCGACGAGGCCGGGCTCCTCGCCCGGATCTTCCCCCTGCTGCCGCCCGGGGACGCCACGGAGGTCGGCCCGGGCGACGACGCCGCGGTCGTGCGCGCGCCCGACGGCCGCTACGTCGTCTCCACCGACGTGCTGGTCGAGGACCGGCACTTCCGCCGCCGCTGGTCGTCGGGCTACGACGTCGGGTGGCGGGCCGCGGTGCAGAACCTCGCCGACGTCGCGGCGATGGGTGGGCGGCCCACGGCCCTGGTGGTGTCGCTCGTCGTGCCCGGCGACGTCCCCGCCGTGTGGGTCACCGACCTGGCGCGCGGGCTCGCGGACGCGACGTCGCCGGTCGGCGCCGCCGTCGTCGGGGGAGACCTCTCCGGTGGGGACGCCGTCGTCGTGGCCGTCACCGTGCACGGCGACCTCGCCGGCCGGCGGCCGGTGCTGCGCTCGGGCGCCCGCGCGGGCGACGTGGTCGCGCACGCCGGGGTGCTCGGACGGTCCGCCGCGGGGCTCGCGCTGCTCGACGGCGGAGCCGCGGAACCCGCCGCCGGCGCGCCCGGCGCGTCAGTCCGGTTCGCGCCGCTGGTGGCCGGCTACCTGCGTCCCGTCTCGCCGCTGCGCGCCGGCCCGGCGGCCGGGGTCGCAGCCGCGACGGCGATGCTCGACGTCTCCGACGGGCTCCTGCGCGACGCCGGCCGGCTCGCGCGCGCGAGCGACGTCGTCGTGGACCTCGACCGGTCCGCGCTCGAGCCGGACGTCGCGGCGCTGCTGCCGGCTGCTCGGGCGCTGGGTGACGGCGCGGGGAGCGAGCCCGAGGAGCGCGCGCTCGCGTGGGTGCTCGGGGGCGGCGAGGACCACGGCCTGCTCGCGACGTTCCCCGCGGAGGGAGAGCTGCCCGAGGGCTTCCGCGTCGTCGGGCGCGTGCGCGAGAGCGACGAGCCCGGGCCGCGCGTCGTGGTCGACGGGCGCGAGCCCGCCGTCGGGCCCGGGTGGGACCACTTCCGCGGGTGAGGCCTCTCAGCCGCGCCGGTAGCGCACCTGCGTGACGGGCGTGCCGCCGACTTCGTCGATGCGCTCGACGCCGTCGGGGTGGAACCCGTGGCGACGGTAGAAGTGGCGCGCGCGGTCGCTCGTGGCGGGGACCCACAGGGACATCGGGGTGCCGGCCTGGACGTCCGCGAGCACGGTCCGCATGAGGTCACGGGCGACGCCGCGTCCCCAGGCCTCCGGGTCGAGGTAGATGGCGTAGAGCTCGAGGTCGCCGTCCTCGGCGTCCTCGTCGCGCGACCGGCCCCAGCTCGCGAAGCCGAGCGTGCGGCCGTCGGCCTCGGCGACGATGGTGGTGCCCCGGCCCTCCGAGAGGATCGTCGTCCACTCGCCCAGCCGGCTCTCGGGACCGAGGGTGTCGAGGAACTCCTGGGGGAGCACCCCGGCGTGCGCGCCCTTCCACGAGGTCACGTGCACACGGGCGATCGCGGCCGCGTCGGCCGGCGTCGCGGAGCGGATGACAACGTCGTTGTCGGTCTGCACCATCATGCCCACAGCCTGCCACGGGGGCGGCGGGACCGCCAAGCGCGTTTTGGTGAATGCTTCAAGAACTCTTTGCGAAGCGAACGACCCGCCTGCGCGCGGCCCTCGCAGGCGCAGCACGACGCCCGCCGGGCGGACCCGACGGGCGTCGTGGAAGGACTGCTGGTGCGCCGGGGACCCGGCGCGCGGCGGCTCAGGCCTGGCGCTGCACCTTGCCGGCCTTGAGGCACGAGGTGCAGACGTTGACGCGCTTCGGGGTGCCCGCGACGACGGCACGCACGCGCTGGATGTTCGGGTTCCAACGGCGCTTGGTGCGGATGTGGGAGTGCGAGATGCTGTGCCCGAAGCCCGGGCCCTTGCCGCAGACGTCGCAGTTGGCAGCCACGGTGTCTCCTGAATCGTCGTGTCGCGTCCCGCGCGGAAGCGCAGCAGGACACGATGCTGGTGGTCGTGGGGGGCGCCCGGAACAGGCCGGGCAACCACACGAGGATACCCGATCCGCACGCCATGCCTCAACGTGGGTTCGGTCACCGCTACGGTGGAGCCGGACGGGCACCGGTCCGTCCCAGGGTACGCGAGGCGTGCCCGTGGCCCGGCCGGACCCCAGGGAGGCGCGTTGACCGACGCCGAGCCGCTCGACGCGGCGGTCGTGCGCACCTGGGCGCGGCTCGCCGTCGAGGCCCTCGGCCGGGCGCGCAGGGCGCTCGACGGCGTCAACGTCTTCCCTGTCGCCGACGGGGACACCGGGACGAACATTCACCTGACGCTGCGCGAGGCCGCGCACGCGATCCACGCCGCGCCCGGCGACGTCGGCGGCGCACGGCTCCTGCGGGTCATGGCGCGCGGCGCGCTGCTCGGGGCGCGCGGCAACTCCGGCGTCATCCTCAGCGAGTGGCTTCGCGGCCTGGCCGTCGCCGCGACCCGTCGGGACCCGCTCGCCCTCGCGCTGGACGCCGCGGCCCGCAACGCGCGCCGCGCCGTCGCCCACCCCGAGCACGGCACGATCCTCACCGCCGCCGACGTCGCCGCCGCCGCCGCGCGGGAGGCGGCCGCCGTGCCCGGGGTCGGCGGCACGCCCGACGGCGGGCGCCAGGCCGTGCTCGACGCCGCCCGCCGCGGCGCGCGCGAGGCCGCCCTCTCGAGCGTGGGGACGCTCGCGGCCCTGCGCGCGGCCGGGGTCCTGGACGCGGGCGCGTGCGGCCTCGTCCTCGTGCTGCACGCCCTCGCCGAGGCGCAGCGGGTGGCCGGCGCCGGGATGTCGGAGGCGCCCGCCAGCATGACACCCGTGACGCTCGACATGGACCTGCACGCCGCCACGGGTCCCGGCGGGCCGCTCGCCGCCGGCCTGCTCGGCGGCGGTGTCGCGGGCGTGCCCGCCGCCGACGGGGAGGAGCTCGAGCTCATGTTCGTGCTGCACCGGCCGGCGGGGGCCGCGGGCTTCGCGCCCGGCGGCGTCGCCGAGGCCCTGCGCACGGACCTGGCGCAGGTCGGCGACTCGGTCGTGGTCGTGGGCGGCGGCCAGGACGACGACGCCGCGCCCGACGGCCCCGACGCGGTGTGGCAGGCGCACGTGCACACGCCCGACCTCGACGCGGCGCTCGCCGTCGCCCGGAGGTGGGCGGGCCGGGGCTCGGTCTCCCACGTGCACGTCCGGCACCTCGCGGTGCCGCCGGTCGGCTGGGGCGTGGTCGCGGCCACGGGTGCGCCGCGGCTCGCGGCCGACCTCGCCCGCGGCGGGGCGGTCGTGCTGCTCGCCCTCGACGTGCCCGTCTCGGCGGACGACCTGGCGCAGGCCGTGCTCGGCGCCGGTGCGCGGCGGGTCCTCGTCCTGCCGGGGCCGGTGCCCGGCGCGGCGGCCGAGGTGCCGTCCGCGCTCGCAACCCGCCTCGCCGAGGCGGGCGACGACGACGTCGAGGCGGTCCTGGTCGACGCGACCGACGACGCCCGCGTCGTCACCGCGGTCGCGGTCGCGGCCGACGTCGTGGACGCCGCCGCGGCGACCGGCGACGCGGACGTCGACCTGCCCGCCGCCGTCCGGTCCGCCCTGGGACGGCTGCGGACGGCCGAGACCCCGGCCGCCGGGTGCGGCCCTGCGCTCGCGGCGCTCCTCGACGGGCGCACAGCCGCGATCGTCACGGCGCTCACCGACGACGACGTCCCTCCCGCGGCCGTCGACGAGCTCGAGCGGGTCGCCGCCGCGGCCGGGGGCACGGAGCTGGTGGTGCTGCCGACCGGCCGTCCCGGGACCGGTGTGACGCTGTGCGTGGAGGAGCAGGAGGACTGATGGGCCGCGAGGACGAGACGCTCTCGGC
>JAPSLD010000201.1 GCA_031181105.1 Isoptericola sp. | reverse complement strand
TCGCCGCGCTCAACCCCAACTTCCTGAGCCCCGGCAACCTGACGAACATCGTCCTGCAGTACTCGTACATCCTGATCCTGGCCATCGGGATGCTCATGATCATCGTGGCCGGGCACATCGACCTGTCCGTCGGCTCCGTCGTCGCCCTGACGGGAGCCGTGAGCGCGGTGCTCGTGATCCGCGAGGGCATGCCCTGGTACGTCGGTGCGCTCGCCGCGCTCGCCGTCGGCCTGCTCGTCGGGGCGTGGCAGGGCTTCTGGGTCGCGTACGTCGGGATCCCCGGCTTCATCGTGACCCTGGCCGGCATGCTCCTGTTCCGGGGCCTGACCTACCGGGTGCTCGACAACGTCTCGCTCTCCCCGTTCGGCGGCCAGTACTACAACGTCGCCAACGGGTTCCAGAACGGCCTGCTCGGCGGGTACGGCGTCGACGTCTTCACCCTCGTCATCTTCGCGTTCGGCGTGGCCGGCTACGCCTGGAGCCAGTGGCGCGCGCGTCGCGGCAAGCTCGCCTACCAGCAGCAGGTCGAGTCGCTGCCCCTGTTCGTCCTGAAGATTGCCGCCGTCGCGGCCGTCGTCATGTGGTTCGGCTACCAGCTCGCGCAGAGCCGCGGCCTGCCCAACGTGCTGATCCTGCTCGCGATCCTCGTGATCGTGTACGGCCTGGTCACGCAGAAGTCGGTCTTCGGCCGGCACGTGTACGCCGTGGGCGGCAACCGCCACGCGGCCGAGCTGTCCGGCGTCAAGGTCAAGAAGGTCTACTTCTGGATCTTCGTCAACATGGGCTTCCTGTCCTCGGTGGCCGGCATCGTCTACTCGTCGCGCATGAACGGTGCGCAGCCGGGTGCGGGCAACATGTTCGAGCTCGACGCGATCGCGGCCTGCTTCATCGGCGGGGCCTCGACCACGGGCGGCGTCGGCCGCGTCGGCGGCGCCATGATCGGTGGTCTGATCATGGCCGTCATGTCGAACGGCATGCAGCTCATGGGCGTGCCCCAGTCGATCCAGCAGGTGGTCAAGGGCCTCGTGCTCCTGCTCGCCGTCGCGTTCGACATCTACAACAAGCGCCGCGCCGCCGCGCTGCGCTGAGGCGACGCACCGCGACGCGCGGGCGGGCGGCACCCGCCGCCCGCCCGCGCTCCGGTGCTCCTAGGATTCCCGCGTGAGAGGACGGCTGCCCGTGTCAGGCTCGCAGTCCTCCTTGCGCGAGGCGAACCGGGCCCGGGTGGTCGACGCCGTCAAGCGGCACGGCGGGCTGACCCAGGTCGAGCTGACCGGCGCCACCGGGCTCTCCCCGGCGACCGTCTCGACCATCGTCAAGGAGCTCCTGGCCGCCGGGATGGTCGAGGTGCGTCCCGCGGTGCGGTCGGGCCGGCGCGCACAGCTCGTGACGCTGGCCCACCGCGTGGGGCTCGTCGCCGGCGTCGTGGTCGGGTACCGGCACATGCGCGTCGCGATCGCCGACGTCACGCACGACGTCGTGGCGGAGCAGACGCTCCCGCTGCCCGCCGACCACCGCTGCGACACGAGCCTCGACCGCGCGGCGCTGCTCGTCGTCGACCTTCTCGACCGCGTGGGCGTCGGTCTGGACGAGCTGCTCGCGATCGGGCTCGGCATCCCGGCGCCCGTCGACGCGTCGTCGGGCCTCGTCGCGGTGCGCGGCGTCCTGCGCGGGTGGGACGGGGTCCCGGTCGCCCAGGTCCTCGAGAAGCGTCTGGCCCGGCCCGTGTTCGTCGACAACGACGCGAACCTGGGCGCGCTGGCCGAGAGCACCGTGGGCGCGGCGCGGGAGCACCACCACTCGCTCTACGTGCGCGCGTCGCACGGCGTGGGCGCCGGTGTGGTGATCGGCGGCCGGCTGCACCGTGGGCTCGGCGGCACGGCGGGCGAGATCGGGCACGTGCAGGTCGACCCCGGCGGCCGGATCTGCGTGTGCGGCAGCCGCGGGTGCCTCGACACCGTGGTCGGCATCCCCGCCCTGCTGGAGCCGCTGCGGACGAGCCACGGCAACCTCACCCTGCGCGACGTCGTCGCGCTCGCCAACGACGGCGACCCGGGCTGCCGGGAGATCGTCGCGGACGCCGGCGCGACGGTGGGCGGCGTCGTCGCGAACCTCGCGACGGTCATGGGGCCCGAGCGCGTCGTCGTCGGGGGCGAGCTCGCCGAGACGGGGGACACCTTCCTCGGCCCGGTGCGCGAGGCGGTCCGACGGCGTACCCTGCTCAACCAGCTCACGCCGCTCGACGTCGTGCCCGCCGAGCACGGGACGCGCGCCGAGCTCATGGGCGCGGTGGTGCTCGCGCTCCAGTCCACGGACGTGTTCGAGAACGCCGACGACGGCACGCAGAAGGGGAGCCTGTGACGCCCGGACGGACGCCGCTGCTCGCGCTGCGGCAGATCAGCAAGTACTTCGGCGCCGTCGAGGCGCTCGTGGGCGTCGACCTCGAGGTGCACGCGCACGAGGTCGTGGCGCTCGTCGGCGACAACGGCGCGGGCAAGTCGACGCTCGCGAAGATCGTCGCGGGCGTGCTCCAGCCGGACTCCGGGCTGATCGAGATCGAGGGCGCCCCGGTCACGCTGTCCTCCGCCTCCGTGGCGAACCGGACGGGCATCGCGAGCGTCTTCCAGGACCTGGCGCTGTGCGAGAACCTCGACGTCACGGCCAACGTGTTCCTCGGTCAGGAGGTGCGCAACCGGGCCGGCATCCTGCACGACGGCGAGATGGAGACCGCGACCCGCTCGCTCCTGCGGCACCTCACCGTGCGCATCCCGTCGGTCCGCACGCCGCTGCGCAACCTCTCGGGCGGCCAGCGCCAGGCCGTCGCCATCGCCCGCACGCTCATCGGCAACCCCCGCATCGTGGTGCTCGACGAGCCGACCGCCGCGCTGTCCGTGGCGCAGACGGCCGAGGTGCTCACCCACATCGAGCGGCTGCGCGAGATGGGCCTGGGCGTGATCCTCATCAGCCACAACCTCAACGACGTGCGCGCGGTGTCCGACCGCATCGAGGTGCTGCGCCACGGCCGGAACAACGGCTCCTTCCGCGCCGACGCGACCCAGGAGGAGATCCTGGCCGCGATCACCGGAGCGCGCTCACCGTCGCTGTAGCACGCACGTCGCCCCGACGGGCGCCGGGCTCAGCGGAAGACGACCGTCCGGTGACCGTCGAGGAGGACGCGGTGCTCGGCGTGCCAGCGCACGGCGCGAGCCAACGTCCGCCGCTCGACGTCCTCGCCGAGCGCCACGAGGTCCGCGACGGCGCGCGAGTGGTCCACGCGCTCCACGTCCTGCTCGATGATCGGGCCCTCGTCGAGGTCGCCGGTCACGTAGTGCGACGTCGCGCCGATGAGCTTGACGCCGCGGTCGTGGGCCTGCGCGTACGGCCGCGCGCCCTTGAACGAGGGCAGGAACGAGTGGTGGATGTTGATCACGCGGCCCTCGAGGTCGCGGCACAGCTCGTCGGAGAGGATCTGCATGTACCGGGCGAGGACGACGAGCTCGACGTCGAGCTCGGCCACGAGCTCGCGCAGCCGGTCCTCCGCGGCGGCCTTGGTGCCCGCGGTGACGGGCACGTGGTGGAACGGCTTGCCGTAGAACGCGGCCAGGTCCTCGAGGTCCCGGTGGTTCCCGACGACGCCGACGACGTCGATCGGCATGCCCTGGTAGCGCTCGCGGTACAGCAGGTCGACGAGGCAGTGGGCCGCGCGGCTCACCAGGACCAGCGTCCGCACGGGCCGGCCGACGACGTCGAGCGACCAGGTCATCGAGAACTTCTCGGCCACCGGGG
The DNA here is from genome assembly GCA_031181105.1 of Isoptericola sp. Lineage (GTDB taxonomy): Bacteria > Actinomycetota > Actinomycetes > Actinomycetales > Cellulomonadaceae > Isoptericola. Next base: position 362 of record JAPSLD010000201.1, on the reverse strand, counting down.
CGAGCGCGGCCTCGAGCTGCGCCCGGTCCGCCGTCGTCTCGACCTGCACGCGCATGAAGAACAGCCCCGACGCCGGGTCGCCGAACTGCTGCGACTCCGTGATGTTGCCGTCGTGGTCGGCGAGCGTCCCGGCGACGGCGTGCACGATCCCGGGACGGTCGGGACAGGACAGCGCGAGGACCCACTCGGTCGCGGGCTGGGTGCGGGCGTCGGCGGCTGCGGTCGTGGTCACGGGCCCCATTGTCCCCGACCGTCTGCCACGATGGGCCCATGAGCGACGCCACCGCCGACGCCACCGCCGACGCCACCCGTATCGCACTCGTCGAGGACGAGCACGCAGGCGAGCTGCTCACGCTGCGCCG
>JAPSLD010000200.1 GCA_031181105.1 Isoptericola sp. | reverse complement strand
CGCGGCGCAGGTGGCGGAGCAGCTCCAGGCCGTCCATCCGCGGCATGCGGATGTCGACCAGGGCGACGTCGAGCCGGTGCCTGCGGGCTAGTGCCAGGGCGGCGTGGCCGTCGTCGGCCTCGGCGACAATCTCCAGCGCCGGGTCGGTCGTCAGCACCGAGACGATGCCGGCGCGCACCAGCGCGTCGTCGTCGACGACGGCGACGCGGACGGCGGTGGTCAGGGCCTCGGGCTGGACGTCGATCATCTGAGGATCACGGGGCGGGGATCACGGGGCGGGGATCACGTCGAGGTGGCTCACGATGCCGTCAGTGAAGCAGACCCGGTGGACGTCGTCTCGCCGGAACGGGCTCACGGACGCCTCGAAGTACCGGCAGGACGCCCCGGACGGTTCGGGCAGATCGTCCCGCGGCGGCTCGAGCATCTCGGTGGCGGGCAGGAGCTCTTCGGCCCCGCGCTGGGCCGTCCCGACCTGCAGCTCCTCGTACCGCTCGACCGGGAGGACGGACGCGACCGTGACGAAGGCGAAGTAGCCGACGGCGAAGAGCGCGGCCGCCGCCGCGAGTGCCGCCGGCGCACGCCAGGCGCGCCGGGACGCGTCGCGGGCGCGGGCGCCGACGTCCCGCTCGGCGACGTCGACGGCGGTCGGTGCCGGGAGCACCGTCGGCACCGTCGGTGCGGCGTCGAGCGGGACCTGGGTATCGAGCATGAGCTCGCCCTCGCGACGGACCCGCAGCTCGCCGCCGAGCAGCTCCAGGCGCAGGCGCAGCGACGTCAGCCCGTGCCCGGACGACGCGGCTGCGGTCTGCGACCCGGCCGGCGGAGCGACCACGGCGTTGCGGACCACGAGGCGGGCGACGTCCCCGTCGACGTCGGCCGCGACCGTCACGGGCTGTCCGGGCGCGTGCTTGGCCGCGTTGGTCAACGCCTCGGTGAGCACCCGCTCGAAGGCGGCACGGGCGTGCGGGCTCATGCGGTCCTCGAAGCCGTCGGGCAGGTCGGCCGTGACCTCGAGCGAACCGTCGACCCCCTCGACCACCTGCCGCAGGCTGCGGACGGCGGGAGTGAGCTCGGCACCGCGACCGGACTTGAGCAGGGTCACCGTCTCGCCGAGCTCGGCCGCGGCCGCGGCCGCCTCCGCCCGGATGCGCTCGACGGCGTCGCGCGCGTCCGCCGGGACGGTCTCGTCGAGGCTGAGACGCCCGAGCCGCACGGCGATCAGCGTCAGGCGGTGACCGAGGCGATCGTGGATCTCGCCGGCCATCGCGACGCGTTCGGCCGTCAGGATCTCCTGCGTTCGAGACCGCTCCTGCTCCTCCAGCACCCGGGCCAGCTCCCACCCCAGCCGGCGATGGGCGGCCCGCTGCCGCAGCGCGGCGACGACACCGCCGCAGAGCGTGGCGCCCGCCGTGACGACCAGCGCGCTCACCGCGCCGACCACGGCGCCGCCGACCGGTCGCGCCGCGCCGACCGCCCCGGACAGGGCGGCCGCCACGACGAGGAGCGTCACCGCGACGACCGACTCGCGCGCCGGCGGGCGCCGGAGCACCCACACGGCGAGCCCCGCGACACCGACGAGCACGGCTCCCCAGGCCCCGCCGGCGCCGATCAGCCATCCGCCCGACGCGCCGGCGACGGTCGTCATCACCAGGGGCCAGGGGCCGTTGCTCAGCATGCGGCAACCCTAGGGAGCGCGGGACGGCCGCGGCACTCACTTTGGTGAGGTGCTGTTGCTCACCGGAGGCAGTGATCGGCGGGGTCCTCGTGTCCGTAGCGTCGCAGCATGCTCTTCGACATCTCGGCGCTCGTGGCGGCGCTCGCACCGCACGGACCCGCCGTCCTCGCGGTCATGGCGCTCGCGGCCGTGCTGGAGGCCGCGTTCGGGCTCGGAGTGCTCGTCCCGGGCGAGACGGTCGTGGCCGCCGGGGCCGCGGTCCTCGCCGGCGGTCCGCTCCTGCCGCTGGCGTGGGCCGCCGTGGCCGTCGGAGCGCTCGCGGGCGACCAGGTCGGCTACGTGGTCGGTCGGCGGTACGGCCCGGCGCTGGCCCGCAGCCGTGCGGTGCGGCGGCTCGGCACCGACCGCTGGGCCCGGGCCACGGACCTCGTCCGCCGGCGCGGCTTCTGGGTCGTGGTGGTCGCGCGCATGCTGCCGGGGGTCCGCACGCTCGTGGCGGCGACCGCGGGAGCCGCCGGGGTCCGCTACGGCCGGTTCCTGGCCGCCGACGCGATCGCCTCGACGGCATGGGCGGCGGTGTGGGTGTTCGGCGGCGCGGCGCTCGGGCGGGTGCTCCTCGGGCCGGCGTCCTGGGCCGTGGTCGGGGCGGTGCTCCTGGGGGTCGTCGTGCTCCTCGTGGCCCGTCGCCGGCGGGTGGGGGTCGCATGAGCCGGGCGCGGGCGCCCTGGTTGACGTGGCCCAACGTGATCACGCTGCTGCGCCTGGTGCTCGTCGTCCCGCTGTGCTGGGGCCTGCTCCGCGGCGGGGCCGTCCTCACCGTGGTCCTGCTCGCTGCGTGGGCGGGCACGGACTGGGTGGACGGCGCCCTGGCGAGGCGCCTGGGCCAGGTGAGCCGGCTGGGCGAGGTGCTGGACCCGGTCGCGGACCGGCTCGGCATCGTGGCGGTCGCGCTGACCATGGCCGTCGTCGGCCTGCTCCCGTGGTGGGTGCTCGGTGTCGTCGCCGCGGTCGACGTGGCCGTCGCCGTCGCCGTCGGCCGGCGCGCGCTGCGGGGCACGGTGCGGGTCAGCACGCTGGGCAAGGTCCGCACGGCCGCGCTGTTCGTCGGTCTCGTCGGCCTGGCCGCCGCGTCGTCGCTGGGCGGGGCCGCGGCGTCGTCACTGGTCGGGGCCGGCGCGACCCTCGAGCTCGTGTCCACCGCCGTCGTCGTGGCCGGCACCGTGCTGCACGTCGTCGCCGGGTGCGGCTACCTCCGGCAGGCACGTGCTCGTCCGCGGGCGCGGGGCGACCTATCGTGACACCGTGACTCGACCTCTGACGCTCGTCACCGGCGGCACGCGCGGCATCGGCGCCGCCGTCGCCCGGCACCTCGCCGCCGCCGGCCACGACCTCGTCCTCGGCTACGCCCGCGACGACGACGCCGCCCACGCCACCGCGGAGACCGTCCGCGCCGCCGGGGCCGCCTGCACGGTGGTGCGCTCCGACGTGACCACCGACGCGGGGATCGCCGAGCTCTTCGACCGGGCCGGCGCCGTCGGGCAGCTCACGGGCGTGGTCAACAACGCGGGAGCCACGCTCCACGTCGGGGCGCTCGCGGACACGCCGGCCGACGTCGTGCGCCACGTGATCGAGCTCAACCTCACGGCGGCCGTGCTCGTCGCCCGGGCGGCGGTGCGGACCCTGAGCACCGCGCGAGGCGGCACCGGGGGAGTGCTCGTGAACGTCTCGTCGGCCGCCGCGACGACCGGGGCGCCCGGCGAGTACGTGCACTACGCGGCGGCGAAGGCCGGCGTCGACGCGCTCACCAAGGGCCTCGCGCTCGAGGTCGCCGACCAGGGGGTCCGCGTCGTCGGGGTCGCGCCCGGCACGGTCGCCACCGACATCCACGCCGCCGCCGGCGACCCCGGACGGCCGGACCGCGTCGCCGCCGCGCACCCGCTGGGCCGGGTCGGCGAGCCCGACGAGGTCGCCGCGGCCGTCGCCTACCTGATGTCCGACGGCGCCTCCTACGTCACGGGCGCGACGTTGCGGGTCGCGGGTGGCCGGTGACCGGGCGGCGCGCCCCGTCCTGACCGCGTGCCCGGTCCTGACCGCGCGCCCGTCGCACGGGCGCGGCAGGATGAACCGCATGTACGAGTACAAGGTCGTCGAGCTCCGCGAGAAGCTCATCGGCGGCAAGATGTCCGGCGCCCGGCTCGAGAAGGTCCTCAACGACCACGCGCAGCAGGGGTGGCAGCTCAAGGCGATCACGTCCGTCGACGTCAAGGGCCGGGTCGGCCCCGGCGGCGTCGAGGGGCTCCTGGTCACGTTCGAGCGGCAGGCCTGACCGCGCCGGCATGCCCGACCTCGGTCACCCGCTCGCCTTCGGGACCTTCCTGACGCCGCAGAACGCGGACCCGCAGGCGCCCGTCCGGCTGGCCAGGCTCTCGGAGGACGTCGGGCTGGACCTCGTCACGTTCCAGGACCATCCCTACCAGCC
>JAPSLD010000199.1 GCA_031181105.1 Isoptericola sp. | reverse complement strand
CCGGGAGGTCGTGACGCTCGGCGAGGGCGGCACCCCGCTCGTGCCCGCCCCGGCGCTCTCCGAGCGCACCGGTGCCGAGGTCTACGTCAAGGTCGAGGGGATGAACCCGACGGGCTCGTTCAAGGACCGCGGCATGACGACGGCGATCTCGGCGGCCGCGGGGCGGGGCGCCCGGGCCGTCGTCTGCGCCTCGACGGGCAACACCTCGGCGTCGGCCGCCGCGTACGCCGCCCGCGCCGGGATGGTGTGCGCCGTCCTCGTGCCCGACGGCAAGATCGCGATGGGCAAGCTCAGCCAGGCGATCGCGCACGGCGCGCAGCTCCTGCAGGTCGACGGCAACTTCGACGACTGCCTCGTGGCCGCGCGCAAGCTCGCCGAGGTGCACCCGGTCGAGCTGGTCAACTCCGTGAACCCCGACCGCATCGAGGGTCAGAAGACCGCCGCCTTCGAGGTCGTGGACGCGCTCGGCGACGCACCGGACGTCCACGTGCTGCCGGTCGGCAACGCGGGCAACATCACGGCGTACTGGAAGGGCTACCGCGAGTACGCGGGCATCGCCACGACGCAGGACGGGCCCGGCGCCGCGCCGACCGCCGTCGTCGCCCGGACCCCGCAGATGTGGGGCTTCCAGGCCGCCGGCGCCGCGCCGATCGTCAAGGGCCATCCCGTGGACCAGCCGGAGACCGTCGCCACGGCGATCCGGATCGGCAACCCGGCGTCGTGGCAGCAGGCCGAGGCCGCGCGCGACGAGTCGGGCGGCCTCATCGAGGCCGTGACCGACGAGCAGATCCTCGCCGCGCACCGCGTGCTGTCGAGCGAGGTCGGCGTCTTCGTCGAGCCGGCGTCGGCCGCCGGGGTGGCGGGTCTGCTCGAGCGGGCCGAGCGCGGGCTCGTGCCGCCCGGGGCGCGCGTGGTCGTGACCGTCACCGGGCACGGGCTGAAGGACCCGGCGTGGGCGCTGCGCACGGCCGACGGGAGCGAGGTCGTGCCCGTCCGCGTGAGTGCCGACGTCGTGTCGATCGCCGACGCGCTCGGCCTGGCCTGAGGCCCGCGCGGGCCGGCCACAGGCAGGAGGAGACATGCAGCTCGGTGCGGACCACGTGGTCGTCCGGGTGCCCGCCACGAGCGCGAACCTCGGGCCGGGCTTCGACGCGCTCGGCCTCGCGCTCGCCCTGCACGACGAGCTCGAGGTGCGGCTCGTCGCGAGCGACGAGGTCGTCGTCGACGTCGTGGGGGAGGGGGCGGGCGAGGTCCCCTCGGGCGAGGACCACCTGGTGGTCCGGGCCCTGCGCCACACCCTCGAGCTCGCCGGGGCCCCTCTGACCGGCCTGCACCTGCGGTGCGCCAACCGGATCCCGCACGGCCGCGGGCTCGGGTCGTCCGCCGCCGCCGTGGTCTCGGGCGTCGTCGCCGCCCGCGCGCTGCTCGCCGACCCGCACGCGCTCGACGCGACCGCCGTCCTGCGGATCGCCACGGAGTTCGAGGGCCACCCCGACAACGCCGCACCCGCGATCCGCGGGGGCGCCACCGTCGCGTGGGAGTCGGCCGACGGGCCGCGCGCGGTCGACCTCGAGCTCGACGCCCGGATCCAGGCGACGGTGCTCGTCCCCGAGGCGCGCCTGGCCACGAGCCGCGCGCGCGGCGTGCTGCCCGCGCAGGTCCCGCACGCCGACGCCGCGTTCACGGCCGGTCGCGCGGCACTGCTCGTCGAGGCGCTCGCCCGCCGCCCGGAGCTGCTGCTCGACGCGACCGAGGACCGGCTGCACCAGGACTACCGGGCGGGCGTGATGGCCGCGTCGGCGGAGCTGCTGCGCGCGCTGCGCGCCGAGGGGGTCGCGGCGACGGTCTCCGGGGCCGGCCCGACCGTGCTCGCGCTCACGACGGCGGAGCAGGCGCCGGTGCTCGACGCCGTGCTCGCCGACCTGCTCGACGACGTCGCGGGATGGCGCGCGCTGCGCCCCGGGATCGACACCGACGGCGCGCGTGCCCGGCGCGTGCACGACGGGCCCGACGACCGTGGCGCCCTGCCTGGCCGCGGGCGGCCGACCCCTGCCGAGCGCGCCGCGCGGGGTGGTAGGATGCCGTGAGCCTTCGGGATCGACCACGACGGCGCCACCCCCACCTGCACCGCACAGAACTTCGTGCGTACCGGCAGTCCGAGGTGCCGCGCGCCGGGCTCGACGCGGCGCGTACGCTGCCACCGTCCCGCGAGAAGGCAGACACGAGCCCCCGTCAGCCGACGTCGTCGTAGCAACTGGCGCGAGGTTCACGCGTCCCGGTGCTCCCTGCGCCGGACGACAGCCACCCCGGCCCGCTCCGTCAACGACCGGGCCGCATACGAGGGGGAAGGGTCCTTCGTGACGAACACCACCGACAGCCGGAACGGCACCGCCGTGTCCGGGAACCTGAGCTCGATGCGCCTCGCCGAGCTGCAGACGCTCGCCGCGCAGCTCGGCATCAAGGGCACCTCCAAGATGCGCAAGAGCGACCTGCAGGCCGCGATCCGCGCCGGCCGCGGGGAGCAGGGCGCAGCGTCGCGGCCGGCCGCCGCGCCGCGGACCGCCGAGGCCCCCGTCGTCGCGGGCGAGGCGCCGGTCGGAGCGAGCAGCCCGGTCGCGGCAGCCTCCACCACGGCGCCCACGGTCCGTACCGACGCCCCCGCGGAGGGCCAGCCGGCCCAGCGCCGCGCCCGCCGCGCGACGCGCGGCACGGGGTCGGCCGACGCGGTCGAGCCGCGCTCCGAGAACGGCGCCGCGGCACGCGGCGCGACCACCACCGAGACGGACGGCTCCCCGGCGTCCGAGGCCGACCGCGAGGCGCGTCTCGCGCAGCTCGCCGAGGCCGTCGCGGCACCGCGCGAGCGCGGCCAGCGCCGGGACGACCAGCGCCGGGACGACCAGCGCAAGGACGATCAGCGCCGCGACGACTCGCGCCGGGACGACCAGCGCAGGGACGACCAGCGCCGGGAAGAGCAGCGCGCGGACGACCAGCGCGGCGCCCAGCAGCGGCAGGACCTCGACGAGCGCGGCTCGCGCCGTCGTCGTGGCCGCGACCGTGGCCGCGACCGCAAGCGCAACCGCACCCGGGGCGGCAACGGCCCCGACGTCACCGGGCTCGACGAGGTCGTCGACGTCCGCGAGGACGACGTGCTGCTGCCCGTCGCCGGCATCCTCGACATCCTCGACAACTACGCCTTCGTGCGCACGAGCGGCTACCTGCCGGGGGCGAACGACGTCTACGTCTCGCTCAACCAGGTCAAGAAGTCGGGTCTGCGCCGCGGTGACGCCGTCGTCGGCGCCATCCGGCAGCCGCGCGACGGCGACGAGCCGCTGCAGGCCGGGGGCAAGAACGGCCCGCGCGGCAAGTTCAACGCCCTCGTGCGGCTCGACTCCGTCAACGGCATGTCGCCGGAGGAGGCGCGCGAGCGGCCGGAGTTCACCAAGCTCACGCCGCTGTACCCGCAGGAGCGCCTGCGCCTCGAGAACCCCGCGGCCACGCGCCTGACGCCCCGCGTGATCGACATCGTCGCCCCGATCGGCAAGGGCCAGCGCGGCCTCATCGTCGCGCCGCCCAAGGCCGGCAAGACGATCATCATGCAGCAGATCGCCAACGCCATCACGGCCAACAACCCCGAGGTCCACCTCATGGTCGTGCTGGTCGACGAGCGGCCCGAGGAGGTCACCGACTTCGAGCGCTCCGTCAAGGGCGAGGTCATCGCCTCGACCTTCGACCGGCACGCCTCGGACCACACGGTCGTCGCCGAGCTCGCGATCGAGCGCGCCAAGCGCCTCGTCGAGCTCGGTCAGGACGTCGTCGTGCTGCTGGACGGCATCACCCGCCTGTCGCGCGCGTACAACCTCGCCGCGCCGGCGTCGGGCCGCATCCTGTCCGGTGGTGTCGACGCCGCGGCGCTGTACCCGCCGAAGAAGTTCTTCGGCGCGGCCCGCAACATCGAGGGCGGCGGCTCGCTGACCATCCTCGCGACCGCGCTCGTCGAGACCGGCTCGAAGATGGACGAGGTGATCTTCGAGGAGTTCAAGGGCACGGGCAACATGGAGCTGCGGCTGTCCCGCTCGCTCGCGGAGAAGCGCATCTTCCCGGCGATCGACGTCAACGGGTCGAGCACGCGCCGCGAGGAGATCCTCATGTCGAAGGACGAGCTCGCGATCGTCTACAAGCTGCGCCGCGTGCTCGGCGCGCTCGACA